>NZ_JBVJHH010000002.1:0-392808 GCF_055586905.1 Streptosporangium sp. NPDC048886
GCCGTGGAAGTCGGTGATGGACAGCAGTTGGACGTCCACGGGATCTTCACGCGGCTGGGCCTGGGCCGGGCCCGGCTGGGCCGCGACGAGTGCCGTCAGGGCCAGGCACGCTGCCGTTGCGATCCTGCGGCGGAGGGGGGTGCGCACATGTTCTCCTCTGTTGGGGGTTGCGTCAGCCTGTCGGGGATGCGCTCGGGTCGGGGGTCGCGTCAGCCTGTCGGGGATGCGCTCGTCAGCTCAGTGGCGGGAGCGGCTGCCAGGTCAGCTGGGCGTCGTAACGTCGGTGGTCGGAGAGCAGACCGGAGGAACTGTCGCCAGGGGTGCGGTACATGGTCGTCGCCTGGCCTGTGGGGGTGTGCCAGTACTCGGTCTGGTACACGACGTGGTCGAGTTTCACGGGGGTGTGGTCGAGCCGGCAGGAGACGTCGACCGGCGGCAGGGCGTCCGTGGGAACGCCGGGGACGTTGCAGAAGGTCCACGGGTCGGTGGCCGCCCCCGCCTCCCGGTAGTGGAACTTCAGGGGAACCGTTCCGGGCAGCTGGAAGTCGGAGAATCCGAAGTAGCGGCGGCCGGGGGTGACCTGGGCGGCACGCTGCTGGACCTCCGGGTAGGAGGTGAAGGCGACCTCGTCCAGCCTCTGGTTCAGATCTCCCGCGACCAGCAGGGGCGCGTAGTGCCCGTTGGCGTCCGGGATCATCATGTTCTCTTCGAGCCGGGCGCGGATCACGCTCGCCTGGCAGTGCCGGATGTCCTCCCCTGGCCAGGTCGCGGTCTTCGGCAGGCAGAACGAGCTCCAACCGCCCGCCATCTTGGCCGGGTCCACGACTCCGCCGACGGGATCCAGATGCGTGACGCAGACCTGGGAGTACTGGTTGCGTGCCGGTGAGGTTTCGACCGGCAGCCAGGTTCTGACGCAGAGCATCTTGTACTCGGCGCCGTCGCCGCGGATGAAACCCGGCAGGTCCCACAGCTTCCGGTCGCTCGCGTTCAGACGGGTCAGGATGGCCGAACCGACCGCCAGGTGGCAGGTGCCCGCGGCGTAGCAGGGTTCACTCGTCCCCTTGAGGCCCAGGCAGCGGGTGTACTTCAGGCTGTCGGCCTCGGCGTGGAAGTCCCACCCGGTTATCTGCCAGCCGTTGCCGTCGGCGGGCTTCAACATGTTCCGCAGGGCTTCGTACTGGTCGCGGCAGATCTCGTTGAGTGTGATCACATCGGGCCGGACCTGCCGCGCGGTGGTGGCGATCGCGTTGACGGCAGGGGTCTTCGTGCCCTTCCACCACTCTCCGCCGGCCAGGTTGAACTGCATGATCTTCGGTCTGACGGCCACGGCGGCCTGAGCCGGTGCGGGGTGTACAGCCAGCACTGATAAGAGGGAAATGACAATGAATGTGATGAATTGGGGGGTTTTTGACATCACGCATCGCCCTTGGGGGAGGAGGGGGACCGATGATCAGGATTTGCCGCCGGTGTTGGCGATGCCTTCGATGACCTGTTTCTGCAGGATCGCGAAGATGACGATCACCGGGGCGGTGGCCATCAGCGAACCCGCCATGAGCGCGGGGTACTCGATGTTGTGCTGGCCGCTGAGCGCCGCCAGGCCTGCGGAGAGGGTCATCATCTCGGGGTCGGTGTTGACGATGAGCGGCCACATGAGGTCGTTCCACGACCACAGCAGGGTGAGCACGGCGAGCGCGATCAGCCCCGGCTTGCTCAGCGGCAGCAGGATGCGCCAGTACCTCTGAAGCGGCCCGCACCCGTCCAGCTCGGCCGCCTCATCCAGCTCCCGGGGCAGGCCGACGAAGAATTGGCGGAGCAGGAATGTGCCGAAGGCACTGAACATGCCCGGCACGATCAGAGCCTGGATCGTGTTGAGCCAGCCCAGCTGCTGCATGATGAGGAACTGGGGGATGACGAACAGCTGCGACGGCACCATCAGCACCACGAGGAACAGCCCGAAGAAGAACCGGCGTCCGGGAAACTCCAGCCGGGCGAAGGCGAAGGCCGCCAGCGAGCAGAAGATCAACTGGGCGACGGTGCGCCCGGCCGCCATCAGCACGGTGTTGACGAACTGGCGGCCGAGCGGCATCACCTCGAAGACACGGGCGTAGCCTGACCAGTCCCACGGGGACGGCAGCACCACCGGCGGGATGCGGACCGAGTCCTGGAAGGACTTGACCGAGGTCAGGGCCTGCCAGACGAAGGGGCCGACGACGAGGACCGCACCCACGAGGAGGACGGCGTAGGAGGCGGCCAGCGCCCACCGGCGGCTATACATAGTGCACCCACCTGCGCTGGATCCGGAACTGCACCGCGGTCAGCAGCGCGATCACGACGAAGAGCACGAAGGCGATGGCCGCGCCGTACCCCGGGTCGTTCCGCACGAAGGACGTGGAGTAGAAGAGATGCACGATCGTCTGGGTGGCCGGCAGCGCCGGGCTGCCGGCCGGCATCATCAGATAGACCAGGTCGAACATCTGCAGCGTGCCGATCACCGAGATGACCGAGACGAAGAAGATGGTCGGGCTGAGCATCGGCACGGTGATGGAGACGAACTGGCGGACCGGGCCGGCTCCGTCGATGGCGGAGGCTTCGTAGAGTTGTTTCGGCACGTTCTGCAGCCCGGCCATCAGGATCACGAGGTTGTAGCCGAAGGCCATCCACACACCGATCGCGGCGAGTGCGTAGATCGCGGTGCGGGGATCGGCCACCCACGAGGGGCCGTCGACGCCGACCAGGGCCAGTAGCTGGTTCAGCACGCCGAAGTCGCCGTTGTACAGATACTGCCAGAGCATCGCGACCGCGCTCGGCATGGTGACCACCGGCAGGAAGTACACCGTGCGGAAGATCCCGCGGCCGCGCAGCCGGCGCTGGTTCAGCAGCGCCGCGAACACGATGGCGACGGGGACGCCCAGGAGCACCAGAGCGGTGTAGGCGATGCTGTTGCGCAGGGCGGTCCAGACCTCCTCGTCGGCGAGGAGGCGTTCGTAGTTGGCCAGGCCCGTCCACTCGCTGCCGCCGAACGGCCCCCACTCGGTGAACCCGAAGTAGAACGTCTGCGCGATGGGCCACAGGTAGAAGACCGCGAGGCCCAGCCCCAGGGGGGCGATCATGAGCAGACCCCAGAGGGCTTCGCTGCGGCGGCGTCCGCCGAACGCGCGCCACCCCGAGGGGCCCTCCGAGCCGGGAGCAGGGCCCTCCAGGCTCGGAGAGGTCTCGGCGGAAGCGTGCGCCGTCATCGACGAGGTCACTTTTCCTGGGCGAGCGAGGCGTTCATCTTCGCCGCGAGGTCCTTGGCGGCCTCCTCGATGCCGACCTCACCGGTCCAGGCCTTGGACAGGTATTTCGGCTCCTCGTCCATCCATCCGGCGGTGTTCTTGGAGCTGGGATAGGGGACGGAGACCGCCAGCTGGTCGATGAAGACTTTCAGGTGGAACTGCGGAGCCGAGTCGATCCACGCCTGCTGGGTTCCGGCGTAGGCGGGGATGACCGCACCGGAGCGGCCGATGATGTCGGCGGCGTCTTTGGAGCCGAGGAAGCGGACGAACTTCCATGCGGCGTCCGCGTGCTCCGACTTGGCGGACACCACGTTGGCGCCGCCGTGGGTGACGACCGCCCGTTTCCTGCCGGCGGGCAGCGGGGCCACGTCGATCGTGTCCTTGGTGGCGGTGTTCTTGTTGAATCGGGTCGCGTACCAGCTGCCCGAGTAGTACATCGCGACCTTGCCCGACTCGAACATCTCGACCGGCTTGCTGTCGGTCATCTGCTGCTGCGTGGGGGACAGGCCGTCCTTGATGAGGTCGGTCCAGAACTTCAGCCCCTCGATGGTGGCGGGCTGGTCGTAGCCGGACGTGGTGCCGTCCGGGGAGAGGGCGTAGCCGCCGGCCTGGGCGATGGTGTTGTAGAAGGTGGCCTGGTTGTTGAGCTCCGCCGCGATCCCCTGGACGCTCTTGTCCGCCGTCGTCAGCTTCTTCGCCGCGGCCCGCAGGTCGTCCCAGGTCCACGACTCGTCCGGGTATTTCAGGCCGGCCGCGTCGAACAGCTTCTTGTTGTACCAGAGGCCGATCGTGTCGAAGTCCTTGGGAAGGCCGTAGGACTTGCCCTCATAGGTGTAGAGGTCCACCAGAGGCTGCGGGAAGACCGACATGTCCACCTTTTCGGCGGCGATCCTGTCCGCCAGGGGGAGCAGCATGCCGTTGGAGGCGTAGAGCTTGAAGTTGGGGCCGTTCATCCAGAAGACATCGGGTGCCGCGCCGCCGGTCGCCGCCGCCTTGAGCTTGGCCCAGTACTCGTCCCAGCCCGTGACCTGGATCTTGACCTTGACATCGGGGTTGCGCTTGCTGAACTCGGCCGCCGCCTGCTCCAGCGCCGGTTGCTGCTCGATGTCCCAGATGCCGTAGGAGATCTCGACGGGGCCGCCACCGTCCGTGCCGCCTCCACCACAACCGCTGAGCATGGTGGTGGCGACCACTGTGCCGGTGATCAGGCACGACAGACGTCGGGCCATGGGAACCTCCAGGGGGGTGCACGCAAGTGTCCGCCGCGGGGCGGCAGCGCCATACTTTCGATGGTCTACATCGCAAGTATGGAGATGCCGGTCTTCACGTCAATAGGTCCGCACAAATACGTCCTTTAAGAGCGCGCGCATCGGCCTCCCGCATCCCGTGGCCGAGAAGGTACGGCAGCGCGCCGCCGTACCGGCTGTCCAGGTGGTCCAGCGTGGCCAGCATCGTCTCCGGCCGGGTCTGCTCGAAGTGCGCGCGGGCCGTGTCGTCCGCGTCCTCCTCAAGCCCGAGATGGGCCGCGGTGAGCGCGTAGTCCTCGGCGACGAGCGCGCGGGACACCCCGGCGACCCTGAGGGCGAGAGCCGTGACGAGGCCCGTGCGATCACGTCCGGAGTGGCAGTGAACGACCACCCCGCCCGGCGGGGCCTGGGCGACCGCCGCCACGGCCGAGGTGACGTACGCGGCGAAGTCGTCGAGGATCACCCGGTAGATCTCGGCGAGGTCGGCGCCCATGCCGGCGAGCAGGACGTCCCGCGGGCCGAGCACCGACACGTTGCGGTACACGGGAGAACGGGCGAACGGGCTGGGCAGCCGCTCGCACTCGGCGGGGAGACGCAGGTCGATCACCCGGCTGACGCCGTAGGCCAGCAGCGCCCGCCGGCCTTCCGCCGTGAGTCGTTCGTGGCCCTCCGACCGGATCAGCGCGCGCTCCCGGACTCCCGGCAGGTCTCCGAGGTCACGGGCGTTGCGGCAGCCGGGCCACGGCAGCGGCCGCCTCACGTGACCGCCCTCGGCGCGCTGAGCGCGAGCAGGGGGTCGTCGGCCGAGAGCAGGAGCCGGTTCACGTGGTCGATGGCCAGGCAGGCGGCTCCGAGCACCACCGAGTCCTCACCGAGGCTCGACAGCCGGATCTCGGGCATGCGCAGGCACAACGGCTCCAGGGCCCGGCGCAGCGGCTGGAGCAGCACGTCGCCCGAGCGGGAGAAACCACCGCCCAGTACGACCAGTTCGGGGTCCAGGGTGAGGATCAGGGCCGCCGCCCCGATCGCGAGGTCGGCCGCATATCGCCCGACCGCGTCGAGGGCCGCGGGACCGCCCGCGCGTGCCGCCTCGAACACCAGCCCCGCGATCTGGTCCGGCGGATGCCCCGCGAACCCGGGACATCGTTCGAGGTGTTCCGCCATGTGGATCCAGCGCACCGCGTCCAGCAGCCCGACCTCGCCCGACGCGCCGCTGAAGCCCCGGTGGAGTTTGCCGTCGACGATCATCGCCGCGCCGGGCCTGCGCCCCGCGTGCAGGTAGACGAGGTCGCGTACCTCGCGCGCCACGCCGAGCCGCTGCTCGGCGAGGGCGGCGAGCTTGCTGTCGTTGGCGACGAGCACCGGCTGCCCGAACATCCTGCCCAGATGCCCGGGGAGGTCCACCCCCGCCCAGTCGGGAATCGCGTAGACCGTGGTCACCCGGCCCTCCAGATCCACCACGCCGACGGTGCCGGCCGTGATCGCCCAGATGTCCGCCACCGGCACGTTCGACATGGCCAGGCACGCCGCTATGGCCCGGTCCACGGCGTCCAGCCGTTCCTGTCTGGGCGTCTCCGCCCCCACGGCCGTGCGCCCGCCGGCGATCACCTCGCCGTTCAGGTCCGTGATGGCCGCGCGCACCTTGTCGACGCCGATGTCCAGACCGAGCACGTATCCGGCGTCCGAACGGAACCGGTATCTGCGCGCCGGCCGGCCCATGGCACCGGGGGCGGGGGGCACCTCCGCCACCCACCCCCGGTCCATCAGGTCCGCCATCACCTCGTTGATCGAGGCCCGGGACAGGCCGGTGCGCCGCGCGAGCTCGGCGAGCGTGAGCGGCGGCGAACCGCGTAACGCGTGCAGGCTGGCGAGCGAATTCAGCTGGCGCAACCTCTGGAGGTCGCCCCCGACACCTTCCATGGCATCCCCTCTTGACTCTTTCGTCGTGCCGCCACTAATGATGTATTCCATTATTAGTCACCTGGCATGCCGGAGATACGAGATTAATGACTGTGAGTCTTGCCGTGCTCGGCGCGGGGATGCGGGGATTCATCTACGCCAGGGAGGCGGTGAGGACCGGACGCGGACGGATCGTGGCCGTCGCCGAGCCCGACCGGGAGCGCAGGGAGAGGTTCGCCGCCGAGTTCGGCCTCTCCCCCGCCGGAACCTTCCATGACTGGGCGGAGATGGCCGCAGCCGGCAGGCTCGCCGACGCCGTCGTGATCGCGACCCAGGACCACCTGCACGTCGACCCCGCGGTGGCCTTCGCGGAGCTGGGCTACCACATCCTGCTGGAGAAACCGATGGCGCCGGTGGAAGCCGACGCCCGGCGGATCGTCGCGGCGGTCCAACGTCATTCGGTCATCCTCGCCGTAGGACATGTCCTGCGCTACACGCCCTACACCCTGGCGTTGAAGGCCGTGATCGATCAGGGCAGGCTCGGCGACCTGGCGAGTGTCCAGCATCTCGAGCCGGTCGGCTGGTGGCATCAGGCGCATTCGTTCGTGCGCGGAAACTGGCGGCGGGCCGACACCTCGGGACCCATGCTGCTGACCAAGTCCTGTCATGACATCGACTGGCTGCTGCACGTGATCGGCCTGCGGCCGGTCCGAGTGTCCTCCTTCGGCGGCCTGTTCCACTTCCGGCCGGAGAACCGCCCGGCAGGCGCGGGCGAGCGGTGCACCGGCTGTGCCGTCGAGGCCGCCTGCCCCTACTCGGCCACCCGCTTCTACCTGGGCTGCCTGGGCGATCCGAAGACCGAGTTCTGGCCTCTCAGCGCCGTCACCGCCGAGCCGACGGCCGAGGCCGTCCTCCACGCGCTGGAGACCGGCCCCTACGGCCGGTGCGTCTACGACTGCGACAACGACGTGGTGGATCAGCAGGTGGTGTCGATGGAGTTCGAAGGCGGAGTCACCGCGTCGTTCACCATGACCGCGTTCACCCCGCTGGAGCACCGCAGAACCCGGCTGTTCGGCACGCACGGCTATCTCGACGGAGACGGCACGACACTGCGGATCGTGGACTTCCGCACAGGCGAGGAGGAGCTGATCGACACGCGGAGCGGGGCGGGGGCGTCGGCGGCGGACGGTCACGGAGGAGGAGACGCGGGCCTGACGGCGGCCTTCCTCGATGCCGTGGCAGCAGGAGACCAGACACTGCTCGGATGTGACCCGCACGAGGCACTCGCGGGCCATCTGCTCGTCTGGGCGGCGGAGCGCGCTCGCGAGACCGGGACGGTACAGGCCCTGTGAACTCCGCGTCTGGCTTCGAAAACCCGGCCGGGAATCCGGTGGGCGGCGCTGACACCGTGATTCCCCGGCCGACCCTGATCGCCCCGGCCGAAGGCTGTTTCGTCCTCGGCCATGACATCGCCATCGCCTCCGACCCGGCATTCGAGCATGTGGGCCACTGGCTGCGAGGCGCGCTCGGTCCGGCGACGCGGCTCCCGCTGCTGCCCGGTCCACCCGTTCCCGGAACGATCCAGCTCGTCCACGCGGCGGATCTGGCCGGAGACGCCTACCGCCTCCAGGTCACCTCCGCCACCGTCCGGATCGAGGCGGGCGATCCCGCAGGGGCCTTCTACGGCGCGCAGACCCTGCGCCAGATGCTCCCCGCCGACGCCTTCCGCACCGGAGCGGTCGGGCGCGGCCCGTGGTCCGTGCCCGCCGTGACCGTCGCGGACGCGCCCCGCTTCGCCTGGCGCGGGGTGCTGATCGACGTCGCGAGGACGTTCCTCCCCAAGAATGATCTGCTGCGCTACATCGACCTGCTGGCGACGCACAAGCTGAACGTGTTGCACCTGCACCTCACCGACGACCAGGGCTGGCGGCTGGAGATCAAGCGCTTCCCCCGGCTCACCGAGGTCGGCGCGTGGCGCCGCGAGTCGACCGTGGGCGCAGTGGTCCACGGGAAGTACGACGGGCGGCCGCACGGCGGTTACTACACCCAGGACGACATCCGGGAGATCGTCGCCTACGCCGCCGACCGGTTCATCACGGTGGTGCCCGAGATCGACCTGCCGGGTCACACCCAGGCCGCCATCGCCGCCTACCCCGAACTCGGCAACCTCGACGAGCCCCTGCCCGTCGGCACCACCTGGGGTGTGGTGGAGAACGTCCTCAACGTCGAGGACCGCACCATCGCCTTCTTCAAGGCGGTCTTCGACGAGGTGCTGGAGCTCTTCCCCGGCGACTACGTCTGCGTGGGCGGCGACGAGGTCCCGAAGGCGCAGTGGCGCGACAGTCCGGCGGCGAAGGAGCGGATGCGCGGACTCGGGCTGCGGGACGAGGACGAGCTGCAGAGCTGGTTCGTCCACCAGTTCACCGAGTATCTCATCGCCCGCGGGCGCAAGCCGTACGCCTGGGACGAAATCCTGGAAGGCGGCCTGCCGCGCGGCACGACCGTGGCGTCGTGGCGGGGCACCTTCGGGGCCGTTACCGCCGCCAGGCTCGGGCACGACGTGGTGACCTGCCCGTTCACCGATCTCTACCTCGACTTCCGGCAGTCAGGCGATCCGGCGGAGCCGGTGCCCATCGGCAACGTCATCAGCCTTGAAACCGTCTACGGGTTCGAGCCCGTGCCGCCTGAGCTCACCGGGGAGGAGTCACGGCGCGTCCTCGGCGCCCAGGCGAACATCTGGACCGAGCACATCGACTCCCCACGGCATCTCGACTACATGGCCTTCCCGCGACTGGCGGCCTTCGCCGAGGTCGTGTGGGGGCCACGGCGGCGCGACTTCACCGACTTCCGCAGGCGCCTGCGTTCCCACGAGCGCCGGCTGGAGGCGCTCGGCGTGGAGTTCAGGCCCGAGGACGGGCCTCACCCGTGGCAGACCCGGCCCGACGCGCCCGGCCTGCCCCATGACCACGCGGAGGTCGACGCGCAGGTCCGGCAGTGGACCGCGAACATCGTCGCCCACTACGGCCGGCCGGAGGTCTGACCGGCCGGCGGCTCCGCGACCTCTCCTTTTCGGTGTCGCCAGGTCGCCGATTACTCTGTTACCGCCTGGTGTACCAGCACGAGATCGCGCGAGAACAGGGAAAACACAGTGAAGCTTCTCCACTCCGGGAAGGTCCGCGACGTATACGAGGACCGGGGGGACATCATCCTCGTGGCCTCCGACCGCGTGTCGGTCTACGACGTGATCCTGCCCACGCCCATCCCCGACAAGGGGAAGATCCTCACGCGGCTCTCCCTGTGGTGGTTCGAGCAGCTCGCCGACATCGTGCCCAACCACGTCATCTCCGCCACCGACGTGCCCGCCGAGTTCGAGGGCCGCGCCGTACGGTGCCGGAAGCTGAGGATGGTGCCGGTCGAGTGCATCGCGCGCGGTTACCTGACCGGCGGCGGGCTGGAGGAGTACAGGACGCGGGGGGCGGTCTCGGGTGTGCCGCTGCCGGCCGGCCTGGTGGACGGAGACAGGCTCCCCGAGCCGATCTTCACTCCGACCACCAAGGCCCCGCTCGGCCGGCACGACGAGCCCATCGCCTTCGACCAGGTGGTCGCGCAGGAGGGCGCGGAGGTCGCCGCGGAGCTGCGCCGGATCACGCTCGCGGTCTACGGGCGCGGCGCGGAGCTGGCGCGCGAGCGCGGCGTCATCATCGCCGACACCAAGATCGAGCTGGGCTGGGCCGCCGACGGCACGCTCATGCTCGGCGACGAGGTGCTGACCTCCGACTCCTCGCGGTTCTGGCCCGCCGACCGGTGGGAGCCCGGCCACCCGCAGTTCTCCTTCGACAAGCAGTACGTCCGCGACTGGGCGACCGGCACGGGCTGGGACAAGAAGGAGCCCGCGCCGGAGGTGCCCGCCGAGATCGTGGAGGCCACCCGGGCCCGCTACGTCGAGGCGTACGAGCGCATCACCGGCAAGACCTGGTAGACCTCCCGTCCCGGGCCGCAGACCCCGCGCGGGGCCGGCTCCCGCCCGGCGCGGGTGCCGGCCCCGCGCGGGACGGGCTCCGGGACGCCGGCGCGCCGGTCCGCCGCGCCGGGCTCCGGGACGTCAGTGCGCCAGTCTCCGCTCGGCCGCGGCGCCCACGACGGACCGCTCGGCGGAGACCGGGTGGGCGCCGAAGTCGGCCACGATGCAGGTGATGTTGTCGGGACCGCCGCCCCGGTTCGCCAGGTCGATGAGCCAGCGCGCCGCCTCGGCCGGGTCGTCGATCTCGGTCAGCGTGTTGAAAAGGGTCTCCGGACCGACCACGCCGGTCAGGCCGTCGGAGCAGAGCAGGTAGCGGTCGTCGGGCTGGGCCTCGCGCAGCGACAGGTCCAGCTCACCGTCACCGGTGCCCTCCAGGACCCGCAGCACCATGGACCGGCGCGGGTGCTCGGCGGCCTGCTCCGGGGTGATCCGGCCCTCGTCCACCAGCGACTGGACCAGGGTGTGGTCGTGGGTGATCTGGTAGAGGGCGCCGTCGCGCAGCATGTAGGCGCGGGAGTCGCCGACGTGGGCGAGGGCGAAGGTGGCGCCGTCCCAGAGCATGGCGGTCAGGGTGGTGCCCATCCCCCGCAGCGTGGGGTCCTGCTCGCTCATGTCGTGCAGGGTGTGGTTGACGTCTCTGGCCGCGTCCTTCAGGGCGGCGGCCAGGTCGACACCGCTGTCGGGAAGACGCTCGTCCAGTGCCACCATGGCTGTCACGGCGAGTGAGCTGGCTACCTCTCCACCCGCGTGGCCACCCATGCCGTCGGCTATGGCGAGCAGGCGCGCGCTCGCGTAGCCCGAGTCCTCGTTCGCCTCACGGCGGACGCCTACGTCGGAGCGGGCCGCGTAGCGCAGTGCCAATCCTTCGTTCAGTGCCATGAAGGCAGTAAAGCATTGGTTGAAGCACTTCACAAGCAAAGGTGTTGTAGACCGTTGCGGCACAGTCAACTACTGTGGCCCAGTATGGAGGAGAGCCAGGACATCACGGTGAACGCGGGCGACATCGCCCGGCTCGCCTCCGTCGGCCGTGCCGCGGTGAGCAACTGGCGCCGCCGCCACGACGACTTTCCCCAGCCCGTGGGCGGTACGGCCTCCAGCCCGCTGTTCTCCCTGCCCGAGATCGCCGCGTGGTTGCGTCGCAACGGCAAATCTTTCGAGGTCTCCCTCGGCGACCTGGTCTGGCAGCGGCTGCGGACCTCGGCCGACGACCTGCGCCTGGGCGACCTGGTGGGCCGGGTCGGCGCGTTCCTGCTGTTCTTGCAGCGGGAGCCGGCGGCGTGGCGGGAGCACGGCACACAGTCTCTCACCGGCCTGGCCGCCGCGACGACAGATCTTCCCGGCCCCCCCGATCTGCGGCTGGACGACCTCGCGCTCGTCAGGCTGGTGGCCGAGCTGGCCGCCGAGCGGGGACCGCTGGAGACCTTCGAGTTCCTCTGCGAGCGCTACGTCGAGGCCCACTCCCGCCAGCTCTCGGTCACCCGGGACGACGTGGCCGCGCTCATGTCCCGCCTGGCCGACCAGGACGGGGGAACCGTCCTGGACCCGGCCTGCGGCGTCGGGACCCTCCTGCTGCACACCGGCTCCCCGCTCGGCCAGGAGATCAACGAGACGAACGCGCTGCTCGCCGCCGTCCGGCTGCTGCTGCGCGGGGCCGACGCGCGGATCGTCGCCGGCGACTCGCTGCGCGAGGACGGCCTGGCCGGCGAGCTCGCCGACGCCGTGGTCTGCGACCCCCCTTTCAACGAGCGCGCGTGGGGCTACGAGGAGCTGACCGGCGACCCCCGCTGGGAGTACGGCCTGCCGCCGCGCGGGGAGTCCGAGCTCGCCTGGGTGCAGCACTGCCTGGCCCATGTCCGGCCAGGCGGCCTGGTGGCGATCCTGATGCCGGCCGCGGCGGCCGGGCGCCGCCCCGGCAAGCGGATCCGGGGCAACCTGCTGCGCACCGGGGCACTGCGGGCCGTGGTGACGCTCGGCCCCGGCGGTCCCGACCTGTGGATGCTGCGCCGCCCCGACGGCGGGCGGCCCCCCTCCCAGCTGCTGATGATGGACGCGGGCGAGGACCTGTCGGTCGTGGAGTCCGCCTGGCGGGCCTACACACGGGACCCGGAGGCCGAGCTGTCCGGCGACTGCCGTACGGTGCGGATCATCGACCTGCTCGACGACGAGGTGGACCTCAGCCCGGCCCGGCACCGCCCGCAGCAGGGCGGCCCCGACTTCCTGCGGGACTTCAGCGGCACCCTCGACCGTTTCCGTGACATCACGGCCACGCTGCCGCAGGGGCCTCCGGCCCTTGAGCTGCTCGCCGAACGGCAGGACCTGCCGACCACCACCGTCGGCGAGCTGGCCAAGGCGGGCCTGATCTCCATCCTGCAGGCCCCGGCCAAGATGTCGGCCGAGGGGGGCCCGCTCCCCGTCCTGACCGCCGACGACACCGCCCTGGGCGCGCCTCCCTCCGGATGGACCACCCTCGACCCCGCCCTGGTCATGGTCAGGCCCGGTGACGTCGTGACCACCGCCCTGGGCGCGGTCCGGGTGATCACGCGGAGCGGCGCGGCGCTCGGCCCGCAGCTCACCCTCTACCGGGTGGACCCGCAGCGGCTCGACCCCGACTTCCTCGCCGGGTTCCTGCGCTCGGCCGACGCCACCCGCGTCCACTCCAGCTCCAGCCGCCTCGACGTGCGGCGGGCGCGGGTGCCGATGCTGCCCCTCGCCGACCAGCGGAAGTACGGCACGGCCTTCCGCGAGCTGTTCGCGTTGGAAGACCGGGTGCGCGAGACGACGGCGCTGGGGGAAACGCTGATCCGGCTAGGCTTTGACGGACTGGTCGACGGCCACCTCCGGCCGTGCGACCAAGGGGTGTGATCCCCGCGACGTCCACGGGAGGGTCGGATGGTCATCGGCGACCGATACGTGCTCGACGACCTCCCTCTCGCCCAGGGCGGCATGGGCGCCGTCTACGGCGGCCACGACAAGCACCTCGACCGCAGGGTGGCCGTCAAGTTCCTGCGGCTGCTGACCGGCCCCGACGAGGAGCTGAACCGGCGTTTCCTCCGTGAGGCCCGCATCCTGGCGAAGCTGGAGCACCCCGGCGCGCCGGTCCTCTACGACTTCGGCACCTTCGACCATCGGCTCTTCCAGGTGATGCAGTTCATCGACGGCGTCACCGTGGCCGACCTGCTCAGCGAGCACGGCCCCCTCCCGGTCCCCTGGGCGGCCGCGATCGCCGCCCAGGCCTGTGCCGTGCTGTCGGCCGCCCACGCGCTGTCCATCTACCACCGCGACCTCAAGCCGACCAACCTGATGCTCTGCCCCGACGGCAGCGTCAAGGTCCTCGACTTCGGCCTCGCCATGCTCCGCGAGACCGACTCCACCCGCTTCACCCGGGTCGGCCAGATCCTCGGCACCCCGGCCTACATGGCTCCCGAGCAGATCCAGCGCGGCCTCGTCGATCCCCGCAGCGACCTCTACGCCCTCGGCTGCGTCATCCACGAGATGCTCACGGGCCGGCAGCTGTTCACCGGGCCCACCGAATACGCCGTCTACGAGCGCCAGGTGAAGGAACGGCCGCCCGCCGTCCCAGGCGTCCCGGCGGAGCTGAACCGGCTGATCGAGGACCTCCTGGAGAAGGACCCCGACCGGCGCCCCGCCGGGGCCGAGGTCCTCTACGAACGTCTGCAGCCCTTCGCCGTGGACCTGCCCATGCTCCCCGGCTTCCTCAACCCTCCTTCGGTCCCCAGCCCCGGCCGGATGTACGCCCGGGTCGTCGGCCGCGTCCTCGCCTGAGGCGGGCCGGCCGGAGCGGGGCCGGGACGGCCGCGATCACCACCGGCGCGCAGCCGTCACATCTCGCTACAACCGTTCACAAGAGGGCCACAAGTCGCACCGGGCACGCTGTGCACGCTTGCATCAGAAGCAGAGGAAGCGTGACAGACATATGTTCTCCAGACCATGGTGGCGACCGGCTCTGACAGCGGTGGCCGCCTTCTCACTGTCGGCGGGCCTGCTCGCCGCCCCCGCCCAGGCGGCCCCGTCGGTGGCGGTGGCGGGCGTGCAGGCGGCCCCGTCGGTGGCGGTGGCGGGCGTGCGGGCGGCCCCGGGCCGCCAGGCGGGGCGGTGCCCGGCGGCGGTGGTGTTCTCGGCCACGGTCACCGTCAAGGGCGCGGCCCGGGTGAGATACCGCTGGGTGCGCGGCGACGGCACCAAGGGCGCGGTCAGGACGGCGAAGGCCGGGACGGGGATCAAGCTCCAGGAGCGGCGGACCTTCTCCCGCAGCACCCGTGGCTGGCAGGCCGTACAGGTGCTCAGTCCGAAGAAGCTGACGTCCGGGCGGGCCCACTTCTCCGTCACCTGCCAGGGGTCCACCGACGTCGAGACCCCCAGGTCGCCCGCCGAGGGGCAGGTGCCCGCGCCGCGCGCCTCGGCCGAGGTGGCGGGGGGCAACACCTACTCGGGCCCGTGCGCGGCCCCCGGCAGGACCCTTGACTTCGTCGGCACGGTCCGCGTCTCGCGTGTCCCCGCGGCCGTCTCCTACCGGTGGGTCGACAGCGACGGGGGCGCGCTCGGCCGGCAGGACCTCTGGTTCTCGGCCAAGGACTCGCCGCGGCGCGCGGTCGGCGCGAGCCGCACCTTCCTCGCGAGCCAGTCCGGCACCCGGTGGATCGAGATCCTGGACCGCCACGGGAAGGTCCTGAGCTCCTCGGCCAAGGTCCCGTACTCGGTGACCTGCGCGCCGACGCCCGCGCCGGTGACCGCCTCGGTGACGAACCTTGAGGTCGACCCGGCCGCCTACCGCGGGACGTGCGCCGCGCCGCTCACCTTCACCTTCACCGCCGATCTCGCCGTCTCCAAGCCGGCCAAGGTCACCTACCGGTGGATCCGCGGCGACGGCACGACGGTCCCCGGCGAGTGGGAGTTCAAGGACGCCAAGGACCTGACCAGGACGGTCAGCCTCGCCTGGCCGGTGGCCGATCCCGCCAAGACGGCCGGCGGGTCGGCGTCGATCGAGGTCACCTCGCCGGGCAGGTCGGAGGCGGGTCCCGCGAAGTTCACGATCACCTGCGAGGACGCCGGGCCCGGCACGGTGACGGTGTCGGATCCCGTGATCACCACCTGGAGCCGGGACGGCGGCGAGTGCACCACCCGGAACCCGTACCAGGTGACCGCCGCGTCGCTGATCACCGCGCCGAAGGGCGCGGGCTTCCCCCTCGACGTCACCTACCGGTGGCGGTGGGCGGACGGCGGCTACTGGCACAAGGAGACGGTGAAGATCACCGGGCCTGGGGCCCACCGGGTGTTCCACCAGTGGAACGTCCGGCGGAGCCAGGCCGGCAAGGTCTTCGTGGACGTCCTCACCCCCACCCCGGTGAAGTCCGGGGCCACGGAGTATTCGGTGACGTGCGACGGCAGGCCGCCCGTCCCGAACACCGGCGGCGTGGTGACCTCGGTGACCGACGCGAGGATCACGCCGTCCTCCCACACGGGCGCGTGCCCGGTCGACCTGAAGGCCGTCGCGACGATCACGGTGTCGGCCCCGACCAGCGGGCCCGTCGAATACTCCTGGGTGTTCGACAACGGCACCTCCAGCCCCACCGCCCAGGTCGACTTCCCGGCCGGCGGCCCCCTCACCAAGACGGTGGTGTGGGACGAGTGGCGGGCCGTCAAGACCAGCGGGCCGGTGACCGGCTACCTGCGGACCGTCACGCCCAACACGGCGGTGTCCTCCCCCGTCTCCTACTCCGTCACCTGCGCCTGAGCGCCGCCCCCGGCCATCGGTGACGGCACCCGCGACCGCGCGACCGGGTCGCGGGTGCCGTCACCCGGCCTCTGCCGGACGGCATAGCCGGCGGCGCCGGAACGGCCGCGGACCTGCCGAACGGCCCATGGCCCGCCGTCCCGGCGGCCGGGACGCTTGATCCATGACAACTGTTACGGCTCCACCTCGCCCGGGACCCTCGACGAGGTCACGCCCGCCGGCCTGGGCCGGTTACGCCGCGGCGCTCTGGTCGCTCGCCTACGGCCTGCTCGGCCTGCGCTGGGCGCTGGGCGGGCCGGGCTTCCCCTGGGGCGCGAGCGACCCCGATCCCGACGGGGCGCTGTCCATCCTCTCGGGCGCCCGTCCGCAGCCGGGCGGATGGTGGATCGCCGGCCTGGGGCTGGCCTGCGCGGTGCTGTCACTGGTGCTCGCCGTGGTCCGGGGACGGGGCCCGCTGCGGATGGTGCCGCCCGCCCTCGCCTGGCCCGCCGCCGTGGCGCTGACGCTGGTGATCCCCGACTCCCGCCTCATGATGGGCGTCGCCTACACGCCGCTCCTGCTGGTCGCGCCCCTGCTCGGCTGGGACCTCGGCGGCGCCGGCCTGCTCGACGCCTGGCCCTGGGAGGTGGCCAACCAGCTGCTGTGCGTGCTCGGCGGGGTGCTCCTGGCCGCGGCCGCCCTGTCCTACCAGCGCCGCGGCAGGCGGGCCTGCGCCGGCTGCGGCCGTACGGCGGGCGGCGGAGGCTGGACGGCCCCGGCCGCCGCGGCCCGCTGGGGGCGCAAGGCCGTCCACGTGGCCGCCATGGTGCCGCTGGTGTACTGCGCGACCCGATGGGCCTGGGCCCTGGGCATCCCGCTGGGGGTCAGCGAGGAGTTCCTCGCCGAGGGCTCCCGCGACGCCCCGGGGATCTGGCTGGCGGGGGCCTACCTGGCCACCTTCGGAGCGCTGGGCGGGATCCTCACCCTGGGGCTGACCCAGCGCTGGGGCGAGGTCTTCCCCCGGTGGGTCCCCGGCCTGCGCGGCAGGCGGGTCCCGCCGCCGCTCGCCGTCGTCCCCGCCGTGTTCGTCTCGGTCATCGTCACCGTGGCGGGCCTGACCTACATCCGCTGGACGGTCGCGGGCCGCTTCGAGCTCTCCGAGGTGGGCGCCTGGCTCCCGGAGACGTTCTGGCCGGTCTGGGGTGCGGCCCTGGCCGCCGCCGCCCTCGCCTACCACCTGCGCAGACGCGGCCGGTGCCGGCGCTGCGGCCGGCTGTGACGAGGGCCGTCGGCGACGTGGAAGACCCACCGTGGCTCGCCACGGCGGGGCGGGCCGGGGAGAATGCGACGCATGGAAGGTCGATGGATCGAAGTGGCCGACAGGGTGCTGGTGCGCCGTTATACGGAACTGGACCTGTCGGTGGGACTGGTCATGGGTGACGGCGGCTGCCTGGTGGTCGACACGCGAGGCGACGAGCGGCAGGGGGCGGAGCTCGCCGCGGAGGTGCGGCGGATCACCCGGGATCCGTGGACGGTGGTGATCACTCACTCGCACTTCGACCACAGCTTCGGCACCCGGCCGTTCCTGGACTGCCCCGTCTGGGCGCAGGAGGGGTGCCGGGCCGACCTGGTCGCGGACGGGGCCGGGACGAAGGAGGCCTGGGCGCGGCGTTACCGGCAGGAGGGACGTGCCGACATCGCCGACGACATCGCCAAGACGGAGATCGTGCTGCCCGACCGCCTCGTGACCGACCGGGCGGAGCTGACCGTCGGCGGACGCGAGATCGTCATGGCCTACTTCGGCCGCGGCCACTCCAGCAACGACCTCGTGGTCCACGTCCCGGACGCCGATGTGGTGTTCGCCGGTGACCTGGTGGAGAACGGCGCGCCGCCGGCGTACGGCGACGCCTACCCGCTCGAGTGGCCGGCCGCCGTCGCCGGGCTGCTCGGGCTGGCCGGCGAGGGCACCGTGGTGCCCGGCCACGGGGATCCGATGGACCGCCGGTCCGTCACCGCCCAGCACGCCGAGATCACCGCCGTCGCCGGGCTCTGCCGGGAGGTGGCCGC
This sequence comes from Streptosporangium sp. NPDC048886, assembly GCF_055586905.1. Lineage (NCBI taxonomy): Bacteria > Bacillati > Actinomycetota > Actinomycetes > Streptosporangiales > Streptosporangiaceae > Streptosporangium > Streptosporangium sp. NPDC048886. The sequence continues at coordinate 18,241 of NZ_JBVJHH010000002.1, forward strand.
CGGCCGGATGAGCGTGCCGGAGGCCGTACGGCTGTCGCCCTACCCCGAGGACACCATCAGGGCCGCCCTCCAGCGCCCGGCGGGCTAGGTCCCGTCCCCGGACCGGGCGGGCGGCCGGCCGATCGGGGCCGGTCCCGGCGGCCCCTCACAGCACCGCGAACCTGGCCGCGCCTCCCGGGGCGAACTCGGTGTGGATGCGGTGCAGGGGCACGCCCAGGCCGAGCAGGCGGTTGGCGGTCACCCGCACCATGTCGGGCGAGCCGCACACGAAGACGTCTCCGTCGGGGACGATCCGGTGATACTCCAGGGCGTCCACCGCGCTCTGCCTGCGCCACTGGTCCGGGTCGTCGGAGACCGCGTGGACGATCCGCAGGCGCCGGTGGTCCGACCGCAGGCGTTGCAGGTCTTCGTTGTCGTAGGCGTCGACGCTGCGCCGGACACCGTGGAAGAGATCGATGGCGGGGCGGTCGGGCACCCAGACCGACTCCTCGATGAGCGCCTTGAGCGGGGCCAGACCCGTGCCGCCGGCGATGAAGATCAGGTGCGAGGTGCTCGCCCGGTCGAGCACGAGGCTCCCCCGCGGCGGTCCCAGCAGGAGGCTGTCGCCCGGCCGGGTGTGGTGCATCAGCGCCGTGCTGACCCATCCGCCGGGCACCATCCGCACGTGGAAGGTGAGCAGGTTGTCCTGGCGGGGGGCGTTCGCGATCGAGTACGGGCGCCACACCCGGGGCCAGTGCGCGCTCTGCAGGGTGGCGTACTGCCCGGCCCGGTAGGGGTAGGGCTGGTCGGGCTGGACGGTGATCACGGCGATCTCGGGGGTGCGCACCTCGTGCGCGACCACGGTCGCGACCCAGGACGGCGGAGACTGGGTGGCGTCCTGCTGGGCGGCCTGGATCATCACCTCGGCGATGAAGTTGTAGGCGGTCATCCACGCCTCGTCGTAGGCGGGACGCCAGAGCTCGCCCGCGTGGTATCGCATCGCGGCGACCAGGCAGTCGCCGACCGCGGGATAGTGCTCGGGCTGGACCCCGTACTTGCGGTGGTCCCGGGCGAGCTGGCCGAGGTAGTCGCCCACCCCCTCGCCGTCCTCCAGGTTGAGCACCACCTGCGCGAGCGCGTGGAACAGGCGGTCGCGCTGGAGGTCCATCGCGGGCGGGAAGAGCTCCCGGATGTGCGGGTAGTTGGCGAAGAGCCTGCCGTAGAAGTGCTTGGTGACCTGGTCGGCCACCGGTTCGATGAGCGACCAGCTGTGGCGGATCAGCCCGATGTCGATTGTCATACCGTCACCCGACCGACTTTCCCGCCTCTTCCCGCTCCCGCCCGGCGTCCTTCACCTGCCCGACACCGAAGTAGTCGTCTCCCGCGGGCCTGCGTCCTTCGGGTCTGCGCTCCCTGCGGTCCTGCTTGGTCAGCAGCGGGATGTGCTTGGAGCAGTGGATGTACGCCTCCTCGACCTCCACCATGACCCAGCGCTCGGCCCGGCGGCCGGGCGCGGTGCGGTCCTCGTCGACCAGGTCGTAGCGGCGGGCCGCGTCGTAGGCGGTGGTGATGGTCGCCGAGCCGTTGACGTGCAGGCCCACGAGGTCGTCGAAGAAGTCAACGAACAGCAGGCTGAGGTGCGCGTTCTCCATGATGTTGCCCAGGCTGGCGAGGACGCCGTTGCCGCGGAACTCCGGATACATCAGCCTCGTGTCGTCCACCACCCGGACGAACCCGGGCGGGCCCGCCCGGAACGAGGTGTCACAGTTGCCCGCGGCGTCCGCGGTCCCCACGAAGACCATTTCCTGCCGGGCGATGAAGTCCCGCATATGGGGTGTCAGGCGGTCGACGACCTGCCGTTCGTAGAAGCGCTCCGCCCGGTCCCTGGTGGCGAACAATCTCTGGAGGATGTGCTCTCCCCTGGAGCCCGGCAAGCCCTCGCCATCGTCCAGAGCTCCGTACGGCGTGCGCTGCCCCATCACATCGCTCCCATTAGTCCCGATCACATGGCCTGCGACATGGGCGGCCGCCGAGCTCGCGCCTGACAGCCCCGGCGGCGGAACACCGATCCGGGCGGTTCTGCCCACGTAAGCGATGGAGCCTAAACCATAGGCACCCTTGTCCGAAATGGTCTTGAAACTTTTCTTTGACAGTCATGAGGCGTGCTCAATTTCCTCACCTGACCCGCCGAGTCACCCGCCATTCCCCTCCGCAGCCGTGACGCCGGCCCCCGAAACCGGACAGGGACCCCTGTAACCGCAGATCACAGCAGTCACCCATCCCAACCGGCATCATCGGGGTGTAAGACGCGCCGGGGAGGGTAAGGGAGCCAGTCATGATCAAAGTCAAGGATAGCGGCAGACCGGAAAAGAGGTGGGGCTTTTCCCCTCATCCGGTGCGACTCATCCGGTGGGACGGGCCTCGCGGAGCGCGTCGGCCATGAGCGTGACACCCAGACTGGTCAGGGCCAGAGCGAGCGCCGGCGCGGCCGCGAGCCGCGGAGTGACCACGAGCAGGGCCGTCGCCTCGCTGACCATCCCGCCCCAGTCGACCTCCGGCGGCGGCAGGCCGATGCCGAGGAAGCTCAACGAGGTCGCCGCGACCAGACTCTTGCCCATGTCACCGGTGGCGACGGTGAGGGCGGGCCCGACCGCGTGCGGGAGGATGGTGCGGCGCAGCAGGTAGAAGGGCGACGCGCCCATCGCCCGGGCCGCCAGCACGTGGCCGGAGGCCGCCGCCCGCACGACCGCGGCCCGGACGACGAGGGCGCAGCTCACCCACCCCAGCGGCACGAGGGCGACGAGGACGGCGGTGAAGCCGGGCGGCAGCACCCCGGTCAGGGCCAGCGCGAGCGTGAGGCCGGGCAGCGCGAGCGCCACGGCCGCCGCCGACCGCAGCAGCCGGTCGAGCCGGCCGCCCGCCAGGCCCGCCACGGCGCCGGCGACCGTGCCGGCCGCGGTGGTGACGGCGGTGACGGCGGTGGCCAGCAGCAGCGAGGTACGGCCCGCCGCGGCCGTCCTGGTGAGCAGGTCGCGCCCGAGCTGGTCGGTCCCGAGCCAGTGCTCCCCGCCGGCCGGGAGCAGGGCCCGCGCCAGGTCCGGCCGGTAGGGGTCGTGGGGCGACAGCACCGGCGCCGCCAGGCAGAACAGGACGACCGCGCCGAACAGCAGCGCGCCGGCGACGCCCCCGGCGGGCGGCCGCGGGCGGTGACCCGTCACCGTCGCGTCCGGGGGTCGGCCAGCGACGCGCCCAGCTCGGCCAGGGCCAGGACCAGCACGGTCCCGAGCGCGACGAGCAGCACGTACGCCTGCACGGTCGGGATGTCCCGCTGCCGGATCGCCGACACGGCGAGCTGGCCCACGCCGGGCCAGGCGAACAGGTTCTCGACGACCACCGCGCCGGCCAGCAGCTCGGTGAGCACGATCCCGGCCGCGGTGATCGCGCCGGGCGCGGCCGCGCGCAGCGCGTGCACCACGACGGTGCGGCGCGCGGTCAGGCCCTTGGCCACGGCGAGCTTGACGAAGGGCAGCCGCGTCACGGCCGCCAGGTCGGCCCGGAGCAGCCGGAGCAGCGTGGCCGTACCGGCCAGGCCGAGGGTGACGGCCGGCAGGATCACCGCCTCCGGGGAGCCGTCTCCACCGGTCGGCAGGGCCCGCGCGCCGACGGCGACCACGCCGATCAGCAGGATGCCGACGACGTACGGCGGGACGGCCGCGACCGTCACCGCCACGGCCCGCGCGATCCGGCTGTCGAGGGCGCGTGGCCGGAGGGCGGCGCGGACCGACACGAGCACGGCCGGCCCGACCGCGATGAGCGAGGCCACCCCGGCCAGCCACAGCGTCGCCGGGACCCGTGACAGGATCTCGGCGGCCACCGGCGCGCGGTCGACGTGGGAGCGCCCGAAGTCGCCTCGCAGCACGCCGAGCAGCCAGTGGAGGTACTGGGAGAACAGCGGCCGGTCGAGGCCGAGCTCGCCCCGCAGCACGGCCACGCTCTCCGCCGTGGGCTGGACGCCGCCGCGGCGGAGGATCTCCTCCGCCGGGTCTCCGGGCGCCAGGGATGTCAGGAGGAAGGTCAGCGCCGACAGCACCAGCAGGATGAGGAGCGTCCGCGCCACGTGCCGCAGGGCGGCGGTCACCGCGACGGCGCCAGTCCGGCGAGATCCACCAGGTAGGCCGGACTCTGCGTGAGACCCTTCACCGCGGTGCTCGTCACCACCGGGTTGTCCTGGTAGGCGAGCGGGATCATCGGCCGGTCGGCGGCCAGCAGCCGCTGGACCCGGTGGTAGAGCTCACGGCGCTCGTCCGCGCCGGCGGCGGCCGCGGCCCGGTCGATCAGCCGGTCGAACTCCTCGCTGCGGTAGCCGAGGTTGCGCTCGCGGTTCCAGGCCGCGTCGGAGCGCAGGAAGCGGCGGAACAGGTAGTCGGGGTCGCCGTTGGGCACACTGTAGGCGCTCAGGAAGATGTCGTAGTCTCCGGCCTCCATGACCGCCTTCGTCGCCTCGGCCACGTTCACCCGGGCGGGCAGGCCCACCGCCTGGAGGTCGGCCCGCAGCACCTCGGCGATGTCGGCGTAGGGGAACTGGCCGGTCTCCGACGAGGAGATCAGGATGGAGACCGGCCCGGCCGGGCGGCCCGCCGCGGCGACGAGCGCGCGTGCCCGGGCGGGGTCGTGGACCGGGCGGAGGCCGGGATCGGACAGGGCTCCGAAGATCGGCGACAGGAACGGCGCGCCGGGTGTCGCCGTACCCGCCAGCAGCGTGCCGGCGATGGCCTGCCGGTCGATCGCCAGATCCACCGCCTCGCGCAGTCCCGGGTCCGCGAACGGTCCCCGGGAGGCGTTGAAGGTCAGGTAGTGGGTGAGCACGGAGGGGGTGCGGGTGACCCGGAACCTGCCGTCGGCGGCGACCGCGGCGACCTGTCCGGGGAGCAGGGCGCCCTTGTCCATCAGCCCGGCGACCTCACCGGCCCGCAGCGCCGCCACCCGCGCGTTGGCGTCCGGGACCGTCTTCACCACGACCCTGTCGAAGGCCGGCCTGCCGCCCCAGTAGCCCGGGTTGGCGGCCAGCTCCGCCTGCCGCCCCTTCGACCAGGAGACCAGCGTGTAGGGTCCCGTGCCCACCGGGCCACCGGTGAACTCCCCGCCGGCCCCGAACGCCGCCGGCGCCTGGATCATGCTGTAGAAGTCGGCCAGCCTGGCGGGCAGGTCCGCGACCGGCTCGGCCAGGGTGAACACGACCTTCCCACCCTCGGCCCGCACGCCGGTGAGCTTGCCGTAGGCCGCCTCCATCCCCGCGTCGAGGCTGAAGAAGGCCGACGGCCTGGGCGCGATGCGCCGGAACCGCTCGACGTTGGCGACCACCGCCTCGGCGGTCAGCGGTGTCCCGTCGCTGAACCTCACACCGGTGCGCAGGGTGAACGTCCATCTCCGGCCTCCGCCGGAACGCTCCCACCCGGTCGCCAGCGCGGGCGCCGGCCGCATCCCGTCGTCCAGGGTCACCAGGGGCTCCCACACCCCCAGCGTCCGATGGGTGAAGTACGGATCCTCCGGACCGGCCACGAGGTCGCGCGGGGCGGCCAGGACGAGCGCCCCCGCCGCCCGCCCGCTGTCCCCCTGGCCGCCGCAGGCCGCCAGGGCGGCGAGCAGGGCCGTCCCCAGCGCGGCCACGGCCCCGGCCCCCGGCCGGGCACCTCCGCGTGTCCTCATCGAGAAAAGACCCAACCCGCGACGGCTCCTGTTCACGCGATCATCCTTTGCGGTACGGCAGAGCGGCTCCGCGCGTTCCCGAGCCGCCCGGGGACGGCCCCCGGCGTGACACCAGAGAAACGATAACCATTTTTATGCGATTGGCGCCTTTCGATCTGTCACGAGATCGCATCACAGTCTGGATACGGCCGCCAGCCCCGGATGCGGGCCACCCCGATCACGTGAGGGTCGTCCGGCGGGCGCTCCGACGGGCGCAGCGGGCGTTCCGGACGGGGGCCGGAGGACGGCGGCCGGAGGCGGACGTCCGGGGCGGGCACCTCGGGCGGCGGCCCGCGCCCCGGCACGAAACCCGATATGAGGCGCGTAGCACTGCTTGATACTCTTCGCGGGCCGGCGGGGAATCGGGAACGGTGCGGACCTGACGGCTCCCGCCGGGGCCGGGCCGCAACAACGGCGCGTCACGGAGGCCGTCGACAACACACTCCGGAGGTGCCGCCATGAGACTCAGCGGGCAGGTGCTCGTCTTCGACGCCGACGACACGCTGTGGGAGAACAACATCCTGTTCGAGCGCGTCATCGACGACTTCCTCCACTGGCTGGAGCACCCGACGCTCGACAGGGCCGAGATCCGCGCCATCCTCGACGACATCGAGGCGGCGAACGCGGTCGTGCACGGATACGGCAGCAAGATGTTCCTGCGCAGCCTCGGCGAGTGCCTGGAGCGGCTGCGCGAGCGGCCGGCGACCGGGGCGGAGCTCCGCCACATCGACGAGCTGGCGACGGCTCTCGTCGAAGGACGTGTGGAGCTGGTCCCCGGCGTCTCCGAGACGCTCGCCGACCTCGGCGACCGGCACGACCTGCTCCTGCTCACCAAGGGCGACACGGACGAGCAGCAGCGCAAGCTGGAGGTCTCCGGGCTCGCGCACCACTTCGGCGGCATCCACATCGTGGCCGAGAAGAACGTCGACACCTACCGGTGGCTCGCCCGGGAGCACAGCCTGACGCCCGCGACGACCTGGATGATCGGCAACTCCCCGAAGTCCGACATCCTCCCCGCCCGGCAGGCGGGCATGAACGCGGTCTTCATCCCGAACGACAACACCTGGGTGCTCGAGCACAGCGAGCTCGACCCCGCCGACACAGGTGTGCTGCGGCTCCGGAAGTTCTCCGAGCTGCCCGACCACTTCTGAGAGCGAAGGATCCCTCGCATGAGCACCACCTCGCCGTCGGACGGCCCCTCCCGGCAGTCCGGGTCCACCACCGGGGGAGCACGCAGGACGCCCTCCGTCTCCTGCGTGTTCATCTGCCACGACGGCCACGGCCGGGTGCTGCTGGCCCGGCGTGGCAGCGGCGCCCGGGACGAGCCCGGCACCTGGGACTGCGGGGCCGGGGCGCTGGAGTACGGCGAGACGTTCGAGGCGGCCGTCGCACGAGAGGTCCGCGAGGAATACTCGGCCGACGCGCTGAAGATCGAGACGATCGGAGTCCGCAACGTCCTCCGGGAGGAGCCGGCCTCCCACTGGGTCGCGGTCGTCTTCGCGGTCGAGGTGGATCCCGCCGGAGTCGCCATCGGCGAGCCTCACAAGTTCGACGAGCTGGGCTGGTTCGCGCCGGACGCGCCGCCGTACCCGCTGCACTCACAGCTCGCCGAGAGCCTCAGGCTGTTCCACGCCTGGCAGCGGGCGTAGGCGGAGAAGGGCCGGCCGCCTCCGGGGCCCCGCCCGTCACGGCGAGCAGGTCCCCACGGAGCGGCCTCCCTGCCCCTGCCCTTGCTGTGGAGATGACCGGTAACAGGTAGGCCACATGTATATATGCCGGTCTTTTGGGGCGGCACGCTGGGAAGCGTGCCGACTCCCGCTGATCCGCAGCCGCTCCCGGTCGACTCCTCGTCAGGCTCCTTGCTCGCGTCTCGTGTCGTGGCCATCACCATCGCGGTCGTCTTGATTCTGTTGACCGGTGCGGAGCTGGCCGGGTTCATCGCTGATCCGTCTGCGGCCGCGCCCGGGGCCCTGGATGTACCGGACAGGAGCGTCAGCGTGGCCGACGTGGTGATCGGCCTGGCAGTTCTGGCGATCAGCGCCGCCGTCCTGCTGCGGATAGGCGCACGGGTGCGGAGAGCCGAGCATCCGGACGCGCTGCTCACCCAGGCCGGGTCCGCCTCCCAGACGGGAGAGGCGGGGGACGCGGCCACCGCCCGCGACCAGCTCACCGCCCTGCTGCCGGCGCTTGAACGGGCCCTGGGCGCCGAGCATCCGGACACACTGGCCGTCCGGCACTCCCTCGCCTATTGGACAAGGGAGGCTGGGGACGCGGCTGCGGCGTGTGACCAACTGGCCGCCCTGCTGCCGGTGCATGAGCGGGTCCTGGGTGCCGAGCATCCGCACACACTGATCACCCGAGCCGAGCTCGCCTACTCAACGGGACAGGCCGGGGACGCGGCCGCCGCCCGCGACCAACTGGCCGCCCTGCTGCCGGCGCATGAGCGGACGCTGGGTGCTGAGCACCTGGACACGCTGGCCCTGCGCGACAGCCTCGCCCGCATGACAGGGAAGGCCGGGAACGCGGCTGGGGGACGTGACCAGTACGCCGCCCTGCTGCCGACGCTTGAGCGAGTGGCAGGAGCCGAGCACCCGCTCACCCTGACCGTCTGGGGCAACCTCGCCTACTGGACAAGGGAGGCCGGGGACGCGGCCGCCGCCCGCGACCGACTGGCCGCCCTGCTGCCGATACGCGAGCGGGTCCTGGGCACCGGACACCCGCACGCGTTGAATACCCGAGCCGAGCTCGCCCACTCAACGGGACAGGCCGGGGACGCGGCCGCCGCCCGCGACCGACTGGCCGCACTGCTGCCGATACGCGAGCGGGTCCTGGGCACCGGACACCCGCACGCGTTGAATACCCGGCACCAGCTCGCCCGATGGGCGGAGGCGGCCGGACAAGGCTCCGAAGACGGCGGATGACGCACCTGCGTGCCGTCGAGTAACGCGACCGCTTTCGAGAGCCCGGCTGGACGAGCATCTCACCAGCGCCGACAGCGGGGACCGGCCTGATGTCGGCCGCTCAGAACACCTGGGCCAGGCAGCCCAGGGCGACGGCCACCACGATCGTGGCGACCGCCAGCGCTCTCACGGATCTGGGAATGCGCATCATGATGCCCCTCCACGTTTCACAGGCAGTAGCGCACGAGCCATCCGTCCGCGTCGTAGGCCCGCTGCGCGGGGTCCGGCGCGGTGGCTGCACGCTCTTCGACCATGTCCTCGAGCCGGACCCGCTCGGGCAGCCGGCCGAAGCGGGCACGCCGTGCAGTCTCGGCGGCGTCGTGCGCCGGCCGCACCTCAGACGGCTTTCGCGTTGATGGTGACCGGGATGTTGCCGCGGATCGCCTTGGAGTAGGGGCAGATCTGGTGGGCCGCGGCGCCGAGCTCGTCGGCCGTCCGCTGGTCCACGCCACCGAGTTCCAGGTTGAGCACGGCGCTGAGGCCGAACTCGCCGTCGTCGCCGTGGTGCAGGGTCACCTCCGCCGTGATGGCCGTGCTCTTCAGCGTGACCTTGCGCTGCGCCGCCGCCCTCCTGACCGCGCCGAGGAAGCAGGAGCCCCAGCCCGCGGCGAACAACTGCTCGGGATTGGTGGCCCCGCCTGCCCCGCCGAGCTGCTGCGGGATGGCGAGCGTGGTGTCGAGGAGGCCGTCGTCGGCTTGGATCCGGCCTCCGTTGCGCCCCTCTCCTGTGACGGTGACGACCCCGGTGTAGCTGACAGCCATGGCTTTTCCCTTCTGGGCTGGTGGAGCAGGGCCGGGAACGCATCGAGCGTCACCGGTTCAACTGGTGACGATATTGACACCCCGATGCGTCACTCGTCAAGGCGGTGACGCGCGAGGGTTCATGGCAGCCGGATGTGGTGACCCCGCCAGCGGGCGCGCAACCACCGATCATGGCTGGCGACCACGATCGCGCCGGGCCCATCGGCGCCCAGGGCCTCTTCCAGCTCGTCGGCGAGGCGGGGCGAAAGGTGGTTGGTGGGCTCGTCGAGCAGAAGCACTCCGGGCGGGTCGGCCACCAGCAGCGCCAGCGCGAGCCGGCGGCGCTGACCGACGGACAGCTCCCTCACTCGCAGGTCCACATCGCGGGAGCCGATCAGGCCGAGCGAGCGCAATGGCACGGACTCGGCGCGCTCCGGACCGAGCGCCCGCTCGTACGTCTCCCGCACTGTCCGGTCCGGCCGCTCGAAGACGGTGTCCTGGGCCAGCAGCGCGACGGTCAGGCCGGGCCGCCGCCGGACCACGCCCTCCGCCTCCAGCAGCCCGGCCAGCACGGCCAGGAGCGTCGACTTGCCCGCTCCGTTGGACCCGGTGACCAGCAGCCGCTCCCCGAGCGGCAGGTCGAGCCGGTCGATCGAGAGCCGTCCCGGTACCCGCACGTCCCGCAGTGACAGCAAGGCGTCGTCGTGGGGATCGCCGGATTCGGCGGCGTCCGTGGCGTGGGCGGCCTCCGCGGCGTCGGCGACCAGGGGACGAGGGCTGAAGCGGAGCGGGGGCGGTGGGGCGGGGACCTGCTCGCGTTCCAGCTGGGCGAGCCGGCGGGCGGCGTTGCGCACCCGCCGCGCGATCTGCTGCTGCACCCGGCCCCCGGCGTGCCCGTACCCCATCTTCTCGTTGTCGCGCTTCAGCCGGTCGTGCGTCACCTGCCGCGCCGTCACGGCGACGGCCGCGCGCAGCTCGCCGAGCTCCGCCTGCTCATCCGCGTGCCGCCGCTCCCAGCGTTCTCGCTCCGCGCGCTTGTCGGCCAGGTATGCGGCGTACCTGCCCCCGTACCGGACGGGCCCGTCCACCGTCGGGTCGAGATCGATCAGGTCGGTGCAGACCGAGTCCAGGAACGCCCGGTCGTGGCTGGCCACGACCACGACGCCGGTCATGCCACGCAGCTGCTCCTCCACGAACACCGCGGCGTCGTCGTCCAGGTGGTTGGTGGGCTCGTCGAGCAGCAGCGCCGCGGGCCGCCTGATGAGCAGCGCCGCCAGGGCCAGCCGCCCGCGCTGCCCTCCCGACAGCGACGCGAGCGCACGGGAGTGCGGCACACCGTCGAGGCCGAACCGGTCGAGGACGATCCCGGCGCGCCGGTCGGCGTCCCAGGACTCGCGCTCCTGAGTCTGCTCCAGCCGCACCCCGTACTCGCCGAGCAGAGCGGCGTCGTCCGGAGCGGCGGTGAGCGCGCGGGCGAGCCGATCCAGCTCGGCCAGGTCCGCGCGCGCCTCGCGCAGGGCGTCGTCGAGCACGTCAGCGATTGTGGCCCGGCTGTCGAAGGGCATCTCCTGGTGCAGGAAGCCGAGGTCGGCGGGGCGTACGACGGTGCCGGAGTCTGGCCGGTCCACCCCGGCCAGCAGCCGTAGGAGCGTGGACTTGCCGGCGCCGTTCTCGCCGATCAGGCCGACCCTGTCCCCGGGCGCGGCGGTGAGCGAGACGCCGTCGAGCACGCGCCGCGCGCCCAGCGTCCGTACGAGATCGCGGGCGAGCAGCGCGTCACTCACCGGCGGGCCCTCCGGTCTCCAGGAGACGCCCGCCGGACAGCTCCAGCCAGCGCTCCACCTTGATCTCCGCGAGGAACCGCTCGTCGTGGCTGACCACCACGAACGCCCCCTCGTACGCGCCGAGCGCGCTCTCCAGCTGGCCGACGCTGACCAGGTCGAGGTTGTTCGTGGGCTCGTCCAGCAGCAGGAGCTGCGGCGCGGGCTCCGCGCACAACACGCAGGCCAGCGTGGCCCGCAGCCGTTCGCCGCCCGACAGCACCCCGACAGGCAGATGCGCACGCGCGCCGCGGAACAGGAAACGGGCCAGCAGGTTCATCCGCTCCGACTCCGCCATGCCGGGGGCGGACGCGGCCAGGTTCTGCGCCACCGTACGCTCCACGTCGAGCAGATCCAGCCGCTGTGACAGGTAGGCCACCCGGCCGTCGGCCCGCCTGGCCGTGCCGCCGTCCGGCTCCAGCTCCCCGCTGATCAGACGCAGCAGGGTGGACTTGCCCACACCGTTGGGGCCGGTCAGCGCGATGCGCTCGGGTCCGCGGATCACCAGGTCGACGCCGGGCCCGGCGAACAGGCCGCGGATCTGGAGGCTTTCACCGAGGAAGACCGTGCGACCCGCGGGCACGTTCGTCCCCGGCAGCTCCAGCGTGATCCTCTGGTCGTCACGCAGCGCCCGCCCCGCCTCGTCGAGCCGGGCCTTGGCATCGCTGACGCGGGCGGCGTGCATCTGGCCCGACCGCCCGGCCGACTCCTGGGCGCCACGCTTCATGTTCCCCGCGAAGATGCGCGGCAGGCCGGCGTTCTTGAGGTTGCGGGCGGCGTTGCTGGCCCGGCGCTCGGCCCGCTCCCTGGCCTGCTGCATCTCCCGCTTCTCGCGCTTGAGCTCCTGCTCGGCGCTGCGCACGCCGCGCTCGGCGGCCTCCCGCTCCGTGCGCACGGCCTCCTCGTAGGCGGTGAAGTCGCCGCCGTAGAAGCGGACCCCGCCCCGGTCCAGCTCGGCGATGCGGTCCATGCGGTCGAGCAGGGCCCGGTCGTGACTGACCACGAGCAGGCAGCCGTTCCAGTCGCCGAGCACGTCGTAGAGCCTGCGGCGCGCGTCGAGGTCGAGGTTGTTGGTGGGCTCGTCGAGCAGCAGGACGTCGGGGCGCTTGAGCAGCTGCGCGGCCAGGCCGAGCGAGACGATCTGGCCGCCGCTCAGAGTGCGCAGCGTACGCGCGAACTCCAGGTCGCCGAGCCCGAGCCGGTCGAGCTGGGCTCGGGTGCGCTCCTCGATGTCCCAGTCGTTGCCGATCGTGGTGAAGTGCTCCTCGCTCGCGTCCCCTGACTCGATGGCGTCCAGCGCGGCGATCACAGGGGCGATGTCCAGGACCTCTGCCACGGTCAGGTCGCCGGTGAGCGGCAGACTCTGCGGCAGGTAGCCCAGCGAGCCGCTGACGGACACGCCGCCGCCGCCGGGCCGCAACTCGCCGGCGACCAGCTTGAGCAGCGTGCTCTTGCCAGCGCCGTTCGGGGCGACGAGGCCCGTACGGCCGCCGCCCACGGTGAAGGACAGGTCGCTGAAGACAGGGGTGTCGTCAGGCCAGGAGAAGGACAGGCCAGAACAGATGATGAAAGCATCAGACATGCGACAGACCTCGGTGCAGAACCCGGGCGCGCGAACGGGGCCCGGCAGGGGAACAGGACTGGGGGAACGACGACGAGGGCCCACATCGGCGGCGGTCATACACGCCTGCCGGGGCCGGTCAACCTCCGGTGTTACCCGGAGATGTCGACGTCACCTGCCACGTCTGGTCTCCTAACATCTGAACACAAGGTCTATCACCATAGCAGCCATCGGGGTCAGGTCGCGCCGGCCATCTGCGTCTCCTTCTTGCGGGCCCGGTAAGCGGCCGCCTTGATCTTGTTGCCGCACGACTCCATGCCGCACCACTCCCGGCGCCCGCCACGCGACCGATCAATGAAGATCTTCGTGCACTCGGGGTTGGCGCACTCCTTCATCAGCGGCACCTCCGGCCCGCTGAGCAGCTCGACGGCATGCCGGGCCACCGTGGACAGCGCCTGAGCCGGGGTCGCCTCCACCCACCGCCCTTCGGCCGTGAGCTGGAGGGCCGCCGGTGGCCTGCGTGCTGTCTCGTTCACCAGCGCGAGCGCCTCGCCGTCGTATCCGTCACCGGCGAGCCGGGCGGTGACCAGCGCGTAGATGGCCTCCCGCACCGCCACCGCCTGGACCAGATCCGCTTCCCGGCAGGGAGAGAGGACGTCGACGATGCCGGACTCCACGTACCACGCGTCGAGCCGGTCCGGGGCATCGAGCGTCTCGAAGCGCGCGGTGCGCCGCGCGCGGAGCGTGCAGGCGAGGTCGAGCGCGGGATTGCCGCACAGAAACACATGTTTCACATCACCAGTTTGACAGGTGACTTCCAGCCGTGCAATTGCCATCACCACTTAAACAGGTGATGACAGAGAGGACACGGAGGTGGTGCTCGCGGCCGGCGAACTGGTTCTCCTCAGCCGTCCACGCCGGACACGTCCTGGCGGAGGAACAGGTTCAGGTGCCGTTCCGCCCACAGCTCCTCGTCCAGGTGGTGGTCCCGCCATTCCTCCGGCGGGTCGGCCAGCCAGTCGTGGCCGAATATCGCGTACGGATGGTCCGCCCGGACGCGCTCCAGCTCGTACTGATCCAGGTACTCCATCAACGGCCGCCACCACTGCCGGTCCTCGACGACCAGGTACGAGGCCGCCAGACCTGGTTCGTGCAGCCAGCTGCGCATCATCCGCGCCTGGAGCACGTCTGTGACGGGAGACGGCTCAGCCTCGTGGGCCGGGTAGATCAGATGCCGCGCGATCCCGATGTGCGCCCTTGGGGGCACCACCGTCATCTGGCGCACGTCGTGCCAGATGTCCCTCATGACAGGGTCGGCCTCCAGTTCTTCCCGTTCCGGCGTCCGCAGGGTCAGCCAGCTCAGGAAAGCACGCAGACGGTTGCTCTTGCGGCACCGGAGCACGGAGAAGGCCCCTGGTTGACGGTCCAGCCAGAACCGGACGGACGCGGCCGTGGACTCGCCGTGGGTCTCGCCCGCCATGGTGAGGAGTTCGTCGTGGTCGGCGCGGGTCGCCCCGGACGATCGCAGATCCTCCTCACCCACCCGGGACACGTACCGGCGCACGACCCCGCCGCGCCGGCGCAGATGGCTGATCGTCCGCATGACCGCCACGCACGCGTGGGGGTCTCGGGCGTCGCGCAGGAGCCGGCCCATGACGTAGTGGCGGATCCGCCGGTGCATCCGCTCATAGCCGGCGGGGTCCCGCCACCGCAGGTCGTCGTCGAGGGCCTCGCGCAGCACACCGTTGATCTCCAGGCCGTGGACGGCGGTTTCGACATACGGTTGCGCTCGGAGCCAGTCGAACAGCTCCGCCGCCCGGCCGCCCGGAACCACCGCCCCGAGAAGGTCCTCGGTGGTGTGGCGGGCGTGCGCGCACACGTACAGCGCCCACCGGCACGTCTCCGTCGGCACGCTGCCGGCCAGGAGCGCGAGCACGTTGTCGACCACGTACCGCACGGCGTCACGCCGCGACGGCTTTCCCGTGGCCGACATGCTCCTGCCGACCTCGGCGGCGAGCGACAGAGCGAAGGGGTTGCCGGCGGCGAAGTCCACGATGGACCTCCGGAGGCCGGGGTCGACGCCGCGGGCTTCTACCAGCGCGGCAGACTCGGTGGCGGTGAGGGCTTCGAGGTGCCGGATCACGATCGTCCCGGACCAGGCCGGGTCGGTGAGCCAGGCGGCGCTCGGCCCGCTCCGGCCCGCCACCACGGTGATCGCGTTACCGGGCAACTGCCGGAGGTATTCGCCGCGCAGCCATGGTTCGAGGTCTCCCAGCTCTTCGAAGGAGTCGATGAGGAGAACCGCGCCGGAGACGCCGGAGAGCTCCTCGGCGGATCGTTCGAGGTGTTCGCGCGCTTGCGTGGTCGCCGGACCGTGGAGGTGCCACACACGCCGGCCCGCGGCAGCGGCGTCCTCGGCGAACTTCCGCAGCAGCGTCGACTTACCGATACCGGCGGGTCCGCGGACGAAGAGAAGAACCGGACGTTCCCCATGGCTCTTCTTCAGCAGATCCTGGAAGGCGGCGCGTTCCGTGCCCCTCCCGACGAACTGCCGATCGGGCCGCTCCGGCTCCGTGCTCGCCGGCTCCGTGCTCGCCGGCTCCGTGCTCGCCGGCTCGGGCGAGGCCGGCTTCTCCGCCGGCTTCTCCGCCGGCTGCTCCGGGGAGTGTGCGGCGGGCGTCTCGGCCCGTGGGGCGGGGGCGGACTCGTCATGGTCCGCGTCGGCCCGGAGGATCCTGTCGTGGATCTCCCGCAGCCGCGGTCCCGGGCTGACGCCCAGTTCCTTGCCCAGCAGGTCGTAGACCATCCGGTAGATCTCGAGCGCCTCCGCCCGCCTGCCGCTGCGGTACAGGCCGAGGAGGTAGATCTCGTACAACGGCTCTTCGAGCCGGTTCTGCTCGATGAGCAGCGGGACCTCGGCCACCACTTCGGCGTGCTCCCCCAGCTCCAGGCGGAGCTGTAGCAACTCCCGGGTGGCGATCAGCTTCAGCCGTTCCAGCCGGAACCGCTCACGTTCGGCTGCCTCGCCCGGGACCCCGGCCAGCGCCGTGCCCCTCCAGAGGTCGAGCGCCTCCTCCAGGCACTTCGCGGCCGCCGGGATGTTCCCGCTCGCGCGCTCCTGCCGGGCGGTTCCGAGCAGACCGGCGAACTCGGTGGCGTCCAGCGCGAACAGCGACGGGTCCAGCATGTAGCCCCCGGACTGGGAGCTGATCGCCGACCCCAGTCCGTGCTCGGACAGCAGCCGCCGGATGCGGGAGATGTAGGTCCGGATGACGGCTTCGCCCGTGCCCGGTGCCCGCGCCCCCCACAGACCGTCGACCAGCTCACCGATCCGCACGGAGCTGCCGCTGTTGGCCAGCAACAACATCAGGACGGCCTGTTGCTGCGGTGCGCCGAGATCCAGCCGCATGTCACCGCGGTCGAGACCGGGCGGTCCCAGAACGGTGAACCTGCACCGAGCCGAGACCACGTTCGGCTGTCCGATCACTGTTTGGACGCTTTCCTTTGCGAGACTGCACGGCTGCGAGACCGCACGGCGGCCGGCCGTCGCACGGGTCCGCGGTAGTACGCCCCAGAAGGTAGGTTCGCCCGGATCGTCTCCGCGAGCGTCACGTGACGCTGTGCGTGTACGTCATTCGGGGTCGACCGGCTGCCGACCACCCCGGCAGTGCGTCAATAGGCCCGACGCGGCGTCAGTAGGGTCGGTCGGAGACGCCCGGGCACGGCGTCGGGGCATCAGTGACGGGTCGCGCTACGCGAGAGGGTGGGGAACCTCGATGGCCGGGGTGAGCTTTGGGGTACTGGGTCCGACAAGGGTCTGGAGCGGTGGGGAAGAGCTGGAGGTCGGGTCTCCGCAACAACGGGGGGTGCTCACCCTGCTGCTCCTGGGCGAGGGGCGTCAGATCTCGCTCGACGAGATCGTGAGCGCGTTGTGGGGCCGCGAGGCGCCGCGCAGTGCCGTCGTGAGCACCCGCACGTACGTCTCCCGCCTGCGTCGGGTGCTGACCGACGGCGGTGCGGCCGGGCTGGGCACCGAGGCGGAGATCAGATCGGTGGGCCGGGGCTACCAGCTGGTCGTGGACCCCGGCACGGTCGACGTGACGGTGTTCCGGCAGGCCACCGCCGCCTCCCGGCAAGCCCGGGAGCGAGGGGAGCTCACGGAGGCCTCCCGGCTGCTGCGCGGCGCGCTGGCGCTGTGGCGCGGACCGGCGCTCGACGGGCTGAGCGGAGCCTTCTTCGAGGGCCGCCGCGCCTGGCTCGAGCAGCTTCGCGCGTCAGCCATGGAGGAGCGCTGGGCGATCGACATCGAGCAGGGCGACTGTGGTGAGGCGATCGCCGAGCTGACGCTCGCGACGGCGGCGGAGCCTTATCGCGAGCGGTTGTGGGAGTTGCTGATGTGGGCCCTCGACCGCGACGGCCGCCGCGGGGAGGCTCTGTCGGCCTATCGCCTGATCGCCCGGTTGCTGGACGATGATCTGGGTCTGGAGCCCGGCCCGGGCCTGCGCAGGATGTACGCCCGGATCAGGACGGCGGCTGACGCCTCACTTGTCTGAGCTGCTCCACGTGCCGGCACGGAGGTGGGCGATGCCCATGTCCAGGGCGGCCTCCAGATGGACGGTCTGGCCGGTGGACATCTGGATCAGCACGCCGCCCTGGATGCCGGCCAGCAGGGCGGCCGCCGCCCGGTCGGGATCCAGGCCCGGGTCGATCTCGCCGGCGTCCTGCATGTGCCGTACACCGGTGGCGATCTCGGCCTGCCAGCGGCGCATCAACTCGGTGACCACGACCTGGGCGCCGGGCGTGCGGCTGCCCAGGTGTGAGGTGACGGAGTTGAGCGGGCACAGACGTCCCTGCCGCCGATAGCGGTCGACGACCTTGTCCCGCCACGCCTGCCAGGCGGCCCAGGAGGTGAGGCCGTCGAGCTGGGGCCGCTGGTCCTCCAGCACACGGTCGGCCTCGAGGCGGGCCACGGCCAGCAGCAACTCCTCCCGCCCGCCCGGGAAGTAGTGGAACAGCTGGCTCTTGCTCGTCGACGTCCTGGCCAGGACGTCGTCCAGGGTCGTGGCGGCTACGCCGAACTCGCGGATGTGCGCGGCCGCGCCCTCGAGAATGCGCTGCCGCGTCGCGGCTCCCTTGCGTGTCAGCGGGCGCATGGTCACCATCCAGATTGGACTTTTCAGTCCATATTAGCAGGCGCGCGGTCCGACTGCCGCGCGCCCACGCGCGCCGCGCCCGGCCATGGAGGGGGCCGCACAGCCACACGGCCGTCACGGAGGATTGGACTTGACAGTCCATTTTTTGCTGCGCAAGCTGAATGCGTCGCACGCTTCAGCGACCGGGCGACGCCTGTCTCCACTCATTGAAAAGCGAGTCCTCCGAACGGAGTGGAATTCCCATGCCCCTGGACCACTACTATCTGCTCGGCCGTTCCGGGCTACGCGTCAGCCGACTGGCGCTGGGCACGATGAATTTCGGCACCGGCGGTTTCCACGCCGCATACGGAAAGACCGAGGAGGAAGCCCGCCCCATTTTCCATCGCTACCTGGAAGCGGGCGGGAACCTCATCGACACCGCCGATTTCTACACCGCCGGTGAGAGCGAGACGATCCTTGGCAACCTCATCGCGGAAGCCAAGGTGCGCGACCGGGTGGTGCTCACCACCAAGTTCACCAACAGCGTCGACCCCGGGGATCCGAACGCGGGGGGCAACGGACGCAAGCACATGATCAGAGCGGTCGAGGCGTCACTGCGCCGCCTGCGCACCGACTACATCGACCTGTTCCTGCTGCACACCTGGGACCGGATCACCCCTGTCGAGGAGGTCATGCGCACCTTCGACGACCTCACCAGGGCTGGAAAGATCCGCTACGCGGGCCTGTCCGACGTGCCCAGTTGGTACGCGGCGCGGGCCCAGACCCTTGCCGAGGCGAACTCTCTCGTACCGGTGGTCAGCCTGCAACTGCCCTACTCCCTCGTCGACCGGACGATCGAAGTGGAACACATCGCCATGGGGCAGAGCCTGGGGCTCAGGATCACCGCGTGGAGTCCCCTCGGGAGCGGCTTCCTCACCGGGAAATACCGGAATACGGACCGGGGCCTGGTCGGGCAGGGCCGGCTCAGCGGCGGAGGCTCACCCGGACGCTCGTGGACGGACCGGGAATGGCAGCTTCTGGCGACACTCGAAGATGTCGCCGGCAGGCTCGATATGACGATGGCCCAGGTGGCCGTCAACTGGGTCGCCACCCAGCCCGGGGTCGCCTCGGCGATCATAGGGGCGAGCAGCACGGACCAGCTTGACGCCAACCTGGCGGCCCTCGACTCCGAGCTGCCGGCCGAGCTGCGCGCGGAGCTCGACGAGGCGAGCTCCGTGCCACCCCGGTCGGTCTACCAGATGTTCACGCCGGACTATCAGAGCTGGCTGGTCAGTCCTGGGGTCAAGGTCGGGGACAAGCCGACCGGATACGCCCCGGCCGTGCGGAACTGGATGTCCGGCAGCAGGAGCACTCCCTGAACCCGTCCTCCGTGGCGGCCCGGGCGACAGGGACGACGTCTGTCGGTGTGGTCGCCGGCAGGCGGCCCTCATCGAGAGGACCTTTCCTCGAGAGTCTTGAGCATCCGCGCGAGATCGGCCCGGGAGCTCACCCCCAGCTTGGGGAAGATCCGGTGCAGGTGGGTGCCGACGGTGCGGTGAGAAAGGTACAGCCGTTGCCCGATCTCCCGGTTCGTCAGCCCTTCGGCGGCCAGCTGCGCGATGTTCAGCTCGTGCGGGGTGAGCTTTTCCCGCGCGTCCGGGTCCCGGTTCGGGCTCGACTCCCCCGCACCGCGCAGCTCCCGTCGTGCGCGCTCGCCCCATGCGGCCATGCCGAGCGCTCCGAAGGTCTCCCTGGCCGTGCGCAGATGCGTCCGGGATTCCGCGGCGCGGCGCTGCCGTCGCAACCATTCGCCGAACGCCAGATGGAGACGTCCGCGTTCGGCGGGCCACCCGGTCAGGTCCGCCCGCAGTGCGGCCGTGAACAGCTCCTCCGCCTCCGCGGCCGGGGCGAGCACGGCGCGCGCGTAGCGTAACCCGATGTGCAGCGCCGGTGAAGGCGTCGACGCGGCCAACGGCTCCAGGTCGTGCAGGATGTCCCGCATGGTGTCGGTCCGCCCGGCACGCACGGCGGCCTCGGTGAGCTCCGCGAGGAAGTAAGCGCGCAGCGCCAGCTGGTAGGCCGGGTCGGCGGGATCGAGGATCCGGCTCAGGGCGTCGAACGCGTCGTCGAAACGCCCCTCGCCCAAGGCTACGAGCCCGCGCGTGAGCTGGACGGTGGCCAGGACGGGTCGGGCGCCGGCGGGGAGTGCGACCCGTTCGGCCTCGTCGGCGAGTGTTCCGGCCTGCCCGTGGTCGCCCCTCAGCGCGGCGATCTCGGCCTGGACGGCCATGGCCAGCCCGTACATGAACGGCTGACCGGTCTCCTGGGCGAACTTGGCGGCCTCCGCCGCGACCGGCACGGCCGTGGCCAGGTCGCCGAGCCGGGCCCGGCTCCACGCCTGAACGGCCAGGGCCCGGGGCAGCAACCCGAGCCGGCCCTGGGCACGCAGGCCGGGCGCGGCCGCCGCGGAGAAGCGGGCGGCCAGGTCGAACGCCCCGACCTGCAGGGCCGCGCTGCCCAGGTAGCGATCGACCTCCGGGTCGGCGCCGGCCACGCCGGCCAGTTTGCGCAGCCCGTCGAGCACGGTGCCGCCCCGCTCGAACGGCGCGACGTACGCGGCGACCGCGACCATGCGCGGATCGTCGGCAGGAACGGGGAGCCGGTCGGCCACGCCCAGCAGCGAGCGGCGGGCGGCCGGGCCCGGTTCGGACCAGAAGCAGCGCATGGCGGCGCCCCACAGGATCCGGGCAGCCGGCTCGACCTGCCCGTCCGCGGCGACCGACGCGGCCAGCTCGGCCAGCTCCGACACGCGGGAGACGTCCTCTCGCACGCCGTCTTCGAAGCCGCTGAGCAGCCAGGCGGCGGTGGCGCGCCGGCGCGGCGAGAGGTCGAGGGCCTGTGCGTCGCCCACCATGCGCTCGGCCGTGTCGCGGCTGCCGGATTCGACCGCGAGCTCGGCCGCTCTCAGCAACCTGAGCGCCTTGCGGTCCTGCCCCACGCTCAACCGGGCCGCCTGCCCAAGCGCCGCGATCGCGGCGGCGACCCCGCCCCGGTGCCAAGCCCGGTCGGCCGCGCGGTCCAGCTCGGCCGCCACTTCCTCGTCCGCCCCGGACGCCGCGGCGGCTCGGTGCCAGGCCCGCCGGTCCGGCCGTCCGCGTAGCGTCTCGGCGAGCGCCAGGTGGGCCTGCCGGCGCTCGGCGAACGTCGAAGCCGCCGGGATGGCCGACCGCATCAGGGGGTGACGGAACCTCACCATGCCGACGCCGAGCTCGATCAACCGGACTTCGGCGGCCGGTGCGAGGACCTCCGGCTCGGCCGCCGAACCCAGGATCAGTCCCGTGGCGGCGAGCGTTTCGGAGACCGAATCGCTCTGGTTGAGCGCCGCGACCAGCAGGGCGGTGCGGGCCGGCGCGGGCAGCGTGGCGACCCGGGCGGTGAACGCACGCTCAAGACGCTCGGTGAGCGGCAGCACCGGACCGGGCCCTCCGTGATCCCCCATGGCCGCCGGCAGCTCGGTCAGCCCCAGCGGGTTCCCGGCGGCCTCCTTCAGCAGCCACGCCCGGACCGCTGAGGGGAGGCCAGGGGCGATCGAGTCCAGGAGCTCGGCGGCGACCTCGTCGGAGAGCCGGTCGACGGGCATCGGGAACAGCCCGGCGTCCTGCAGGGGCGAGCGCTCCCCCTCCCGGAGAGTCGCGATCATGACGATGGGCTCGGATTCGATCCGCCGCGCCACGAAGGCGAGGACGTCGGCGCTGGCGCGGTCGAGCCAGTGCACATCCTCGGCGACGACCAGCAACGGCCGGACGGCGGCCTCCTCGGCCAGCAGGGTCAGTGTGGCGAGGCCGACGAGGTAGGCGCTGGGGCCGGCCGCGTCGGCGAGGCCCAGCGCGCTCCGCAGGGCGTCACGCTGCGGGGCCGGCAGCGCGTCCACTCCCGCCCGGACCGGGTACAGCAGCCGGTGCAACCCGGCGTAGGCGAGGTTCTGCTCGGACTCCACGCCGGTCGTCGTCAGCACGCGCAGGCCTGCGGCCGACGGAGCGGAAACGGCCTCCGCCACGAGCGCGGACTTCCCGATGCCGGCCTCCCCCCGGACGAGAACGCCACTGCGGTCACCGGGGCCGTCGATGAGCCCGGCCAGGACCTTCAGCTCGGCTTCCCGTCCGAAAAGCGGCATGGTACGGCACTCCTACCCTCGGTGTCCTCGGCTGTCTCCCAGCCGTGCGCGAGCCCTGCCAGACCCTACCGAAATGCCCGGATACGCCGTTTCACCAGCGGGTACGGATGTAGCGCGAGTTCCCCGTCAAGAACCTGCGCCACCGTCACGAGACCGAGGGCCACCAGCTGCGGCCGATGATCGCGGCGGTGGCGCTCGTTCTGTCCGGCCTGCCGGAGCCCGCGCAGCGGTCCGTGCCCGCGACGCGCGCCCGCTGTCACGGAGACAACGCTGCGGCCTGTCGGGCATCAGCCCTGACCCCGCCGGGCGTGGGCCGCGACGCCTGCTACGGGGTGTTCTGCTGTGCCAGGTCGCCGCAGGTGAAGCCCTTCTCGCGCTCGGGATCGAGTTCGATCGTGCCGAGGTTGGTGGTCTCCATCGGCCTCCGGAGAGTCTCCAGCTTGTCGCAGTCGTACAGGACGTAGGTGCCGTCGCTCTCGCCCAGCAGCATCATCCAGCGGCCGTCGTAGAGCGGCTTGTCGTCCTCAGCGCTTTTGATCACCGCCCACTGGTCCTGGAAGCCGACGGCGTTCAGCAGTTCGTTGGCCTGCCCGCTGTTCTGGACGTCGATCGCGCCCTCGACGAGCCCCAGGATGAGCAGGAAGCCCAGGCCGACTCCCGTCATGCCGCCGACGATCACCTTCGTCCCGGCGCGCCCGACCGGCTTGCGACGCAACAGCCGGAACGGGATCAGGAAGGCCAGTACGCCGAGCCCCACCGCGATGACGACCATGATGAGCAGGTCCAGATCCCCGAAGAGGCGGAATACGCCCCAGTACGTCGCCCCGCACCACAGTGCCGCCAGCGCCGCGGCGATCCAAGGCCGTTCCCGGACCTTCCGTACGAGCTCGCTCGCCGCTCCGCCGGTCATCTTGTCGATCAGCCAGCCCACGCCGACGACGACGCCGAGCAGCGGGATGGCGACCAGCAGGAGCAGGACCAGGGTGCTGGTCATGCGGCCGAGCAGGACTGACTGGTCGACGCCCACCTGCTGCGGGTTGACGCCGAAGACGGCGTACATCTGCTCGATGCCGATGTAGAGGACCGCGTAGAGCGCCACCGCGATCGGCACGACGACGGATCCGATGCGTTCGAGCAGTTCCAGGACACCGCCGTCCTCCCGCGTCGCGGGGGTGTGGTCATCCGGGAGTGCCGGTGTTTCCGGCGGTTCGAGGGATATGGAGTGACTCGACATGGCGCACGACCATAGGCTCCGCCTGCATACGAAAGGTTGACGACGCGTATACGTCGTGGCCGGGCAGGCGGCCGTGCAGGCTGCCCAGCCGCTTGACGTGCCGGTGCGCGCCCCGTCGGAGCCGTCTCGGCCCTGGTCGCGCGCCGGGCTGCGGGCCGCTCGTGAGCAGCCCTGCCATGGCGTGTATACGCGTCGTCAACAGGCGGTGCCTAGGGTCGCACCTGGGCGGGATGCCTGAGGCCGGGCCTGCTCGGCCGCGCCGTATGCGAAGGAGACCCATGACCACTGCCGTCACGACCGCCTGTCGCGAGCCCTGCATGCCGCCATCGCACAGGGTCAGCGCGCCTGCGGGGTGCCGACGCCGCGCAGCAGCGTGTCGACCACGACGTCGGCGGCCTGTGCGGCGCTCAGCTCGGACAGGTTCTCGGCGGCGTGTTCCATCAGCGGCGGCAGAACCGTGGCCATCCAGCCGGGCGGCAGGTCGGAGCGGAGCAGGCCCTCATCGACGGCGCGCTGCAGGAAGACGTCGACCTCGTCGACCAGGCGACGGCGGCGCTGGAGGATCGTCGCCTCGCGGAGCATGCGGCTCGTCTCCACGGGCCATCTGCGGTTGACGGCGATGATGCCCTCGACGTAACGATGCAGTGCGATCGCGACCGGGGCCTCGCGTAGCCTGGCGGCCTCGACGGCCTCCTCGACCGCGTCGTAGCGTGCTCCGTAGACGGCGGCCATGAGGTCTTCGCGGGAGGCGAAGCGGCGGTAGACCGTGCGGCGGTCCACTCCCGCCTCGGCGGCGATGGCCGCGATGGTCGCCGAGGGGTCGTCGGCGAGCATACGGGCGCCCGTGCTCAGGACGCGTTCCAGGTTGCGTGTCGCGTCTGCTCTCACCTGCCCAAGGTACTCCTCTCACGTAGCACATGAAGGAACTTCATGTCACACTTATGGGAATGTTACATTTCTAAGAGCTACCACTATGAGGCAATTACAGGGTCGGGCCCATGACGCGTTCCCTGATCGACGTCGGCGTCCATCCGGGATGCGGACTCACCGTTATGAACCTGCGGGTCCATCTCTGGCTACCGTGACTTGGCGGCCAGGGGCTCCGCCTGATCGGCCGTACCCGAAGAAGGGAAGGAAGCGTGGAGTCGCTCGTCTCGACGATGGTGGGCCGGGATGGCGTCCAAGAGGAGCTGTCGGCGTTCATGACCGCTGCCGGGGGGCAGGCCCTCATCCTCAGGGGCGAGACCGGGGTCGGCAAGAGCGCCCTGCTCGACCATGTGGCCGGCCTCGCGGCCCAGGAGAACCACCTGGTGATCCGTGCCGCCGGGGTCGAGGCGGAGGCGGAGCTGCCCTTCGCCGGCCTGCACCAGCTGCTGTACTCGCTGCTGCCCCGCTCGGCCGGGCTCGACGAAGGCCGCCGCGACGTCTTCGACGTCGTCTTCGGGCTCCGCGAGGGCCGGGCGCCGTCGGTCATGTCCCTCGGCATCGCCGTCCTCGACCTGCTGTCTTTGGCGGCGTCGGAGAGAGCGCTGCTGCTGTTGCTCGACGACGGTCAGTGGATGGACGCCTCCAGCGCCGAGGTGTGCGGGTTCGTGGGGCGCCGGCTCACCGGCAGCTCCGTGAAGATGCTCATCGCCGTACGGTCCGACGTCGGCTCGCGGTTCGACACGGCCGCGCTTGCCGAGCTCCCCGTGGCGGCCCTGCCGGAGGAGGCGGCCGGGCGACTGCTGGACATGCGCCATCCGCAGCTCGACACGCAGACCCGGCGCATCGTCCTGGAGCACGCCATGGGCAACCCCTTGGCGCTGTTGGAGCTGCCCGTCCACCTGAACGGCGGCCACACCGGCCGCACGGCCGAGGAACTCCTCGGATTCGGCAACATCCCGCTGTCGCGCCGTCTGCAGCACGTCTACGGCCTCCGCATCGAACGCCTGGCCGGTCCCGTACGCGAGGAACTGCTGCGCGGCGCCCTCGACGGCGTCGGGGCGGGACCGAGCGGCAACCGCGCCCCCGGCGCCCGCTACCGCATGCGCGAGGCCGACGGAGCGGTCGCGGCCGGCCTCCTGGACACCGACCCCGTCACCGGCGACCTCGTCTTCCGGCACCCGCTGATCCGCACCACCGTCGTTCAGTTGGCGACCCCCAACCAGCGCCGCGCGGCGCACGCCGAGCTCGCGCGGGTGCACCGCGACGACGTCGAGCGGCGCGCCCGCCACCTGGCGGCCTCGGTCGTGGATCCCGACGAGGAGGTGGCAGCCGCGCTGGAGGCCGCGGCCGACTCGGCGACCCGGCGCGGGGGCGCGGTCGCGGCCGTGGCCTGGCTGACCCGCGCGGCGGAGTTGAGCGAGACCCCCGCCGACCGCTCCAGGCGGGTCGGTGACGCCGCCTTCATCGCCGGGCACGCAGCGCTCCTGGACCAGGCGCAGCAGCTCGTCCGCTCGGACCTGCTGCCGGGCGCGGGCGAGTCCCCCGCCGCGGTCGTCACCTCGGCCTACGTGGCCCTGTACGAAGACGGCGACGTACGCGCCGCGCATCGTCACGTCGCGGCGGCGATCGAGAGCCTGCGCGATGACGGCGCGCACGAGCCCGCCGAAGTCCTCACCCGCCTGGTGAACCTGCTGCTGGCCATCAGCCAGTACGCCGGCGACGCCGCGCTGTGGGACCGCACCGAGCAGCTCATGGACTCGCTGGGAGACCGGGTCGACACACGTTCGGCGATCTACCGTGACGCGTGGAGCGACGTCGTCCGTCACGGCGCGGGCGTGCACGAGCGCGTCGAGCGCGCGTTCGCCGGCGTCTCGGAGCTGGAGCCGTGGGACGTCTCGCGCCTGGCCGTGGCCGCCTACCACGTCGACACGCTGAGCCGGTACCGCCCCTACCTGCAGCGCGCCGTCGACCGTGAGGTGGAGACCGGCGCCGTGGCCACCGGCATGACCATGCTGCATCTGATCATGCTCGACCAGCTGGCCGCCGGCGAGTGGGACGACGCCGAACGGACGGGGCAACGCGCGCTGGAGCTGACCACGTCCCGTGGACACGCGCTGTTCACCCACCACACCCACGCCTACCTGGGGCTCCTGGCCGCCATGCGCGGCCAGGCCGAACGGGCCCGGGAGTCGCAGGCCCTCCTGGACGCCTGGGCCCGCCCGCGCGGCGTGGGATTCCTGGCCCAGATCGCCGACGCCATCGGCACGGCGGCGGCCCTGAGCGAGGGTGACTACGAAGCCGCCTACCTGTACGCCATCGGCATCACGCCGCCGGGATCGTTCGCACGCCACGCCCATCAGGCCGCACGCACGTTGCTCGACCTGGTCGAGGCCGCCGTGCACACCGGGCGCCTGGAGCAGGCCCGTCGGCACGCCCAGGCCGCCTCCGACGCCGGCCTGCCCGGCATCTCCCCCCGGCTGGCCCTTGTCACCTACGGCGCCCTGGCCATGACGACCGCCGACGAGAAGGAGGCCGAGGACATGTACGCCCGGGCCGAGGCCCACCCGGCCGCGGCCGGCTTCCCGTTCGAGCTGGCGCGCATCCGCCTGGCGCGCGGCGTCCGGCTCAGGCACACCCAGGGGCCCAAGGCCGCCCGGCCCGTCCTGATCCGCGCCGCCGAGTCCTTCCAGCGGCTCGGCGCCACGGGCTGGGCCGAACGTGCCCAGGCCGAGCTGCGCGCCTCAGGGGCGCCCGCCCGGGCCTCCCTGTCGTACCTGACCACGCTGACCTGGCAGGAACGCCGCATCGCCGAGCTGGCCGCAAGCGGGCTGACGAACAAGGAGATCGGCGGACGCATGCACCTGTCCCCGCGCACCGTCAGCTCCCATCTCTACCGCGTCTTCCCGAAATTGGGCATCACCTCGCGTGCCGCGCTGCGCGACGCTCTGGGCAAGGTCGGCGACGGCGGCGACGCGTGAGCCCCCTTCACCACTTCGACGGGTCGGCGCGTACCCCTCGCTCGGCGAGCCAGACCAGCACGTAGTCGGCGACCGCCCGCCAGCCGCTGTCGACGACCAGCGAATGGGCCCGGTCCGGGAACTGCTTGAGGCCGCTGGTGGCCGTCGAGTCGCTGTACAACTTGTACGTGGCCCGGGTGGCGTGATCGGGCACCAGCCGGTCCTCCTGCCCCGAGATCAGCAGCAGCGGGCCGCGGCCGGTGTTTCCGTGGTCCACGACCGCCCGCGGGTGCCGTACGGCACCGCCGTGTCCCAGCTCGGCCAGCAGCCGGCGCGGCCCGGGAACGACGTGGCGCTCGAACAGCTCGGCCGACTCCCGCTCGGTGACCGCGTTGGCGAACAGCCGCCGGAACCTCCCGGCGTCCATCGACACCGGCCACGGCTCCCCAGGCGCCGGGGAGGTCGCGTGGTCGACCGGGGCGGGGGCGATGGCGACCGCGGCACGGCCCGCGTTCGCGCCGAGGAGGTGCTGCGCGATGAGCCCGCCCACCGAGTGGCCGACGACCACGGGCGGGGTGTCGAAGGAACGGACGATGCGCGCGTAGTGATCCGTGAGCGCGTCGAGCCCCAGCTCGTGGAGCGTCTCGGGATGCCGGCGGGCCTCGCCCACCGTGGCGGGCTCTCCCGGCCAGCCCGGCGCGCAGCCGGCGAAACCGAAACTGGAGAAGCGCTCGTTCCATGGATCCCACGACGACGCGTGGAGCCACGCGCCATGGATGAAGACGACGGGAGTGGGGTTCACGGATCCTCCGGAAAGGCTCAGGACCGGGTCGTATGGGCCGTGATCCAAGGATCTTCCAGATGCGTCCGGGGCGGGAACAGTCGAATGACTCAATGTTCCTGTCCGCCTTGTGTCGCCGGTCCGGCGCGGTCTGCCGGGACGCCGCGCTCCGGGGAGGGTTCCGGGTGACCGGCCCGGCTGCCGTCCGCCGTGTCTCACCGTCATGTGACTGATGTGCCGGATTCCCCTGCCGGAAACAGTGAGAGATGTCGCATTCCCCGCGACACGACACGGAGGATTCCACATGATCAACAGGCGCACCTTCGGCAAGGTCCTCGGTCTGGCCACCGGCGCGACAGTCGCCTCGCTGGCGGGCGTGCGGGCCTTCCCGGCCGCCTCCGCCACCACGCGTGGGGCGGCCCCGACATTGCCGGCGGTCACGCCCGGCACGCACACCTCCTTCGCCCCGCTGAAGCAGGTCAGGGCCGGGCTGCTGGACATCGGTTACGCCGAGGCGGGCCCGGCCCGCGGGCCCGTGGTCATCTGCCTGCACGGCTGGCCGTACGACATCCACAGCTTCGTCGACGTCGCTCCGCTGCTGGCGGCGCAGGGCTATCGAGTGATCGTTCCCTACCTGCGCGGTCACGGCACGACGCGGTTCCTGTCCTCGAAGACGTTCCGCAACGCCCAGCAGTCGGCGATCGCGCTCGACATCATCGCCCTGATGGACGCTCTCAAGATCGACAAGGCCGTGCTCGCCGGCTTCGACTGGGGGTCGAGGACCGCCGACATCATCGCGGCCCTGTGGCCGCAGCGGTGCAAGGCCCTGGTGTCGGTGAGCGGCTATCTCATCACGAACCTCGAGGCCAACCTCGAGCCGCTGGCGCCGAAGGCCGAACACGCCTGGTGGTACCAGTACTACTTCGCCACCGAGCGGGGCCGGAAGGCCATGGAGGACTCGACCAAGCGCCACGACCTGACCCGGCTCATCTGGGACAGCGTCTCCCCGACGTGGGACTTCAACGACGCCACCTTCGAGCGCACGGCCGCGGCCTTCGAGAACCCCGACTACGCCGCCATCGTGATCCACAACTACCGGTGGCGGCTGAGCCTGGCCGACGGGGAGCGCCGTTACGACGCTCTGGAGAAGCGGCTCGCCGCACGGCCGACCATCAAGGTGCCGACCATCACCCTGGACGCCGAGCGCGACCCCTTCACGGCGCCGCCGGGCGACGGCTCGTCGTACCGGAACATGTTCACCGGCGCCTACGAACACCGCACCCTGGAGGGCATCGGCCACGACGTGCCGCAGGAAGCACCCACGGCCTTCGCCCAGGCCGTCGTCGACGTGGACCGCTTCTGACCATTACCCGCAATGCCGAGACGGCCTGCCGGATGCGGTCCGGCAGGCTGTCAGTGTTTCCGTGGCCGTGCCGCACCCGCGCCCTCCGCGAGCCACCACGGAGCACCGGACGTGAGGGAGCCGGTGTCGGCGCCCCCTCTCAGGCGGGAAACGTACATCAAGCCGCGAAAAGGCCTTCACCGCGCCGCAGCGCGGTGAAGGCCTTGCCCTTCGGCCGGATCGGGTCGAGCCCGGAGTGCCGTCAGACGAGTGGATGGTTGTCAGCGCCGGACGGGGGCGCAGTAGTAGCTGCCGGCGTCGGCCGGGTCGCCGTGGCCGACGTAGCGGGAGACGGACGGGTACCGGCACAGCTCGCGTGTCACCGTCTTGCCGGAGGAGTCCTTGATGGCGGCGCTCAGCGTCCGCGGGGCCCTGCCCTGTTCAACCCAGGCCGTCAGGGCGCCGAGGGCATCGACGGGCGCGGGGCCGGTGCTCGTGGGGCCGGCGCAGTGGGCGACGCCCGGCGCCAGGAACAGCCGGTAGAAGTCGTCGACCCGGTGCGCACCGCCCATGGCCAGCTCCACCCGCCGGCGGTAGTCCACGGTGCCCTGCGCGGGGATCAGCTGGTCGGCCTGGCCGTGCCAGGTGAGGAGCTTGCCGCCGGACCTGCGGAACGCCGACAGGCCGGGGTCGTCGGTGCCGATGATCGTGTCGTACTCGGCCCGGGACTGCTCGAACAGCTCGGCGAACTCGGCGTAGGTGATCGTCGAGAGGTCGTAGGAGGGTTGCCGCTTCAGGAACGTCGAGACCCACGTGGCCGGTACGGGGAACGGCGCGCCCACGCGGTTGCCGTCCGTGTCGACGCGGGTGCCGGCGAGGTCGAAGCCGGCTCCGATCGGGATGCCCGGCCACAGCTTCTTACCGGACGGCGTGCGGGGGCCGGCCCAGATCTTGCGTACGACGGCGGCGTCGGCCGCGGTGATGGTCTCCTGCTCGCCATCGCATTCGACGCGCTTGCCGATGAGCCGGCGCGGGTCGAAGGCGCACGTGGCGGGGTCACCGATCAGCCCGTCGGGAGCACCGTCGAGCGGGTCGCAGACCTTGACGGCGGCCTCGTTGAAGGCGTTGAACTCACAAGGGGAGGGGAAGGTGTTCTCCTCGTTCATCACCACCTGCGGCCACAGGGTCGCGACCTCGAACTCGTCCCAGTTGATCGCCGGAGCGGTGGCCAGGATGCCGTCGAAGTCGTCAGGGTGGCGCTGGGCCTCCATGTAGCCCTGGCGGCCGCCGGTCGAGCAGCCGTTCCAGTATGAGTAGGAGACGGGCCTGCCGTAGACCTCGTCGACCACCTGCTTGCCGACGACCGCCATCTCGTGCTGCGACCGGTCGGCGAAGTTCTTCAGCAGTGCCGTGTTGACCTCGCCGTCACTTTTCAGGGCCCAGCCGGTGTCCAGGTACGTGCCGACGCCGGCGTCGGTGGTCGCGGCGGCGTAGCCGTTCTTGACCGCGCCGGCCAGGCCCGCGCCGTAGTCGCCGGCGGCGAAGGCGCTGCCGCCCAACGCCTGGAAACGGCCGGTCCAGCCCGTCTCGGGCAACCAGATCCGCACCTTGGCGTGGTCGCCGACGCCCGGGTGGGTGAGCGTGACCGTGACATCGCAGTAGGCCGGCACGTCCGGGATCTCGACCACGTCGGTCAGCGGCGGCACCGGAGGGACGGTCACGGTGCCCGCCTCCCGGCTCACCGCCGTCACGGACTCCACCGTGGTGCCGGCCGGAGCGTTCACGGAGATGGACGAGCACGTGAACGGGGCGGTGGCGGAGCTCGCGGTGCCGGCCGAAGCCGCGGCCGGCAGGCACGCCGCCGCCGCCAGCGGCACTCCGGCCGCGAAAATGATCAGAAGGCGTTTCATGACGTTCCTCTCGCTGAAGTACCGGGTCATCGGCTGTTGCGGTGCGTCTCACTGTCGTCCGCGGCCGGGGCCGGCACATCAGTCAGTTGACGGTCAGCACCGGCGAGCGGCTCCGGGAGCACGTCACACACGTCACGGCGCAGGTCAGCGGGCACATACGGGGACATGTACGCAGTTCGCAGCCCACGGCTGGACGGTGCCGTCCGTGCTCACGTCCCGACTGAAGAGTCGAATGGCTTAACGCGTGAGGCGCGCACCCGCGTACACGGCCGCCGTGTGAAGCCAGGTAGCCCGCTGACCAGCGCCGTTGTGGTACCGGACGACGGCTCGGCCGGCCCGTCGTGACTGACCGTCAAGTGACGGATGTGACCACGGTCCTTCCCTGACGACAGTGATGGCAGCAGATCCACCACCTCCGTCTGAAGCCTCCTGAAAGGGGAAAATCGTGGTCAGCATCAAGGGTGTACGCGGCCGGCGGCTCATGCTGGGTGTCCTGTCGACGCTCGCGATCGGTCTCCTCACCACCGCCGCCGCCACGCCCGCCTCCGCGTCGGACAGGCCGGCCAAGCCGACCATCGTGCTGGAGCACGGCGCCTTCGCCGACGCCTCCAGCTGGAACGCGGTGATCGAAGAGCTGCGCGCCGACGGCTACCCAGTCGTCGCCGCGGCCAACCCGCTGCGCGGACCGGCCAACGACGCGGCCGCACTCCGCAGCGTCCTCGACCACGTCGCCGGACCCAAGATCCTCGTCGGGCACTCCTACGGCGGCTCGGTCATCAGCGTCGCCGGCGCGAACGACCCCCAGGTCAAGGCCCTCGTATACGTTGCCGCCTTCCTGCCCGCCACCGGCGAGACCGCCCTGGAGCTGACGGGCAAGTATCCCGGCTCCACACTCCCCGGCGCCCTCGACCCCACCCCCTTCACCCTCCCCGACGGCACCACCGGGACCGACCTGTACATCAAGCCCGGCAAGTTCCACCACCAGTTCGCCGCCGACGTACCGGCCGGCACCGCGGCCCTCATGGCCGCCACCCAGCGGCCCATCGCCCAGTCCGCCCTGGAGGAGAAGACCGAGGCCGCCGCGTGGAAGGACAAGCCCACCTGGGCGGTCATCACGACCCAGGACCTCAACATCCCCGCCGAAGTCCAGCGTTACATGGCCAAGCGCGCCCACGCGCACTCCATCGAAGTACGCGCCTCCCACTCCGTCGCCGTCTCCCAGCCGAAGACCGTGGCCGGCGTCATCGAGAAGGCCGCACGCGCCACCCGATAGCACCGGACCGAAAGGAAGATCACAACCATGGACATGAAGCTCGAAGTCGTCGTCCTGCCCGTATCCGACGTCGACCGCGCCAAGGACTTCTACACCCGGCAGCTGGGCTTCCGCCTCGACGCGGACTTCCCCATCAACGACGGTTACCGGATCATTCAGGTCACTCCCCCCGGCTCCGCCTGCTCGATCATCTTCGGCGACGGCCTCACCGACGCCGGACCCGGAACGGTCCAGGGGCTGCACCTGATCGTGTCCGACATCGAGCAGGCCCACAACGAACTGGCCGGCCGCGGCGTCGACGTCACCGGCCCGTTCCACGACGCCACCGGCGCCTTCCACCAGGCAGGCGAGACCGGCCGTGTCATGGGCCCGCATCCGCAGCGTGCCAGCTACGGTTCCTTCGCTTCCTTCGCCGACCCTGACGGCAACCGCTGGTTCCTGCAGGAGATCACCGAACGGCTGCCGGGCCGCTGACCGACGGCATCCCCGGGACAAGGCCACACACGGAGGACCAGTGACCACCGAAGACACCCGTACCTATGACGTGGTCGTGATCGGGGCCGGTCCGGTCGGCGAGAACGTCGCCGACCGGACCACCGCCGCCGACCTGAGCACCGTCATCGTGGAAAGCGAGCTCGTCGGTGGCGGATGCTCGTACTGGGCGTGCGAACCGAGCAAGGCCCTGCTGCGGCCCGCTCTCCTGCGTGCCGACGCCGTGGCGGTCACCGGCGAAATCCCCGTCGAACGCCTCTGGCACGCCGTACCGCCCTTCCCCACCATCAGCGAGGTGTGGCTACGGCTGCTCGAGACGTATCGGGACCAGCACAGCCGAGGAAACCGAAACCCATGACCTGCGCGAGGGGCGGCGTTGTCACCAGGACTGACGACGGGCTTCCTCTGTAGCGCATGAAGAGACTTATGTCACATCTATGCTCGTGTTACGTCTATAAACGCTACATTGATGAGACAGTTAAAGAACATCAGGCGAAGGAAACGCCCATGGCCAAGACATGGCTCATCACCGGAGCATCACGCGGCTTCGGACGCCGCCTCACCGAGGCCGTCCTCGAAGCAGGCGACCAGGTCATCGCCACCGCGCGCAGCCCCAAGCAGCTCGACGACCTGCCGGCCCGTCACGGCGACCGGATACGAGCGGTCGCACTCGACGTCACCGACGCCGCCGCGGCCTCCCGAGCGGTCAAGGCGGCCATCGACACCTTCGGCGGCCTCGACGTGGTCGTCAACAACGCCGGCTACGGCAACAGCGCACCGATCGAAGAGATGGCCGGAGACGACTTCCGCGCCCAGATCGAAACCAACCTCTTCGGCGTCGTGAACGTCACACGGGCCGCCCTGCCCATCCTGCGCGCCCAACGATCAGGAGTCTTCGTACAGTTCTCCTCCATCGGAGGGCGCGTCGGCGGCACCCCCGGAATGGGGGCCTACCAGAGCGCGAAGTTCGCCGTCGAAGGCTTCTCCGAAGTCCTCGCCAACGAAGTCGCGCCCTTCGGCATCAAGGTCATCATCGTCGAGCCAGGCGCCTTCCGCACCGACTGGCAGGGTTCCTCCATGGAGATCCACCCCGTCGGCCCCGACTACGAGCAGACCGTGGGCGCCATCCACCGCTACCGGCGCGACACCGACGGCACCCAGCCCGGCGACCCCGCCCGGGCCGCCAAGATCATTATCGACGTCGTCCGCGACGACGACCCACCCCGACGGCTCCTCCTCGGCAGCGACGCCGTTGCCGCCGCCCAGAAAGCCGCCGAGATCCGCGCCGCCGAAACCGAGAAATGGGCCGACGTGAGCCGCTCGGCCGACTACCTCGCCGACGAGCGGTAGCCACCGGAAGGGGCCCCCGACGGACCCCAGAGCCTGGCTCATCACCGGCGCATCAAGCGGCCTCGGACGCGCCCTCGCCGAACACGTGCCGAGCTCAACCGGCTCCGGGCGGAATCCGACGCGGGCAAGCAGGCCGCACTGAGCACCGGTCTCCCGGGAAGTCCGAGCACGCGGTCCTGTGACTGTTGTACGGCTCGACCTGATGACGCGGCTCCAGGGACTGGAAGTACACCGGCAACGCTGAGCCCGCCCCGCGGCGTCGGTCAGCAGCAGAATTTCAGGTGGTCCTGCAAGTCGCCGAGGATGCGGGTGACGCTGTCGCGGTCGCCCCGATACAGCACTTCCCGGTAGACGTGCGGCCGACGGCACCGAACCCATCATCCGATACGGTCCGATCGCTGCCCGGCAGGCGATCGCGGCCGGCGCACATCGGGAGGCGGCGGCACGCCTGGGCCACGTGCTCGGCCTACACCCGATCGTCCGGTCTCACATAGTCGGTGGTCGGAGGCGTCTGGTCGGTAGGTCGGAGACGTCGGAGGACAAGAGCGGGAACGGCAGGGGTACAACTGACCCTGACCTGAGTGCTAGGCTGCCGTCCGTTCGGTATTGGATCAGCGTGGGAGGGAGGTGAGGTTTGATGACCGCGGTGAAGACCGCTGCCATGCGCAGCGCCCGGGCCAACCTCACGTCCCGGGCCCCGGTCTGACCCACTTCTTCCCCCAGCCCTGAGCCACCCGGCTCGGCAGGCGGGGTGATGTCCGCGTCTCGTCGGGGCCCCTTCTCCGCAAGGGTCTCACGTTGCCACACACGTACACCGATCCATCCGGCCTGTCCCGGTACGGATGGACCGGCGCACTCGACCAAACCTTCACCGAACATCACGATGCGGGCCTCGTGCCGGCCCGGATCTCCCGGGTCGATCGCGGCCTGTGCTCGGCGATCACCGCGTCGGGCCCGATGCGGGCCACGTTCGCCGCGCCGTACCCGCCCGACCCGCTCCTGACGCCCTGCACCGGCGACTGGGCCGCGCTGCGCCCGGGCGCCGAGCCGCACCTGGTGGCGCTGCTGCCGCGGCACAGCGCGATCGTGCGCTCGTCGGCGTCCAGGTCCTCCCACGGGCAGGTGCTCGCCGCCAACGTCGACACGGTCGTCATCGCCCTGTCCCTGGCCACGCCCTTGGACCCGGCCAAACTGGAGCGGCTGCTCGCCCTGGCCTGGGAGAGCGGGGCGCAGCCGGTGATCGTCTTGACCAAGGCGGATCTGGCCCACGATCCCGAGGCCGTCCACGCCGAGGCCGGCGCGCTGGCACCTGGCGTGGACATCCTGGTCACCAGCGTCGCCACGGGTCACAACCTCGACGTGCTGGCCGCGCTGGTGCGCGGCACCACCGTGCTGCTCGGCCCCTCGGGTGCGGGCAAGTCCAGCCTCGGCAACACGCTGCTCGGCGAGGAGGTGCTGGCCACCGGCACGGTACGCGCGCAGGACGGCAAGGGCCGCCACACCACCGTCCGCCGCGAGCTGCTCCCCCTGCCCGGCGGCGGGGTCCTCATCGACACGCCCGGCCTGCGCGGGATCAGCCTGCACGACGCCGCCGACGGCCTGGAGCAGGTCTTCGCCGAGATCGAAGACCTCGCCGCGTATTGCCGCTTCGGCGATTGCGCCCACGGCACCGAGCCAGGATGTGCGGTCCAGGCCGCCATCGCGGCGGGTGAGCTGCCCGAACGTCGCCTGCGCAGCTACCACAAGCTGCAACGGGAGAACGCCTGGGCGGCCTCACGTACCGATGCCCGGCTGCGCGACGAGCGCGTCAACCGGCAGAAGGCCATCACCAGTCATCTGCGCGCCACCTACAGGTTCCGGGACCGGCAGCCATGACCGGCCGCGTCCCACCGACCTCCCCGACCGCTCATCGTCCACCAGGAGCCCGCACCACCATGCCCGAAAGCCCGCACGACCCGATCAGCGACCCCACAACGGCGGCGCTCTTCGCCCTGCACGACAACCTGGCACGTCAAGGCCCCGGCTCCGACGCGACCACCCGCCACCTGCTGTCCCTGGCCGGGCCGCTGGCGCCGCGCCCGCGCGTGCTGGACATCGGCTGCGGGCCGGGCCGCTCCTCGCTGGTGCTGGCCCAGGCCGGCGCCGAGGTCACCGCGGTCGACCTGCATCAGCCATACCTCGACGAACTGGCACGGACCGCCGCCGACCGCGGCCTCGCCGTCCACACCGTACGGGCGTCGATGGCGGACCTGCCCTTCCCGGACGGGAGTTCCGACCTGATCTGGGCCGAAGGATCCGCGTACATCATCGGCTTCGACACCGCGCTGTGCTCCTGGCGGCGGCTGCTCGCCCTGGGTGGCCGGCTGGTCGTCACCGAATGCGAATGGAGCACCGACTCCCCATCCGCCGAAGCCCGCGCGTTCTGGGATCAGGTGTATCCGCTGCGCACACGAGAGCGCAACATCGCCGCGGCGCACGCCGCAGGGTATGCCGTCGCCGCGGCGCATCCGCTCCCCGACCGCGACTGGTTCGAGGAGTACTACACGCCGCTGTCACAGCGCGCCCACGCGGCCGACCTGGCCGTACCCGGGATGCGCCAGGCGGTCGCGGCCACCCTGCA
The DNA here is from genome assembly GCF_055586905.1 of Streptosporangium sp. NPDC048886. Classification (NCBI taxonomy): domain Bacteria; kingdom Bacillati; phylum Actinomycetota; class Actinomycetes; order Streptosporangiales; family Streptosporangiaceae; genus Streptosporangium; species Streptosporangium sp. NPDC048886. Next base: position 55,239 of record NZ_JBVJHH010000002.1, read on the forward strand.
AGAGATCACCATGCGCCGGGAGCACGGCGCGGACTACCAGTACACCGGCTATGTCCTGCATCCGCAGATGGACAAGGAAACGGACCCGACCATGACCCCTTCCTGGGCCACCCGTCCCGAGAGCGCCGGCGACGTCGCCGCCATCCGCGACGTCAACCTTGCTGCCTTCCCCAGCCCGCACGAGGCCGATCTCATCGAGGCGCTGCGGGCCGACCCGCAGGCGTGGCTGCCCGGCATGTCCTGGCTGGCCGAGGCCCCCGGCGGCGATCTCGCCGGATATGCGCTGCTCACCCGCTGCTACGTCGGCGACTCACCCGCCCTCGCCTTGGGCCCGTGCGCCGTCAAGCCCGAACATCAGCGGCGGGGCGCGGGTTCCGCCGCCATCCACGCCGCTCTGCGCGCCGCCCGCGAGCAGGGCGAGAACCTGGTGGTCGTGCTCGGCCACGCCGAGTACTACCCGCGCTTCGGCTTCACCCCGGCCTCCGGGTACGGCATCCGCCCGCCCTTCGACGTCGAGGACAAGTACATGATGGCACTCACCCTCGACCCTGAACGGCCGGTCCCGAGCGGCGTCATCCGCTACCCGGCGGCGTTCGGCGTCTGATCTCCCGCTCTTTGGATGCGGCGAACGGCTCTCAGCACGGCTGGGGGCCGTTCGACCGTCGCGAAGGTCGGCGGCCTTGCGGCCGAGCATCCGTGGTGCGAGACGTGGGACCGGCCCACCTCGCACGCGGTCACGAGCTCGCGTGGGCGGGCAGCGACATGATCGGGATCCGGGTGGCGGTCATGAGCGCCGAGCGAGGTGGCGACCCGCCTGGTCGGAGACGGGCAGCCGCCGGTGATCGAGCTCGGCAGCGAAGAGGCATACGAGGCCGGTGCTGCTCTTCTGGGCCGGATGGGAAATTCAACGATGATCGTCGAGACTTTCGGGAACAACTATGTCTGGGAATCGGGAGTTCTCGATCGGCTCAGCGTGAACGCGCAGGTCTGGCATGTCTCGTGGGAGGTGACGGGGAACTCCAGGCTGATCCACGCCGCGTGCGGACGGGTTCTGGCCGAGGTCCAGCATCTGAATCCCGCCGACGCCGTCGGGGAAGACCTCGCCGCCGTTGAGGCCGAGTTGGCGGCCCTGGGTCCGACCATCAGCGCTCCGTGGCCGGCCACACAGGCCATGGCGCTGGCCATCGTGGAGGCGCGCACCGGCGCGCGCCTGGAGAGCGGCTGGTTCGATCGTTCCCATCCGGCCGTGATCGTCGGCGACCTCGCGTAGGCGCCCTGATCGCGGCGGCTCGTGTCTTGCTGTTCCAGATCGCCCAAGGATGAAAAAGGCTCAGTGAGGTACGGAATCAACCGCATCCGTCACCATGGCGGCGCAGTTCCACCCAGAGAGCGCCGGAATGGAACGACACCACCCATTCATCAGCGATCGATCTAGATGATCTTGTCCCGCGCCTGTCCCGCGGAACCTGTCGTCACACACCTAGGGCGTCACAGGATGGCAGAACAACAACGATCACCGCGCACGCGAAAGGCCAGGTCAGACGATGTCTGACCTGGCCTTCGGTTGGTGCCCCCTGCAAGATTCGAACTTGCGCTCCCGGCTCCGGAGGCCGGTGCTCTATCCCCTGAGCTAAGGGGGCCAACGAGTGATTAGATTACCAGCATCTTGAGGTGAACAGACACTCGCAGCGCGAAGTCGGTGATCTGGGGGCGCCGGTCTTTACCTGGTGGTCGTCCGGGGGGTCGGGCGGACCGCCCCTCGGTAGCGCGAGCGGTAGTAGGCGGAGGCGGCGAAGTCCGTCGTCTTGACGACGTCACCGCGCTTGGGGGCGTGCACCATGACACCGTCCTTCACGTAGACGCCCACGTGGGTGGGGTCTCCGGTGCCGCCGCCGAAGAAGACCAGGTCTCCGGCCTGGAGCTGGGAGAACGGCACGCGACGCCCCTGCCTGAACTGGCTGCCGGTGTAGTGGGTGAGCGCGGCTCCCGCCCTGGACCAGGCGTGCAGGGCGAGGCCGGAGCAGTCGAAGCCGCCGCCGGTCGGCCCCCCGGTCGAGCCGCCGCCCCAGACGTACGGCCTGCCGATCTGGCGGAGCGCCGTGGCCGCCGCCGTCTGCCCCGGCGACGGCCTGTCCGGCTGCCGAGAGGGCGTGGCCGGGGGACGGGAGGAGACAGCCGGGGAAGGAGACGCCTCCGGCTCCGCGGAGGAGACGACGGCCGGCTGGCGGACCCGCGAGGGAGGCGGAGAGCTGGCGGGGTCTGCGACATCAGGGGAGGTGGAGAGGGCGGCACCCGCAGCAGACCCGGAGCCGGAGGGGGCGGTGACGTCGGGAGACTCGGAGGCGGAGGCAGCACCCCTGGGGGATCCGGCGCCGGAGGAGACGGCACCCCCGTTAGATCCGGAGCCCGAGGGGACGGTGACGTCGGGAGACCCGGAGCCCGAAGAGGCGGGACCTCCGGGGGCGCCGGAGGCGCTCGTGGGCCGGGCTCCGTCCGTGGCGGAGAGGGCGCCGTCCGCCGTGGCCCGGCCGGCCCGGGGAGGGGATCCCGCGCCTGTGCGGGCGGCCTCGCAGGCGCCGGTGAGCGCGGCCCGGCCCCTTTCTCCGAGCCACCTCCGGAGTCCGGCCGGCAGCTCCATCTCGGCCAGCAGCCGCCTCCAGCCGTCGGCGGCCTGGGCGCAGGGGCGGGCCGCGGGCACTTCGGGGCTCCCCGTGAGGGTTGCCATGAGGACGGTGGCGGTGAGGATTGTCGTGATCATGCGTGCCCTCCCTGGGCTCGATGAACGATCGAGGCCTCAGGATGTTCGGGACGGGGTCTCCCCCAAGGAGCCGAACCGGATTCTGTGGACGACCAGCGGGCCGTCCACAGCCGTGGAAGGTGATCCAACTGTCCACAGCCGTAGAGGGTGACCCAAGAACGTGGAGGGTGATCCAAGAAGAAGCGGCGGGTCCGAGGACGCGTAACGAGGGATCATCACCGCCCCGTTCATCCCGCCTGCCGTAAGCTCCCTCGCCCCGCCTGGAGGCCCCCCACCGCCCGTAGCTCCCTCACCCCACCCATAAGACCCACGCCGTCCATGGCCCCACACGCCCCACCCGTAGGCCCCCCACCGGCCCTGCCCTGGCTTCCTGTGGAGGAGGCTCGGGCGACGGCCCAGGAGAAGGTCGGGGAGCCCGCGGCATCCCCGGGAAACCCGCCTGCGCCTCTCCGGGACCTGCCCTCGGTGGACAGCTGTCCGTACGCATCCGCCGAAAACCGCGCGTGACCCGGCTCCGAAGAGTTAGCCTCACGGCCGTGGGCGAGGTTCTGGGCAAGGTATTGGTGGTGGATGACGACGAGGTCATCCGACAGCTGATCGCGGTCAACCTGACCCTGGAGGGGTTCCAGGTGGAGACCGCCTACGACGGGCAGAACTGCCTGGACCGGGTGCTCGACGTGATGCCCGACGTGATCACGTTGGATGTCATGATGCCCCGGCTGGACGGGTGGATGACCGCCACCAGGTTGCGCGGCGACAAGGGGACCCGGCACATCAAGGTGGTCCTGATCACCGCGCGGGCGCAGGAGGACGACAAGCGCCGGGGGCTCGGCATCGGGGTCGACGCCTATCTCACCAAGCCGTTCGACCCGGCCGAGCTCATCCAGGTCGTCCGCGACCTGGCGCTGGCCACCCGCAGCGGCTAGATCAGCCCCTCCTTGCGGGCCAGGGCGGCGGCCTGGGTGCGGGAGGAGACGCCGAGCTTGCCCAGGATGTTGGAAACGTGCACGCTCACCGTCTTCTGCGCGATGAACAGCCGCTCGCCGATCTCGCGGTTGGGCAGGCCCTCGGCCACCAGCGCGAGCACCTCCTGCTCCCGGCCGGTGAGCAGACCCGGCTGCGCCGAGGTGAACCGGGCCCGGCGGCCCAACTCCGCCAGGGCCTCGCCCAGCGGCTTGGCGCCCAGTGACGTGGCGTCCGCGACGGCCCGCTCCCACTCCTTCAGCGCCTCGGCGCGTCCGCCCGAGGCGAGCAGCGCCTCGGCCAGCCGCCACCGGGCGCGCGCGGCCTCGTAGACGAACCCGACGTCGAACGCCTCGACCACCGCACGCCACGCCTCCACGTCGGCACGGCCGTGCACGCGGTGCCACTCGGCCTCCGCCCGGGCCAGCCAGGCCCGCCCCTCGAACCCCATCCCCGGCCGGGCCGCCCGCCGCGCGCGGGCGAGCAACTCGTCGGCGCCGTCGGTGCGGCCCAGGTCGGCCAGCGCCCAGAGGGCGACGGCGCCGATGCGGATGTTGCCGGCGTCGGCGGGGTCCATGGTGTCCAGGACCGCGGTCGCGTGTTCCAGGGCGGCCCCGGGCTCCTGCCGCCAGAGGGCGTGCTCGGCGGCCATGCCCCGGGACATGTAGGCGACCAGGGTGTCCGACCAGAACGGCCGGAGCCAGGTCAGCCGCTCCTCGACCGCGGGCGTCCCCATGGCGACCTCGATGAACAGCGCGAAGGAGGAGAGGATGGCCTCGGGGATCTTGCCGACGCGCACGCCGAACCCGGCCGCCGTCTCCCGGGCCTGCGTCCACTCCCCCGCCATGTAGTGGATCAGGAACTGGAGGAAGCGCAGGTCGGTGCCGTAGGTGCTCCAGGAGAGCCCGGACTCCGTGGCCAGCCGCACACCTCGATCGGCGGTCACGGCGGCGGTGGCCATGGAGCCGCGCTCGAACTGGGTCCGGGCGTGGTGGAAGATCGCGCGCAGGTCCATGGCCAGGTCGCCGGAGCCCTGGACGGCGACGGATCCGAACAGCTCCTCCGCCAGGGCGCGGTCGCCCTCGAACTCCGCGCAGGAGGCCAGCACGATCGTCGCCCCCTTCTCCGCGTCGCTCGCCCCCGTGGCCCTGGCGACCTCCAGCGCGCGGTCGGCGAGGGGCCTGACCTCCGCGTGCCGCGGGCCCCAGCTGAGCGTGCGGGAGAGGGTGGCCAGCGCCTTGGCGAGGACGGCGGTCCCGGGCGGGGCCGCGGCCACGGCCGCCTCGGCGGCCACGATCGCCTTCGGCACGTCGTCGGAGTCGTAGAGGTAGTAGGCGAGCCTTTCCAAGGACTCGGCCGTCGGGGGGACCTCCCGCACCTGGGCGGTGGCCCGGTGGTTGTCTCCCATGTCGGCCGCCGCGGCGGCGGTGCGCAGCACGAGTTGGACGCGGTCCGTCCCGGCCAGGCTTTCGGCGTCGGGGACCCGGTCCCACAGGCTGAGCGCCTGCTCGAAGTGGCGGTGGGCCTCGGCGGGGGCGCCGAGCCGCTCGGCCCGCCGGCCCGCCTCGACCGAGGCGGACAGGGCTTCGGCGAGGTCGTGCCCGGCCAGGTAGTGGTAGGCGAGCTCGGCGGCGGCGCCGCTGCGGGCGGTGAGCAGGCGGGCGAACGCGGAGTGCATGCGGGTCCGCTCGCCCGGCAGCAGGTCGGTGTAGACGGCCTCCTGGAGCAGGGCGTGCCGGAAGGCGTAGCCGTACTCCCCGCTGGGGCGGAGCAGCCCGCGTGAGACGATCTCCCGCATGGCCTCCTCGAAGGCCAGCTCCTCCAGGCCGGAGGCCTCCCGGAGCAGGTCGTGGTCGACCCGCCGGCCCGCGACGGCGGCCCCCCGCAGCACCCGCTGGGCGGCGTCGGACAGCAGCTCCGCCCTGGAGAGCAGCAGGCTGGTCAGGCCGTCGGTCATCGAGGAGCCCTCGATCGCGGCCTCCAGGAGCTCTTCGGCGTAGAACGGGTTCCCCTCGGCCCGGTCGACGACCTCGCCGATCATCTGGGCGTCGCCGCCGCCGAGGGAGGTCAGGTAGTCGGCCATCTCACCGCGGTCGAGCGGGCTCAGCTCGACCGCCGTCACCAGGGGGAGACGTTTGAGCTCGGCCAGGACCCGGCGCAGCGGGTGACGCCGGTGGAGGTCGTCGGTCCGGTAGGTGCCGACCAGGCAGACGCGCTCGGTCTGCAGCATCCGGCTGAGGAAGACCAGCAGGTCGCGGGTGGACTGGTCGGCCCAGTGCAGGTCCTCCAGGACCAGCAGCACGGGCTGCGCGGCCAGGAACCCCAGCATCGAGCCGAAGAGCTGCTGCTGGGTGAGGGCGGAGGTGGTCTCCGGGCCGAGGTCGGTGCCGCCGGGCAGCAGCCGCCCGAGGACGGGCCGGGCGTCGAGCGCCGCGCGCAGCTCACCCCGCGCGTCGCGCAGGGCGTCCGCCAGCGGGAGGTACGGCAGCGCGTCGCCGAGCTCGGCGCACTGTCCGACCAGTACGGCGAAGCCGGCCGCCTCGGCCCGCTCGCTCAGCTCCGTCACCATCCGGGTCTTGCCGATGCCGGCGTCGCCCCCCACGAGGGCCACCCCCGCCAGCCCGCCGGCTGCCGAGTCGAGCACGGCGACCAGGCGGTCAAGCTCCGCCAACCGCCCGATCAGAGCACTTTGCCCTTTCTGCCACTCCACGTCGGGAGTATGTCACGGTCTGCCGACATCGGGCCGAATGGTCCACCGACGGCGCCCGCGAATGGCCTTCGCGGCGGGGATCGGGGCGCCTCTAATGTCGGAGCCATGGTCTCCGTGTCGACATTCCTGGTTTTCATCGTGGCGTCCCTCGCGCTGGTCCTGGTGCCCGGCCCCAACCATCTCTACATCGCCGCCCGGGCCATCGCCCAGGGCAGGGCCGCCGGGCTGGCGAGCGCGTTCGGCGTGGAGGTCGGCACCCTGGTGCACATCGCCGCGGCGGCGGCCGGACTGTCCTACGTGATCGCCCGATCCGCCGCTCTCTTCAACGTGATCAAATGGGCCGGAGTGGCCTACCTGGTCTATCTGGGTGTGCGGACCCTGACCGGCAAGCAGGAGCTCACCGCCCAGGAGGCCGCGCCGCAGCCACTGCGCGCGATCTTCCTCGAAGGCGTGGTCGTCAACGTGCTCAACCCCAAGGTGGTCCTGTTCTTCCTGGCGTTCCTGCCGCAGTTCGTGCGTCCGGAGGCGGGGGCGGTGCCGCTGCAGATCGCCCTGCTGGGCGGCACCCTCCTGCTCCTCGGTCTGATCTCGGACATGGTCTACGCGGCGGGCGCGGGCGCGCTCGGCGGGCGGTTGCGCGACCGGTCGGGCCTGCTGCGCCGCTTCAGCGGGATCGTCTATCTGGGACTCGGCGCCGCGACCGCCCTCTCCGGCCGGTCGAGCTGATCGCACAGGTCTCCCAGCAGGCGGGCCAGCGGCCCGGGGTCCCTCAGCACGCCCAGGTGCCCGCGGCGGGGGATCAGGATCAGCCGCCCGTCCCGGCAGGCGCGCAGGAAGGCCCGCTCGTCGCTCCGGAACGGGTCGCGGGCGCCGTTGACCAGCCACACCCGTCCGGGGTAGGCGGCCAGCGCCGCGAGCTGGTCGTGCCCGGCGACGGCCGCGACGGCCTGCGGCAGCACCTCGCACGACAGCCCTCCCGCCACCATCGCCGCGCCGGCGGGGCCGGGCAGGACGCGCCGGAGGACATGGGAGCTGATCCGGTCCGCGCGGGCGGGGTCGCGCGCGGCGAGCGCGGCGACGGACCGGTAGATCCACGCCATCGACGGGCTGCGGGCCGTGCATCCCATGGCCACCAGCCCGGCCACCCGCCTGGGGAGACGCTCGGCGGCGGCGATGCCGACGTAGCCGCCCAGCGAGAGCCCCGCCACGAGCGCCCGTCCGCCGAGGGAGTCGATCGCGTCGGCGACGGCCGAGACCGCCGCGTCCATCGAGAACGGCTCGCCGCGACGGGTCCCGTGGCCCGGCAGGTCGACGGCCGCCGAGGGCCGGTCGAGGCGGGACATGACGGGGCCCCACATGGTCCCGCTGACACGGATCCCATGGACGAGGACGACGGGCAGCATCACTGACCTCCAAATGCAACGGTGCGTTGTACTCATTGAAACACAACGCACCGTTGCGTTGTTACACTCGGCCCATGGCACCGCGCAAGGAACAGCAGATCTTCCGGGCGACGCTCGAACTCCTCGCCGCCAAGGGCTACGAGGGGCTGACCGTGGAGGGGGTGGCCGAGCGGTCGGGGGTCAACAAGACCACGATCTACCGGTGGTGGCCGTCCAAGGCGGCGCTGCTCGCCGCCGCGCTGGTCGAGGCCGACCTGCTCGCGATGGAGCCGCCCGACACCGGCAGCCTCAGGACGGACCTGGAGGCGCTGGTCCACGGGATGGCCGCGCTGCTCACGCGGCCCCCGGCGGCCGACGTCGCGGTGGCCGCGCTCGGCGCCGCCGTACACCATCCCGAGCTCGCCGCGGCGGCCCAGCGTTTCTTCGCCGACCGGCTCGCCCGGGAGGAGGCCGTCTTCGAGCGCGCGAGGCGGCGCGGCGAGCTGCCCGGCACGGCCGACCCGATGCTGATCATGGATCTGCTCGCCGGCGCGGTATGGCTGCGCACGGTCTTCCGGGGGCTCCCCCTCGACGACGGCTTCGCCGCGCAGGCGGTGAGCACGGTCCTCGACGGGCTGACCCGAGAGCGCGCCGGTCGCCGCTGAGGACCCGGGCGGCGGTCCGGGGACGCGCCGCGGCGTAGGCCCCAGGCGGTCCGGGAACGCGCCGCGGCGTAGGCCCCGGGCGGTCCGCGAGCACGCCCGGAGCCGGACCCGGCTCAGCCCCGGCGGTCAGTCCGCGAGCGCGCCCGGGATGCGGTCGAGGATCGGGTACGGCATGAGCCCGTAGGCGTAGAAGTCGACCGCGTCGGCCCCCGCGGCCCGGACGGCCCGGACCTTGGCGGCGAGCCGGTCGGCCGAGTCGGTGTCGGGCAGGCCGGGCCGGAGCACGACCCGCAGCTCCTTGTCCTTGCCCGTCGAGCGGCGGTAGGCGCCCACGTCGTCGCCGACCCTGCCGGCGTCGCGGGCGTAGGCGAGCACGCCCAGCGAGGGCACCAGGTCGCCGAGCGCGACCAGGTCCACGCCGAGCTGCCAGGAGTCGTGCGCGGCGAGCCCTCCCGAGGGCAGGCCGTCGGCGTAGCCCTTGACCGAGCCCGTCGCGTCGAGGAAGACCAGCTTGGAGCCCTCGGCGGTGACGGCCGTGGAGACCTCCGAGACCAGCGAGGTCACCACCTCCGAGCGGGCCCGCGCGTAGGCGACCACCTCGGGTCCGGCGTAGGCGGTCAGCGCCGCCCGGGTCACCTCGCCCTGCGCGGGCGGGTCGCCGTCGAGCACGCCGCCCACGACCCTGGCGCACTCCTCGCGCGCCACCTCGGCGTTGACGCCCAGGTCGGCCGCGCGGCGCATGCAGAAGTCGCAGAAGCACAGACCGAGCAGGAAGACGTCCATCGGCCCGAGCGGGACGAAGCTGCGCTCGTGGTGGTAGCCGTGGCCGAAGGTGCCGAAGTGCAGCGCCTCGGCGACCACGCTGTCGACCCCCTGCCTGGCCACCGCCCGGCCCAGCGCGACCGCGTAACGGCGGACGTCCGGGTGGGAGGGGCAAAGGTCGGCGGGCGAGCCCCGGTCGCCGAAGCAACTGCGCACGGTCACGTCGGGGTTGGCCAGGCCGAGCGTGGTGTTCTGCAGGAAGACGGTCCAGCCGTGCAGCTTGAGGCCGCGCTCGGCGGTGGCCAGGCGCAGTGCCGCCAGCGGCTGCTCTGCGGCGCCCTCCTGGACGGGCGGGACCAGGCGCAGTTCGCCGAACAGGTCTTCGGGCGGCGTGAAGTGCGCGCCGTCCCTGCGGATCGTCACGCGGGGGCGGCCGTGGGGGGTGACGTCACGGGCGCAGTGGTAGGCGGCGGCCACGGTCACGCCCGCCACGCCGTATCCGGTGATGCGGTCGAGGACCTTGTCCAGGCCCTCCCCGCGCACGTCCTCGACATAGACGTATAGCGAGCTGTCCAAGCCGCCGCCCTCCCACGCAGTCGGTCAGACTCTAACGCGGCTTGTAGGCCACGAAGTCGATCTCGACAAGGATGTCCATCAAGTCGGAGCCGACGGTCGTGCGGACCGGATACGGCTGGGTGAAGTAGGACTTGTAGACCTCGTTGTAGGCGGCGAAGTCCCGCTTGAGGTGCTGGAGGTGGACGGTCGACTTCACCACGTCGTCGAAGCCCAGACCGTGGGCGGCGAGGATCGCGCCCAGGTTGCGCATCACCTGGTGGGTCTGCTCGGCCACGTCCGCCCCGACGACCTCGCCGGTCTTGGGGTCCAGCGGGCCCGCGCCCGAGGTGTAGACGAAGTCCCCGACCACGAGGCCCTGCGAATAGGCCCCGATCGGCGCCGCGCCCTCGTCGGTCCGCAGCTCCTGCTTGCCACTCATGTCACCACTCCTCTTAACCGTTAACCGGGAACAACGGGAATCGCCGGGATCAGCGATCAGGAAAAACGCTCAGAGATCAGAAACAGGTGTCGATCAGGTCGACGACGATGTAGTCGTCGTCGACCACCGGCATGACCCGCCACTTGTCGAAGGCGGTGCACGGGTGGGAGATGCCGAACGAGACCAAGTCTCCCGGCTTCACCTTCGAGTCCGGCGCGAGCCGCAGGACCGCGTGCTGGTCCTGCATCTTGAGCACCGTGGCGTCGGCGACGGCCCCGCGGGGCACCGGCAGACCCTCGTCGAAGGGGGCGTCCCGCTTGCCGAACCCGACGACGGCCAGGCCCGGCTCGGGGACGCTCAGCACGTGCGCCCAGATCTCCAGCGCGGCCCGCAGCTCGCCCTCGATCCGGGTGTAGGGCGTGCGCTCGCGGTAGTAGCCGTCGTCGTGGGTGATGTAGGCGCCGCTGCGCAGCATGATCCTCGCCTGGCAGGCGGCGAGCTCCCGGCCGATCACGTCGAACCACTGGCTCCCGCCCACCGACAGGATCGGGTCGCGCACCCGCAGGTGCTCCAGCGCCTCCAGCATCCGGTACAGGTAGGCCCGCACCTCCGCGGCCGACGTCAGCGAGCCTTCGTACCCGGCGACGCCCGCGAGCTCCACGCCGTCGGCCGCCTGCGCCGCCGCGGCGACCTCCAGGAGCCCGCCGAGTGTGCGGCTGCCGGCCCGCCCGCCCTCGTGCCCGAGCTCGGCCAGCACCCGGAACGGCCTGGCCCCGGCGTGCTTGGCGAGCGTCTCCACCCCGGCCACCGAGTCCACGAAGCAGAGGAACTCGAACGACGGGTCCTCGGCGAGCTGCGCCGCGAGAGCGTCGAGTCCCGCCGGGTCGAAGACCTGGTTGGCGATGATGATCCGGGAGACGCCGAACTCGCGCAGGGTGAGCGCCTGGCTGGGGGTGGCGACCGTCAGCCCCCACGCCCCGGCGTCGAGCTGGGCCCGGACCAGCTGGGGCGACATGGTCGTCTTGGCGTGCGGGACCAGCATCAGCCCGTGCTCGGCGGCGAAGGCCGCGAGCGTCGCGATGTTGTGCTCCAGCGCGCTGCGGTGCGCCACCATGACGGGGAAGCTGAACGCCCCTCCGAACAGCGACGATCCGACTGCCCTGCCGGGATCCACGATCCCCTTCATGCGATGTCCCCTTCGTCCGCTCTGGTGACCCTATCCTCAGGGCCGCAGCGCCCGTCCGGGGGTGGCCCCGGTGAGCTCTCCTCCCGCCAGGACGGGGACGCCGGAGACGAGGACGTCGCCGACGCCGACGGCCAGGGTGCGCGGGGCGGCGTAGGTCGCCCGGTCGGAGACCGCCCGGGAGTCGAAGACGACGACGTCGGCGGCCTGCCCGGCGCGGACCAGCCCCCGGCCGGCGAGACCGAAGCGGCGGGCCGGGTGGGAGGCCAGGTGGACGGCGGCCTGCTCCAGGGTCCAGTCGCCGGTCTCGCGGACGTGGTGGCCCAGCATGCGGGCGAAGGCGCCGTAGCCCCGGGGGTGGGGGTGACCGCCGACGTAGATGCCGTCGGAGCCGCCCGTGTGCGCCGGGTGGCGCAGGATCGCGCGCACCGACTCCTCGCCCTCGGGGCCCTCGTCGGGGCGGGCCGTCACGCAGCCGGCCTCCAGCCGGGTGTCGATCAGGACGCGGCGGCAGAACTCGCCAGGCTCCAGGCCGGCCTTGGCGGCGGCCTCCGGGAGCGAGAGCCCCTCGGCCCACTCGGCCCCGGGCACGTGGGAGAAGGTGATCCGCGGCCAGAGCGCCGGGTCCCAGTCGACCGGCTCGGACTCCAGCAGCTCCAGCGCCCGGTCGGTGTCGGCGGCCGGGATCCACGACGGCAGCGCGACCATCGCCAGGATCGTGCTGCCGCGCAGGTAGGGGTAGGTGTCGAAGGTGACGTCCAGCCCGTCGAGCCGGGCCTGGTCCACCAGCGGCAGCAGGGCGGAGGCCGGACCGTGGTAGTGCGAGACGTGCACGGCGGCGCCCGAGCGCCGGGCGATGTCCGTCACCTCGGCCATGCCCGTCCCGGCCAGCGCGCCGTACCCGCGCATGTGCGTGACGTACGGCAGGGCGCCCAGCGGCGCGCAGAGCGCGGCGATCTCCTCGGCGTCGGCGTAGCGTCCGGGGGCGTACTCCAGTCCGGTGGACAGCCCCACCGCCCCCTCCGACAGGCCGCGCTCGACGCGGGCGAGCATCCCGGCCAGCTCGTCGGGGGTCGCGGCCCGCTCGGCGGCGCCCATCACGTCGTAGCGGATCGTGCCGTGCGGCAGCAGGTAGGCGGTGTTCAGCGCGGTCACGCGGTCGTAGCCGTCCAGCAGCTCGCGCACGCCGAGCGGCCCGTCGGCCGACGGGTGGGTCCCGTTGACCGCGGCGAAGTAGCGGGTGGCGTAGGCGAAGGTCTCCGGGGTGGAGGCGGGGGCGAAGGACAGGCCGTCCTGACCCAGGACGAACGTGGTCACGCCCTGGCGGAGCGCGGCGAGCTGCACCCCCGGGTCGAACACCAGGGCGTCGCCGTGGGCATGGCAGTCGATCAGGCCCGGCATGACGTGCCGGCCGGCTGCGTCGATCACCGTCGCGGCCTCCGCGCCGGCCAGCCGGCCCACCGCGACGATCCGGTCTCCGGTGATGCCGACATCCGCCCGGAAGGCCGGGGAGCCCGTGCCGTCCAGCACCTGGCCGCCCTTGATCAACACATCGAATGACATGTTGGGATTCAATCATTCGCCGGGAATCCCATGCATCCAGGCACGCCTCCACCGGCTCGGCGCCGGGCCGGACGGATCCGGACGGCGATAATTAGGCCCCCCCACCCCTTGACCCCGGCGCGGCGGGAATGATGCCATCTTCATCTAGTTAGGAACCTTTCCTAACTAGATGACCGCAGAGAGGGCGGACCCTGTGCATGCGAGACCGCGTCTCCGTCACCCCTCGACCATCCTCGTCCCGGCACTGGCGCTCGCCCTGATCGCGTCGGTGTCCGTGCTGGCGGCGCCGCCCGGCCTCGCCGCCGACTCCCTCCTGTCCCAGGGCCGGCCGGCCACCGCCTCCTCCAGCGAGGACGCCACGCTGACCCCGGGCAACGCCTTCGACTCGGACGGCTCGACCCGCTGGGCCTCCGCCGAGGGCCACGACCCCGAGTGGCTCCGCGTCGACCTGGGCCAGTCCGCCACGATCTCCCGGGTCAAGCTGACCTGGGAGGCCGCCTACGGCAAGGCGTACCGGATCCAGACCTCGGCCGACGGCTCGGCCTGGACCGACGTCTACTCGACCGGCTCCGGCGACGGCGCCGTGGACGACCTGGCCCTGTCCGGCACCGGCCGCTACGTCCGGCTGTACGGCACGGCACGCGGCACCGCCTACGGCTACTCGCTGTACGAGATGGAGGTCTACGGCAGCACTGGCGGCACCCCCACCCCCACCCCGACCCCCACGCCGACTCCGACTCCGACCCCCGGCGGACCGGCCGTGCCCTTCGGGGGCCACACGATCCCCTACGCCTCCGGGATGCTGCGGCCCGGCGGGAGCCAGGCCACGCTCGACCAGAAGGTGGTCGACTACTACAAGCGCTGGAAGGCCGCCTTCGTCAAGCAGAACTGCGGCAACGGCTGGTACCAGATCATCTCCCCCGACGCCGACCACCCGTACGTGGCCGAGGCCCAGGGCTACGGCATGGTCATCGCCGCCACCATGGCGGGGGCCGACCCCGACGCCAAGAAGATCTTCGACGGCCTGCTGAAGTACGTCCTGGCCCACCCCTCGTCGGTCACCCCCGGCCTGCTCGCCGCCGAGCAGGACACCTCCTGCAAGAGCGTCAACGGCGGCGACTCCGCCACCGACGGCGACCTGGACGTCGCCTACGGCCTGCTCCTGGCCGACCGGCAGTGGGGCAGCGCGGGCGCCTACGACTACAAACAGCTCGCGATCAAGCACATCAACGCCATCAAGGCCGGTGAGGTCAACCCGACCACCAAGCTGATGAAGCTGGGCGACTGGACCAGCTCCGGCGACCAGTACTACTGGATCAGCCGTTCCTCGGACTGGATGATCGATCACTTCAGGGCGTTCCGCAAGGCCACCGGCGACGCGACCTGGGACACCGTCCGCGCCAACCACCAGAACCTCATCGCCTCCCAGCAGGCGACCTACGCCGCGGGCACCGGCCTGCTGGCCGACTTCGTGGTCAACACCAACACCACCCCGAAGCCCGCCCCGGGCAAGGTCCTGGAGGACCCCAACGACGGCAAGTACTGGTGGAACGCCTGCCGTGACCCGTGGCGGATCGGCGCCGACGCGGTGACCAGCGGCGACGCCAAGTCGCTCGCCGCCGCGCGCAAGCTGAACACCTGGATCAAGAGCAAGACCGGCGGAGACCCGAACAAGATCGCCGTCGGCTACTCCCTGAACGGCACGCAGATCTCCAGCGGTAGCGAGCCGGCCTACTTCGCCCCGTTCGCGGTGGCGGCGATGACCGACTCCGGCAGCCAGGCCTGGCTGGACGCCCTGTGGAACAAGATGCTGAACGCCCCGTTCACCTCCAACGACTACTTCTCCACCAGCATCCAGCTCCAGGTCATGATCACGGTGACCGGCAACCACTGGGTGCCCTGACCCGCCCGTCCGGTACGGCTCCCGCCCGCCGGCGGGAGCCGTACCGGCTCAGTCCTGGTAGGGGATGTCCAGCCGGGAGAGCGTCCGGGGGCAGGTGACGTCCGTGCGCACCGGCCGCCGGCCGAGCAGCTCCCGCGCCTGCTGGCGGGCGAGGTTCCAGCCGTTCCAGGAGTCGGGCGCGGACAGGCCGTTGTCCCGGACCACCTCCCGCAGCACGCAACTGCGGGCCGGCTCGGGCAGCCGGTCCAGCGCCGGTACGGCCTCCGCGCCGAGACCGCCCAGGTAGTCCTGGTCGATCCGGTCCACGCCCCGGACGGCGAGCTGGGTCTCGGCGACCCGCAGATCCGGGTTCCAGACCGCGAACGCCAGCAGCGCCACCCCGGTCATCGCGACCAGGGTCCTGGGCAGCCACCCGGCGCCCCCGCGCCGCGTCAGCCGTACCGCACCGCTGATCAGGATCAGCGCGAAGACCGCGCCCAGCCACCAGATGGCGGCCCCCACCGAGGCCCGCAGCCGCGAGAACCCGTACGCCTCGACGTACAGGCCCAGCCGGTGCAGCGCGGAGACCAGGATCACCATGGTCAGCGCGCAGAGCACGCCGAGCAGCCCCGCCATCAGCCACCGGTCGCGCCCCGCGAGCCCGAGCGCCCCCGCGGCGACCGCCACGATCGCCAGCACGGACACGCTGACCACGACGAGCTGGAAGAACCCCGAGCGGGCGTACTCGGCGTAGGTCAGCCCGGTGGCGGACACCACCCAGCGGGAGCTGCCGAACAGCACCGTCAGCTGCATCGCCACGAACACCGCGAACAGCAGGTTCAGCGCGGCCAGCGGGGTCACCCAGAGGCCACGGCTCACCTTCAGTCGCAGGTCCGGAGCCTGCGGCCGGGCCGCCGGGCGCAGGCCCACCAGTGCCGCCGAGGCGGCCAGTACCCCGAACACCGCGAACAGCAGGATCCGCAGCGGCACCGAGTCCGCCCAGCCCCGCGCCGCGAACACCCGCTCGACGGCCTCGGCGAAGACCGCGTCCGCCGAGGCGAACAGCGCCCCGAACACCACCACCAGCACCACGCTCAGGCCGATCCCGACGAGCACGGGCACCACCCGCCTGCGCAGCGCCGTCCCCCGCACCGACTTCATCGGCGCGGCCAGGAACCAGGGCACGGGCAGCAGCCCCAGCACGACCGAGACACCGCCCCTGGCCATCGCGAGCCAGCCGGCCCCGGCCCCCGACAGGGCGAGCGCGGCCAGCAGGAACCCCGCCAGCAGGAGCAGCCCGACGAGCCAGTCCGCGTCCCTGAACACCGCCACCGCGACCAGCCCGTAGGCGAGCACCCCCAGCCCCGCCGACCACGGGGTCACCCTCTGGCGCACGGCCGGCAGCAGTGCCGCCCCCATGACGACGGCGACGAGCACGAACCCCAGCCCCATCGCGCTGTAGGGCAGCGCGACCGCCGCGACGAGCCCGACCCCGGCGCACACCGGCAGCAGCCATCGGGGGGTGGGCGGCAGCTCCGGCCGGGGGAAGATCGGCGGTGCCACGTAACCTCCGGGCGGGCCTCCGTGAGGATGGGGCCCGGCCCCCGTCACCGGCCCGGCACCCGCCCCCGCGCCGTCCGGCCCCGGTACGGCGGGGCGCCCTACGGCGGGCGGCTGCGCCGGGGGGAGATGGGCGGGCGGCCCGTAGGCGTTCCAAGCCTCGCCCGAGACCGTGGTGGCGCCGATGACCGTGCCGATGAACCCGCCGACCACCGTGACGCCGACGCCCGCCAGCGCGCCCAGCACGGGCACCATGAGCCCGACCGCGATCCCCACGACCCCGCCGCAGAGAAGGCCGACGAGCCCGCCGAGGAGGACACCGGCGACCGCCCCGCCCCAATTGCGCACCGGAACCTGCCCGGCGGCCCGCGGGGCGGGACGCACGGGGACGCCCGCGGGTCCGGGCCCGGGAGCGCCCGGGGGGGACGGCACGGGCCTGACCGCCCCGGGGGCGGGAGACGGGAAGGTCCCGGGCGTGGAAGGCACGAGAGACCCGGACCCGGGGGCGGCGGCCGACGGGGCTTCAGGCGCGGGAGACACGGGAACCCCGGACGCGGAGGACCCGGAAGACGCGAGGGACTCGGAGGCGGCGGCCCGCGGGGCCTCAGGCGCGGGCGCCGAGAGGCCGGAGACGGAAGACACCAGAGCCCCAGACACAGGAGACCCGAGGGACTCGGAGACGGCGGCCGGCGGGAGCCCGGACGCGGGCGTGGGCGCCGGGAGGCCGGAGACGGAAGACACCAGAGGCCCGGACACGGAAGACCCAGGAGACACCAGAGCCCCGGAGGCGGATGACCCGGGAGACGCGAGGGGGTCGGAGGCGGCGGCCGGCGGGAGCGCGGGAGCGGGGGCCGGGAGGCCGGGGGCCGGGAGGCCGGGGGCGGGGGACTCGGGCCGGAGGGCCGTCGTGATCCTTCCGGGAAGGTCGACCGCGACGCGGCAGCCGGCGCCGTCCTCGACGCGGATGGAGCCGCCGTGGAGCTCGACGATCTCCCTGGCGATGGCCAGCCCGAGACCGGCGCCGCCGCCGTCGGCGGCGCGGCCGGCGTCCAGGCGGGAGAAACGCTCGAACGCCCGGGCCCGGTCCTCGGCCGGGATCCCGGGTCCCTGGTCGGTCACGCGCAGCCGTACCCCGGTCCCCTCGGCGTCCGCCGACAGCACCACGGCCCCGCCGTCGGGGCTGTGCCGTACCGCGTTGTCCAGCAGGTTCGCCAGCACCTGGGCCAGCAGGTCGGAGTCGGCCCGGACGCTCAGCCCCTCGGGCACCTCGCAACGGGCCGTGACCCCGCCGCCGGTCAGCACGGCCTCGCGCAGCGCCTGGCCGCACAGCGGCGCGAGCTCGACGTCCTCAAGCTCGATCAGCCGGGCGCCCGACTCCAGCCGGGACAGGTCCAGGAGCTGGGCCACCAGCCGGCCGAGCCGCTCCGCCTGGGCCAGCGCCGTCTCCAGCGTCGCCTGGTCGGGTGCCGAGACGCCGTCCACGACGTTCTCCAGCACGGCGCGGAGTGCGGTTATCGGCGTGCGGAGCTCGTGGCTGACGTTGGCCACCAGCTCGCGCCGCTGCCGGTCCACCTCCCCCAGGTCCGCCGCCATCGCGTTGAAGGCCCGGGCGAGCTCGCCGACCTCGTCCCGGGAGGTGGCGCTGACCCGCAGGCCGTAGCGTCCCTTGGCGATGGTCTGCGCGGCGGCGGCCATCTCGCGCAGCGGCCTGGTCATCCCCCTGGCCAGTAGCTGCACCATGATCAGGGCCAGCACCACGGCCACCGCGACCCGCACGTCACGCGAGTAGCCGGCGTTGATGCCGACCTCGTTGACGACGAACGCCGCCGCCACGGCCAGCACGATCACCATGCCGAGCTTGGCCTTGATCCGGCCCAGGAAGTCGAGGGGTCTCAATGGTCGTCACATCCCTGTGTTGGAGTGGGGGGACACAGGCCGGCTCACCGGCGGACGAGGGCGTATCCGACCCCGTGGACGGTCCGGACGACGCCCGGCCCCAGTTTGCGGCGCAGGGCGCGCACGTGGCTGTCGACCGTGCGGGTCGCGGCGGCCTCGGAGAACCCCCAGATGTCGGCCAGCAGCCGCTCCCGCTCGAACACCTGGCCCGGCCGTTCGGCGAGGCGGCAGAGCAGGTCGAACTCCGTACGGGTGAGCTGGGCCTCGGCGCCCCGCACGTAGACCCGGCGCTCGGCGGTGTCGATCTCCACGTCGCCGGCGCGGATGACCGGATCCGCCACGGCGAGCTGGGAGGCCCGCTCCACCCGCCGCAGCAGCGCGTGCACCCGGGCGACCAGCTCGCGCATGCTGAACGGCTTGGTCATGTAGTCGTCGGCCCCGACCCCGAGCCCCACGAGCAGGTCGGTCTCCTCCCCCAACGCGGTGAGCATGAGCACCGGCACCGGCCGGGCGGCCTGCATCCGCCGGCACACCTCCAGCCCGTCGAGACCGGGCAGCAGCCGGTCGAGCACCACCACGTCGGGCGCGGACCCCGCGTAGGCGGCGAGCGCTTCCTGGCCGTCGCCGACGACCTGGACGTCGAAGCCCTCGGCGGCCAGCCGGTGCCGTACGGCCCGCGCGATCGTCTCGTCGTCCTCCACCACGAGGACACGTCGTTGAGGGAGTGTCATGCCGGGCAGCGTAGACCGGTCCTGTGCAGGCGGCCTGTGGTGAATTGTGAAGGTTCTGCGCACGTACCCGTCCGGGACCGCGGCGCGCGCCCGCGGGTGCGGGGCCTCCGCCCGCGCGGAGGCCCCGCCGGGTCAGATCATGATCATCCGACGGCTGACGACCTGGTAGCCGATCCGGGCGAACGAGGCCGCCATGGGCGCGTTGCCCACGTCGGTGGAGTCCCTCACCTCGGGCTCACCCTCCGCGGTGAAGATGTGCAGCGTCTCGGCCACCATGTCGTCGGAGTAGCCGTGACCCCGGTGGGCGGGGTCCACCCCGATGTAGCCGATCGTCGCGAACTTGGAGTTCCGGGTGGGCATCACGATGCCGACCAGATCGCCGGAGGCGTCGTGGGCCAGCCGCCACCGGTGGCGTCCGCCGGGGAACAGCGCGACGTCGGCCAGGCTCGCCTCCGCGGCCGCCCTCGCCCCCTTCTCGGCGAGGGTCTTCCGGTCCCAGGCGTCCAGGCTGCCCTCGACAATCTTGGCCAGCAGGTCCACCACGGTCTCGTCGTCCTCGGCCGGGGTGAAGGTGAGCCGGGTCGACCTGGGCGGCAGGCCGTAGTCGGGGATCCAGCGCAGGTTGAGCCGCTCCACGGAGTGGCGCAGCCCGGCCTTCTCGGCCGCCTCGACCCGGTCGGCGACGTCGGCGACGGCGTCCGGCCGCTCACGCCAGTCGGCCGGCAGGAACAGGTGGAAGTCGGGCCGCTCGCCGGAGGGGGCGGAGTATTCCGGGGTGACCAGCGCGGCGTAGGCGGCCCGCAGCAGGGCGGCGCCCACCTCGATCCGGTCGGGCCCGGTGCCCGGGTCGAACCAGTCGAGGCTGAAGGGGTGCTCGGAGCCCGGCGGGCCCCAGAACGCGGCCCGGGCGACCACCTCGTCGCCGCGCAGCGCCACCCAGAGCCAGTCCGGCCGGTAGCCGAGCTCGTCGAAGGGGATGCCGCGCGCGCCGACGCCGGAGGCCGGCGACGGACCGTAGCTGTGGAACAGGTCGTACTCGCCCGCGCCGAGCGGGCGGAAGAACAGATCAGACACGTCAGAACTCCAGAAAGCGTGCGCTCTCCGGCTCTCAGGCGGCTTGTCGCCCGAGGCGGGAGCGCGTTACCAGGATGGCGAACATCTGCTCCTCACCTCCTTTTGGTGCTCGAAGGGACGGTCAGCGTACCGATGGCCCACCCGGATATCAATCGGATGATCAGCCGTTATGGTGGCGAAGTGACCGACGTGACGGCGTACCTCCGCAGGATCGGGGCCAAGGTCGACGGCCCTCCGAGCGTGGAGTCCCTGCACCTGCTGCACCGGGCGCACGTGGAGCGCGTGCCGTACGAATGCCTGGAGATCTGGCTGGGCCGCCCCACGACGGTGGACCCCGTGGAGTCGGTCGCGCGGATCATCGGCGGGCGCGGCGGCTACTGCTTCCACCTCAACGGCGCCTTCTCCCTGCTCCTCGAGGCGCTCGGCTACCAGGTGACCCGCCACTTCGGCGGGCCCCAGCACGCCGCCGGGGATCCGGCGGGCGCCGACGGCGGCCACCTCTCCCTCACGGTCTCCGGCCTGCCCTCCGAGGACAACCCCGGCGGCCGGTGGATGGTCGACCAGGGACTCGGCGACGGGTTCCACGACCCGCTCCCGCTCGTCGAGGGCGTCTACCGGCAGGGCCCGTTCACCTACGGCGTGCGCCCCTCGCAGGCCGAGCCCGGCGGCTGGCGGTTCGACCACGACCCGCGCGGCACCTTCCTCGGCCTGGACTTCCGCGCCGAGCGGGCCGAGATGCAGGCGTTCGCGGCGACGCACGAGCGCCTGTCCACCTCGCCCGAGTCCGGGTTCGTACGGGTGGCCACGGTCCAGCGACGCGACGCGGGCGGCGTCGACATCCTGCGGGGCCTGGTCCTCACCCGTCTCGGCGACCGCGAGCACACCGTGACCGTGGAGACCGAGCGCGACTACTTCGAACTGCTGGCCGACGTCTTCGGCATGCCCCTGGACGACGTCACCCCCGCCGAGCGCGCCAAGCTCTGGCGGCGCCTGTGGAGCGCCCACGAGCAGTGGAGCGTCCGGCGCTGACCGCCGGTGGAGCGCCCGGCGCCGGCCGTCCGGCGCGGCCGGGCGCGTCCCGTCGGACTATGAAAACAGAAGCCAGGGGCCGATGATCGGGCAGTGATCGCCATTCATTGGTCCATAGAGCGCTAAGTGGCTATGTTTCTGTCCGCGATGGGACATCGAACGGGGTGAGCAGGATCGACACTCGAGTGTTAGCGGGCCGCTACCGGCTGCTCAATCCCCTCGCCGAGGGCGGCATGGGCACCGTCTGGCTGGCCGCCGACGAGGTGCTCGGCCGCGACGTGGCGGTCAAGGAGGTACGGCTCCCGCCGGACCTCGACCCCGCCCGGCGGGAGGAGGCCTGCGCCGCGGCGCTCCGCGAGGCGAACCTGGCCGCCCGGCTCAAGCATCCGTCGATCGTGACCGTCCACGACGTGATCGTCGAGCAGGAGCGGCCCTGGCTCGTCATGGAGCTGCTGTCGGGCGCCTCCCTGGAGCAGACGGTCCGCGAGAGGCAGCCGCTGCCGGCGC
This sequence comes from Streptosporangium sp. NPDC048886, assembly GCF_055586905.1. NCBI lineage: Bacteria > Bacillati > Actinomycetota > Actinomycetes > Streptosporangiales > Streptosporangiaceae > Streptosporangium > Streptosporangium sp. NPDC048886. The sequence continues at coordinate 76,898 of NZ_JBVJHH010000002.1, forward strand.
ACCAGGCGGCCCGCGTCGGCGTGGGCATCCTCAGCGCGCTCGCCGCGGCACACGCCGCCGGGGTGGTGCACCGGGACGTCAAGCCGGGCAACGTCTTCCTCACCCGGAGCGGCCGGGCCGTCCTCACCGACTTCGGCATCGCCGTGGTCGAGGGCGAGGCGACGGCCGACCCCACCAGCCGCCTGGTCGGCTCGCCCAACTACATCGCCCCGGAACGTCTGCGCGGCGAGCGCGGCGGTCCCGCCTCCGACCTGTGGTCCCTGGGCGCCACGCTCTACTTCGCCGTCGAGGGCGTGCCGCCGCACCCGGCCGACACGCCCATCTCGGCGATCAGCCGGGTGCTCACCGAGCCGGCCAGGGCGCCGGAGCGGGCGGGCGCGCTGGGTCCGCTGCTGATGCTCATGCTCGCCCCCCGGCCCGAGGAACGGCCGTCCTTCGACGCCGTCGCCCAGGCCCTGCGGGAGCTCGCGCTCGGCCGCCAGGCGCCCGCGCTCCCCCTCCCGTCCCACCCGGCCTCCGCTCTCTCCCTCCCGTCCGGCCCCGGGCCGGCCCCCTTCCCGTCGGCGCCCGCCCCGCGCAAGGGACGCACCGCCCTGTGGGCGGCCGTCGAGGTGGCGGCGGTCGCGGCGGTCATCGGGGCCGCCATGGGCGTGACCCACCTGACCGCCGGCCCCGCGGCCCCGGGCCCGAAGGCGCGGCTCAGCGAGCGGCCGGGCGTCTTCGCCACCCCGGTGGACCTGTGCAAGCTGGTCCCGGCGGCCCGGGTCAAGGAGCTCCTGCCGGCCCTGAAGACCGGGGGAGAGCCGACCAACCAGGGCGGCTGCCAGTGGACGACCTCCGGGATCGGCCTGGAGGTGTATCCGGTGGGCGGCGGCAAGCAGTGGGGCAAGAGCCCGCGCCAGGCCCACGAGCTCTTCGTCAACCAGCGCAACGGCACCCTGCCCAACGGGGAGACCGCCTGGAGCTGGTCGGGCATCCAGGCCGGGACCCGGTCGGCCCGGGCCACCGGCCCGCTGGAGGTCAAGCCGGTCGGGGACGAGGCGTTCGGCTACGACCTCTACGAGAACCGCAGGACCGGCAGGCTTGAGAAGAGCCACACGGTGCTCCGCGTCGACAACCTCGTCGTCGACGTCAGCTACACCGTGGTGGACGGCAGCAAGGACGGCCCCGCGATCCAGGCCGGCACCCACACCGCCGCCACCTGGATCGCGAACGCGCTGAACAAGCAGAAGGCGACCCGATGAACCACCCAGACGTCCCTCGATCGCAGGGCAGGCACGCCAGCGCGCCCGCCGCCGGTCCGGCCCCCGCCGGCGCACCGAGCCCGGCGGTGCTGGAACAGGCCTCGCTGGAGCAGGTGATCGGGCGGCTCGGGCCGATGACGCCGCAGCAGGCCGCCACCGTCGGCCTGGCCGTGCTGGACCAGCTCGTGGCCGTGCACACCCGGGGGCTGCTCCACGGCGACGTACGGCCCGGCTCGGTGCTGCTCGGCCCGCACGACCAGATCATCCTGAGCGCGCCGACCTTCCGGTCCCCCACCTTCACCGCCCCCGAGGGCGTGACAGGCCCGGCCGCCGACCTGTGGTCGCTCGGCGCCACCCTCTACACCGCCGTCGAGGGCCGCCAGCCGTCCCCCGGCGGATCCCTCGACAACGCGGGCCCGCTCGCCTCGATCCTGTTCCAGCTGCTCTCCGGCGACCCGGCCCGGCGGCCCGACCCCGGGACCCTGCGCAACATCCTGCTCGGCGTCTCCCAGAACCGCGGTGAGGTCCCCGCCCCGCTGCCCCCCGCCCCGGGGGACACGCCGGCCGCCCCCGCGGACCCGTCGGTCCCGGCGGACCTGCTGGCCCCGCCGCCGGTCTCCATCGACGCGCCGTCCCCCTCGGGCCCGCCGGTCTCCGCCGGCGCGCCGTCCCCGTCGGGTCCGCCGGGCTCCGCCGGCGGGCCGTTCCCCGTGGACGTGCTGGCCGCCCCCGCGGACCTGCTGGGCCCGTCGCCGGGCTCCGCCGGCGCGCCGTCCCCCCCGGACGCGCTGTCCCCCTCGGCCATCCTGCCGGGCCCTCCGGACGTGCTGTCCCCCTCGGGCACCCTGTCGAACCCTCCGGACGCGCCGTCCGGCCCCGCGGACGCGCGGCCCGGCGCCTCGGCACCCGCCGAGCCGCCCCCCTTCGACTCGGCGGACACCATGCCGCCCCGGCCCGCCTCCGACCCGTCGGCCATCCCTCCGGTCCCTCCCGCCCCGGACCTCCGGCAGACGCCTCCCGGCGCCCCCGCCTCGCGGGAGCTCGTCCCCGCCTCCGCCGGGCCGCGCGACGCGCTCGCCGCCGCCCCGGCTCCGGGCGAACCCACGGACCCGGCCGGACGCTCCGGGCAGCGGACCGGGGTGCTCGTGCCCCGCCCGATCGTGGCGCTGACCGGCGTCCTGGTCGTCGGCATGGCCGCGGCCATCGGCTTCCTGCTGGTCTCACCGCCCGGCGGCACCGGCGGGGACGGCCCCACCGCCGAGCCCGTCGCCGCGGGCAAGGGCCTGTTCGCCGCCGCTCCCCGCGCCTGCAGCCTGCTCGACGACCAGCAGGCGGACGAGGTCGTGCCGGGCTTCCGGAGCTCGGAGGTCGAGCCCGCCGCGTGCGACTGGCTCAACCAGCACGACTGGCGCAAGCCCGGCCCGGAGAAGTTCGACCTGCGCGTACGGCTGGTCGCCCAGAAGGCGGACGCCTCCGGGGTCCAGCGGGCCAAGGAGTATCTGGCCGGCAAGAAGACCGACTCCGTGGAGAGGGGCAAGTTCGCGACGCCGAAGCCCGCGCCGCCCCAGACCCTGAAGGGGATCGGCGAGGAGGCGTTCAGCACGGCCGGCTACAGCTCGATCAACCTCTACGGCGGCTCCTACAAGGTGACCGTGGTCTTCCGGACCGGCAACCTGATCGCCCAGGTCGACTACGAGCGGGGCGGCGTCAAGGACGACCGGGACGGAAAGATCGCGGAGGGGGCCCAGAAGGTCGCCCGCTGGCTCACCCAGTCACTGAAGACCGATGGCTGAGCTGCCGCTGCCCGTGCTCGCGGGCCGTTACCGGGCGCTGGAGCGGCTCGGCGCGGGCGGGATGGGCGTGGTCTGGCGTGCCCAGGACGAGCTGCTCCACCGCGAGGTGGCGATCAAGGAGGTCAAGCTCGACCCGAGCCTCCCCGAGGCGCAGCGGGCCGAGTTGCGGGAGCGCACCCTCCGCGAGGCCCGCGCCGCCGCCCGGCTGGGCCATCCGTCCATCGTGGCCGTGCACGACGTCATCGCCCAGGACGGCCGCCCGTGGATCGTGATGGACCTGATCCGGGGCCGTTCCCTGGCCCAGGCGATCCGCGAGGACGGGCCGCTCCCGCCGCCGCGGGTGGCCACGATCGGCCTGGCCGTGCTCGACGCGCTGGCCCTGGCGCACAGCCGGGGCATCATGCACCGCGACGTGAAACCGGCCAACATCATGCTCGCCCACGACGGCGGGGTGCTGCTGACCGACTTCGGCATCGCCACGCTGGAGGGCGACGTCCAGCTCACCTCTCCGGACGCGCTGGTCGGCTCCCCCGGATACATGGCACCGGAGCGGCTGCGCGGCACCGGTGACGGCCCGGCCGCCGACCTGTGGTCCCTGGGCGCCGCCCTCTACACCGCCGTCGAGGGGCGCAGCCCCTTCCAGCGCGGCGTGCCGGTCGCCACCCTCGGCGCGGTGCTCACCGAGCAGACCCCGATCCCCTCGCGGGCGGACGGCCTGACCCCCGTCCTGCTGGCGGTGCTGGCCAAGGACCCCCGGGAGCGTCCCGGAGAGGCCGTTCTCCGCGCGGCGCTGCACCGGGTCGCCCAGGGGCTGCCCGCCGGGCCGCTCTCCCCGCAGGCCCCGCCGGAGCCGGTGGCACCGCCCCGGGCCCGCCGTACCGGGTGGCTCATCGGGGCGGGGGTGGCCGCGGCGGCGGCGGGCGCGGCCGCGGTGGTGCTCGTGACGGTCCCGGGAGGCCAGGCGGCGCCCGGCGCCTCTCCCGCCGCGCCCGACCCTCGGGCCGGGCGCTTCGTCACCGCCCCGGAACCCTGCACCCTGCTGACCGGGGCCCAGAGCCGGGCCGTGGTGCCGGGCGCGACGCCCATGGGCATGCCGGCCGAACAGGACCGGGAGGCGTACTGCGTCTGGGACAGCACGGCCGGCGGGCGCCAGATCCGCGTCTCCCTCACCCACCAGGCGCCCGTGCCGGGCAGGAGCGCCCCCGACGCGGCCCACGAGTTCTTCGCCGCCGAACGGACCAGGACCAGGGCGGATGCGGGCACCGGCCCCATCGGGTCGGTCAGCCCGCTCAGAAACGTCGGCCGGGTCGGGGCGGAGGCGTTCTCCTACGACGTCACCGCCCTGGACCGGGTCCACGCCGTCGTCCGCTTCCGGGTGAGCAACCTGCTGATCGAGGCCAACGTGTCGGAGAAGGGCAGGCGCGCCGGCACGGAGCTGCGCAGGCACGCCCTCCACGTCGCGCGCCAGGTCGCCGAGGAGTTGAACAGCCGTGACTGAGACGTCCGCGCCGGAGCGGCGGCCATGACCGATCCGAACCTGCTCGCCGGGCGCTACCGGCTGCTGGAGCGCCGCGACCGCGCGGGCACCACCTGGCGCTCCCGTGACGAGCTGCTCAACCGCGACGTCACGATCGCCGAGGTACGGCTCCCGCCTCCCGGCCCCCACCGCGACTGGCTCCTCGGCCAGATCCGCGCCGCCGCCGACCTCCGGCACCCGGGCGTCGCCACCCTCCACGACGTGATCTCCGCCCCCGACCGGATGTGGCTGGTCCTGGAGTCGGTCGAGGGCCGTTCACTGCTCCAGACCGTCCGCTCCGAAGGGCCGCTGCCGGCCGAGCGCGCGGCCGAGGTCGGCCTGCGCGTGCTGGACACGCTGACCGCCGCCCACGAGCGCGGCATCCACCTCGCCGCCACCCCCGAGACCGTGCTGCTCACCCCTGACGGCCGGGTCGTGCTGACCGGCGTGGCGGCCCCCGTGCCCACCGGCGACCTGCGCGACCTGCGTGACCTGGGCACCACCCTGTTCACGGCCATCGAGGGGCGGGCGCCGGACACCGGCTCCCAGACCGTCCCCCGCATGCCGGACGGGATGCCGGTGGCCGCCCCCACCCCCGCCCCCGCCGGGCCGACCGGTTCCGGCCCGCTGGCCCCGCTGGTGGAGGGCCTGCTGTCGGCCGACCCCGCCCACCGGCCCGACGCCACCTCGGTCCGCCTGTCCCTGGAGAACCTCGCCCCCGGGCCCAGGACGTCACGCCGCGGGCCCGTCCTCGTCGCGGCCGCCGTCGCGTGCGTGCTCGCGCTCGCCGGCGGAGTGGTGGTGTGGAGCATGTCGGGCGCCCCGGCACCGGCTCCGGCGGTCCGCCCGGCGCCCTACGTGGACCCCGGCCCCTTCGCCAGGACGCCCCGGCTGGACAGGCTGTTCACCGCGGAGCAGATGGCGCGGCTGGAGGTGGCCGACCCCCACGAATGGGGGGACGGCAGCATGTGGGGGGCCGCCGACTCCTCCGCCCCCTCCTCCCTGCAGCGCCAGCTCTCCGTCACCGCGAAGCTGTATCCGACGGCGGCCGAGGCCACCCGGGCGTTCGCGGGCCGCTTCGCCGCCGGCACCCGCACCGCGGGCACCAAGGACGGGCGCACCCAGACCCCGCCCCGCAAGGTCGAGGGGCTGGGGAACGAGGCGTTCGCCGGCGAGGTCACCAACTACGGCTACAGCGCGACCGTGGTCGTCCGCGTCAACAATCTGATCGTCGATATCCAGTACCAGCGGCGGTCGGGCGAGCCGCAGGAGGAGATCAGGCAGGGCGCCCGCACCGCGGCCGGCTGGGCGGTCGGGGCGCTCACCCGCAGGGGCTGAGCCACGGCGCGGCCGCCGGAGACCGGCGGGGAGGGAGGCGTCGGGACGCCGCCGGGCCGGCCGGTTCCGGGCCCGCGCGCCGGCCCTTAAGGGGATCGGAAGGGGGTCGTAAGGGGCCTCCGGCACTGTGGATCACGTCGGAAGCGATCCGCGAAGCCCTGAGGGAGAGACCAGATGGAGACCGCCGAGTACGAGATCGTCCGTGACTTCACGGCGCGGCGCGAGCAGGTGTACGCCGCCTGGACCCAGCCGGAGCGCTTCGCCCGCTGGTTCGGCCCGCGCGTCTTCACCACCCCGGCCGACCGGGTCGTGCTGGACGTCCGCCCGGCCGGCGCCTGGCAGGCCACGCTGGTCGGCGAGGAGGGCTTCGAGGTCACGCTGCGGGGCGTCTACCGCGAGGTCGCCGGGCCGGGCCGGCTGGTCTTCACCACCGGCGACCCGGACGAGCCCGGCGACGGGCCCGCCTCGGTGGCGACCCTCACGCTGGAGGAGCACGAGCACGGCACGACGATGCGTTTCCACCAGTTCGGGGTCAACACCGACGCCGAGCACGCCGAGCAGGCCAGGGCGGGCTGGCTGGAGTTCTTCGACCGCCTGGCCGAGCACCTGGCGGTTCAGGCCACGTCGTCGAAGGTCAGCTCGGAGCCGCGCGCGTAGGCGGCGGCGAACGCCTCCTCCCCGAGCGCGTCCATCGCCCCGGCGGTGATCCGCCGCACCTCGTCCTCCTCCGAGCGGGAGGCCGGGGTGCGGTGCGCCCGCCTGGCCGAGGCGGCCAGGCCGAGCAGCCGGGCGCACTCCTCGGGCGCCGAGGCGGCGGCCAGGCCCTCGACGGCGAACGCCGTCGTGCGGGGATCGCCGACCTTCCTCGCGGCGGCGAACGCCTCCAGGAACAGCTCGCGCGCGCCCTCGGCGTCACCCCGCAGCTCGTGGACGAATCCCAGCTCGGCCAGGGCCGAGGGCAGGAACAGCGGGGGCTCGCCGTCGCGCGGGACGCCGTCGAGCAGGTGGCCCAGATGTGTCTCGGCCACCTCCAGCAGGCCGGCCCGGCGGGCGGAGTAGCCGTACCCCATCTCGGCGAAGATCTGCCCCTCCCGGTAGCCCTGCCCGGTGGCCAGGCGCAGCGCCCGCCCGCAGTGCTCCATGGCCCGCCCGTAGTCGCCGGTGTTCATCGCGATCCAGCCCAGCCACGACAGCCGCCGCACGGCCTCGGGCCACAGCCCGAGCTCCTCGGCCGTCCGCAGGCCCTCGGCGAACAGCGCGCTCGCCCGCTCGTAGTCGCCGCGGATCTCGGCCAGCCCGCCGAGCCACTCGGTGGCCTGCAACCGGCCCCACTGGTCGCCCAGCTCCCGGAACATCTCGGCGCTCCGGCCGCCGTCGCGCTCCAGGGCCTCGAGGTCACGCCGGGTGAAGGCGTCGCGGGCGTGCCGGCTCAGGGCCACCGCCGTGCCCCAGCGGTCGCCGACGTCGGAGAAGGTCGCGAGCGCGCTGTCGACCAGCGCCTGTGAGGACGCCGGGTCGGCCGCGCACAGCCCGACGAACAGCTCCGCCCTGGCCCGCTCGCCCGGCTCGGCCAGGCGCAGGGCCGGCTCCCAGTCGACGTCCTGGCCGAGCGACAGGGCGAACCCCGCCTGCCAGGCCCGCGCCCTCGCCCGGTCGGCGGCGGGCCCGTCGGGTCCGAGGGCCAGCGCGGACTCCAGCGAGCGCAGCCCCTCGCCGAGCCGGCCGCGCAGGAACCAGTACCACGCCAGGGAGTTCACCAGCCGCAGGGCGTCGGCCGCCGGGGCGGCGTCGAGGGCGGCCCGCAGGTTCGCGGCCTCGGCGTCCAGCCGCCGCATCCAGCGCACCTGCTCGGGCCCCCGCAGACACGGCTCCGCCCGTACGGCCAGCGCCGCGTAGTAGTCGACGTGCGCCTGCCGTATCCGCCCGGTCTCCCCCGCGTCCTCCAGCCGGTTCAGGCAGTAGGCCGCCACCGACTCCAGGAGCCGGTACCGCACCCCCGACGGCCCCTCCACGACCGCCACCAGCGACCGGTCGACCAGCTGCGCCAGCACGTCGAGCACGTCGACGCCGGCCTCGGCGCAGACCGTCTCGGCCGCCTCCAGCGTGCAGCCGTCGGCGTGCACGGCCAGGCGGCGCAGCACGATCCGCTCGGAGTCGGTGAGCAGCGTCCAGCTCCAGTCGATCATGGCCATCAGCGTCTGCTGGCGCGCCGGAGCCCCGCGCTGGAAGCCCGCCAGCAGCCGGAACCTGTCGTCCAACCTGGCCACGAGCTCCTGGACCCCCAGGGCCCTGACCCTGGTGGCGGCCAGCTCCAGCGCCAGCGGGATGCCGTCCAGCCTGCGGCAGAGCTGGGCGACCGCCTCGGCGTTGCGGGCGTCGAGCGTGAACCCGCGGGCCGAGGCGGTCGCCCGTGCCACGAACAGCCGCACGGCGTCGGCCTTGGCCACGGTGCGCAGCTCCGACCCTTCGGGCAGCTCCAGCGCGGGCACGCTCCACAGCACCTCACCGGCCACGTTCAGCGGCTCGCGGCTGGTCGCCAGGATCCGCAGGCCCGGCGCCGAGCGCAGCAGGGCCTCGGTCAGCTCGGCGGCCTGGTCCACCACGTGCTCGCAGTTGTCGAGCACCAGGAGCATCCGCCGCCCGCGCAGCGCGTCGGCCAGCCGCGGCAGGACGCCCGCGGAGTCCTCGCGGATGTCGAGGGCGACGAGCACGGCCTCGGCCAGCGACGGCGTGTGCCGCTCATAGGGGGCGAGCTCGACCAGCCACGCGCCGTCGGGGTGCGCGCCCGCCACCTGCCGCGCCACCTCCAGCGCCAGGCTGGTCTTGCCGACGCCTCCCGAGCCGGTGAGAGTGACCAGCCGGCCCGCCTCCAGCAGGGCGCGCACCTCGGCCACCGCCTCGCCGCGCCCGATCAGCTCGCCGACCGGGGCGGGCACGTTCGTCACCGGCCGTTCGGTCCTGCCGCTCAGTGCGGGGTCCTGCCGCAGGATCCGCGCCTGCAGCTCGGCCAGCTCGGGCGACGGGTCGAGCCCCAGCTCGGCGGCGAGCCGCTCGCGCAGCTCGCCGTAGCTGGCCAGGGCCTCGCTCTGCCGTCCCGCCCGGTACAGCGCTCGGATGTGCACGGCGCGCAGCCGCTCTCTCAGCGGGTGCGCGGCCACGAGTCCGGCCACCTCGACCGGTTCCCCGGCGGCCAGCCGGGCCTCCGCGTGCTCCTCGACGGCGGCCAGCCGGGCCTCCTCCAGACGCGCGATCACCGGCTGCAGGAACTCGGCGTCGGCGAAATCCGCGTACGCGGCCCCGCGCCACAGCGCCAACGCCTCGGCCGGCTCCCCCTCCTCCACCAGTCGCGCGAAGCGGCCGGCGTCCACCGCTTCGGGGCCGGCCCGCAGCGCGTAGCCGGGAGCGCGCGAGACCACCAGGTTCTTCCCGCCTGGCTCGGCCTCCTCCAGCGCGCGGCGCAGCTGCGAGACCCGCACCTGCAGGGCCGCCGCCGGGTTGGCCGGTGGTCGGTCGCCCCACAGGTCGTCGACCAGCCGGTCGGCGGACACCACCCGTCCTTCGTGGGCGAGCAGATCGGCGAGCAGCGCGCGGACCTTCAGGCCGGGGACCGTCACGACCTCCCCCGCGTCGGTCCAGGCCGTCACCGGTCCCAGCACTCCAAAACGCATAAAGGCGACCCTAAGGGCATGAGCGGGATGTCAGAAGCGGGCTCCGGCACGGCGGGCCCATGGCCGCCGCCTCCGTTCAGAGGTCCATGACGGAGCGGACCTCGCGGCGCCGGAGCGCCCGGCCGCAGGCCGCGCAGAGCAGGACCGGGTCGAGGGCGGCGCCGCAGGGAGTGTGGGTGATGGCCAGGGCCGAGCCCTCGGGGGCGGGGAACTCGCGCTGGGCCCAGTCGACCAGGAAGGCGAAGACCTCGAAGAAGGCCAGGCCCTTGTCGGTGAGCCGGTAGGAGCCGTCGGGCCGCGGGTCGAGGACTCCGAGCTCGACGAAGCGGCGCAGCCGGTCGGTGAGGACCGAGGGCGCGAGGCCGAGGCCGGACTGGAAGTCGACGAAGCGGCGGGTGCCGAGGAGGGCGGCGGCCAGGATCGCGGTGCTCCGGCGGTCTCCGAGGATCTCCATCGAGTCCGGGCAGTAGCCGATCAGGTCGGGTGCGGCGCCGGGGCGGACCGTGCGCCGGTGCTGGCGGGGCGGGCCGATCCGGGAGAAGGTGGCCAGCGGGCCGGGTTCGGTGCGGGTGTCGCGGGCGCTCATCGGCCGCAGGCACGCGCCGCACCCGAGGTACGGCTCGGCGGCGTGGCCGCACAGCTCGTGCCGGAGCGGCGGCAGCCGCCTGCGGTCCGCCCAGTCCCGCTCCCAGGAGTGGATGGCCACCAGCAGCGCCCACAGGGCCAGGCCCCGCTCCGTCAGCCGGTATTCGTGGCGCGTCCGCCCGTCCCGGTAGGCCGCCAGTTCGAAGATGCCGTGACCGACCAGTTCCTTGAGCCTGGCGGCGAGCACCGATTCGGAGATCCCCAGCGCGTCGCGCCATCCGGCGAAGGTCCGGATCCGCAGCAGGAACGCCCGCTGCAGGATGAGCAGCACCCAGCGGTCTCCCAGGATCGCCAGAGCCTGTCCGATCGCACTGAGCTCAGCTCGCGCCGTCTTCCGCTCAGCGCCGCCCACGATCCGTCCTCCGCTGCCCACTCGGATCCGCCGGCGAAGCATGCCGGACCGACCAACTCGATCTTGTGTTAGACAGTTTGGCCCACTCCATGACGGAATGACCCGGGCGGAACGGCCGTTGACGGGCTGACTTCTCCTATCGTAGCTTCCGGATATGGCGGAACCTGTGGTGGTCATCGACGAGTCCGGGGAGCCGAATCCATACCTTCTGGGGGTCTACGCCCCGGTCCAGGAGGAGATCACGGCCGAGAACCTCAAGGTCATCGGAGAGATCCCGAAGGACCTCAACGGCGTCTACCTGCGTAACGGGCCGAACGCGCGCTTCCCCGTGAAGGGGCGCTACCACTGGTTCGACGGCGACGGCATGGTGCACGCCGTGCACTTCGAGGACGGCAGGGCCCGATACCGCAACCGCTACGTGCGGACCAGGGCGTTCGAGGCGGAGTCGGCCGCCGGGAGGTCGCTGTGGACCGGCGTCATGGAGAACCCCAAGGGCAACCCGGCCGGCAACACCCGCGGGCTCAACCTCAAGGACTCGGCCAACACCGATCTGGTCTTCCACCGGGGCAGGGTCCTCGCGACCTGGTACCTGTGCGGCGCGCCGTACGGCATGGACCCCCTCAGCCTGGAGACGCTGGGCGTCGAGACCTTCCTCGACACCCTGACCGGCGACTTCATGGCGCACCCCAAGGTGGACGAGCGGACCGGGGAGCTGTTCTGGTTCGACTACGGGCCCCGCCGGCCCTACCTGCGCTACGGGGTGGTCGGCGCCGGCGGCCGGGTCGAGCACTGCGTGGAGCTGAACCTCCCCGGGGCGCGGCTGCCGCACGACATGGCGATCACCGCCGGCCACGCGGTCCTCATGGACCTGCCGCTCTATCAGGACATGGACGCCGCCCGGCAGGGCCGCTACAAGCTGACCTTCGACCGCGGACTGCCCGCCCGCTTCGGGATCATCCCCCGCCGCGGCCGGGCGGAGGAGATCCGCTGGTTCGAGGCCCGGCCCTGCTACATCTACCACGTCGTCAACGCGTGGGAGGAGGGCGAGGAGATCATCATGGACGTGTGCCGGGTGTCGCGGCCCGCGCCCGCCGGGAGCGGGAGCGCGCTGGCCCGGATGGTCTCCTACCTCAAGCTCGACGCCAGGATGTACCGCTACCGCTTCGACCTGCGCACCGGCCGGACCCACGAGGAGTACGTCGACCCCGACCACAACACCGAGTTCCCGTCGATCGACGTCCGCCGGACCGGCCACAGGTCGCGTTACGCCTACAACGTCTCGGTCAAGGACGCCGACACCAACCTCTTCGACGGTCTGGTCCGCTACGACAACGTGACCGGCGCCAAGGAGACCTACCACTACGGCGAGCACCGCTACGGCAGCGAGGCCCCGTTCGCCCCGCGCGAGGGCTCCACCGCCGAGGACGACGGCTATCTGGTCAGCTTCGTCGCCGACGAGCGCGAGGGCACCTCCGAGGTGCAGGTCCTGCACGCCGCCGACCTGGCCGCCGGACCGCTCGCCCGGATCGTCCTGCCCCGGCGCGTGCCGCTCGGCTTCCACGCCACCTGGGTGCGCGCGGACCAGCTGAGGGGCGGTGCCGCGACGCCCCCACCCCCGGCCGGATAATCACGATATATCTCGGATGGAACCATGGCGGCGGGTCCACACGTTGGACGGACGACGCAGAATGACACCAGGCGGGGCGCCGGCTCCGCGTTCGGAGGATGTTGACGATGTCGCCCGTCCAGAAATACGCGATCGGTGCCGGGATAGCCGTGGTCGTGGCCTGGCTGATCCTGCCCGGCTGGCTGACCCTGCTGGTCCTCCTGGGCGTCGTCGCCGCCCCGGTCGTGGGATACATGATGCTCGACCCGTCCCAGCGCGAGCGGCTCAAGCGGGCCCGCAGGCGCGGCCTGGGCCGCTGACCCGGCGGGAGCCCGCCCGGCCCGGAGCCCGCCGGGCGGGCTCCGGGCCGACGATCAGGCGGGGGCGGCCGCGAGCTCGGCCTCCACGCGCCGGGTGACCTTGCGCTCGAACACGAACGACAGCAGCGGCACGGTGCCCGCCAGCATCACGCCCACGACATACGGCCACGACCAGCGGGCCTTCATGCCGAGGTTCATCGCGGCCACCAGATAGAGCATGTAGAGGAAGCCGTGGATCGGAGAGACGACCTTCGACGGGCCCTCGATGTCGAAGCCGTATCTGAGCACGATGCACGTGACCAGGACAAGCAGCATCACGCCGACGACGTACGCCAGGATGCGGAAGGGCTTGAGGGCGGATTCCACGGTCATCTACCTCGGTCTTGGAGTTCGGACACTGAAACGATATGCGGCCTCAGGCGGCGGCCGGTTCGGGGCCGGGCTTCTGCTCCTGCTCCTGCTCCTGCTCCGCCGTACGGCCGCGCAGGATGTCGCGGACGAAGTGCCACCACATGAACACCGCGAACAGGCCGAAGATCCACCACTGGGCGGCGTAGGCGAGGTTCCGCCAGGTGAGGCCGCCGGCCTCGGTCGGCGGGGAGACGCTCACCGGCTTGGCCGCGACGGCCGGGGGTGGGGACTGCGTGGCGGCCACCACGAACCCGTCGCGCAGCTTCGCGCCCTGCCACAGGTTGACCAGCTCGGCCGACGAGACGGTCAGCACCTGCCCCTGCGGCAGCCGGCGGGTGCGGCGCTGCACGCTGTCGGTGGCCTCCGAGGGCTGCAGCCGCCCGGTGACGGTCACCCTGCCCTCGGGTACGGCGGCCGCCGGATCGTCGGCCCGGGGCACCCAGCCGCGCACGACGGGGATCGAGGTGCCGTCGCCGAGGTCGAGCGGGGCGAGCAGCCACAGCCCTCCGTCCCGTTCGGCCACCAGGAGCTGCCTGGACCGGTCGTAGGTCCCCTCCGCCGTCACCCGGCGGCTGACCGCCTCACTCGTCATGTGCCTGCCGGGCTGGGTGAGGGTGCCGACCGCCACCGGGGCGGGGTCCCGCGTCGCGTGGGGCTTGCCGGAGTCCTCGAAGACGCCGAGCTGCCAGCGGCCGAGCAGTCCGCACACGACAAGCGCTCCGATCGCGAGCAGGTGGAGCGCCAGCACGCGAGGAGAGAACAGGATCCGGAGCATGACACCACGCTATCCGCCCCGGTCGGCGGTCCTGCCCCCAGTACCGCGCCTCACCCGCGCCACAGGTCCCAGGCGTCTCGTGCCCCGCGCGCAGAGCAGGCCGAGGCGCTGTGGGCCCTCCGCGAAAGTGGCACAAATCGGCGCCGGGGAGCACTGTGTATCGCTAAAGTCGTCCCATGTCTGAACCCCAGATCGACCCGGCCGGCAACACCCAGCAGTTCCGCGCGTTCGCCCAGCGGAGCGAGCCCGAGGCCGCACCCCAGAAGCGGTCGCTGGCCGTGCCGGTCGCCGTGGCGGTCGCCGTGCTGGTGATCGCCGCCATAGCCGTATACCTGATCCTCTAAGGACCGGACGACCGACAGCGCCGACGGCACCGCCCTCGGCGCTTTTCGCGTTCCCTGGAGATTTCTCATACCGACCAGTCGGTGTGAGGCGGTTCACCCGCCCGGGGTGTGGACGGCGTGACGATCCGCCGATTACATTAGACGGCGAGTCCAATAAACGGAACGCCCTCGCCGCCGGCCGGGCCGCACGTCAGGAGGCTCCACGCCCATGCGCCGTCAGGAGACTCAGCAGGGAGACCGTATGAGCACGCACCCCGGGATAACGATCATCGGTTCCGGCTTCGCCGGGCTGGGCATGGCGATCAAGCTGAAGGAAGCCGGCTACCACGACTTCGTGATCCTGGAGAAGGCGGCCGACATCGGCGGCACCTGGCGGGACAACACCTACCCCGGCTGCGCCTGCGACGTCCCCTCGCACATGTACTCCTTCTCCTTCGAGCTCAACCCCAACTGGTCGCGCATGTTCTCCCCGCAGACCGAGATCTGGGACTACCTGCGGGCCTGCGTCGCCAAGTACGGCCTGGCACCGCACCTCCGGTCCGGCAAGGAGGTCGTCGGGCTGGAGTACGACGACGGCGCCAACCACTGGCGGGTCAGCACCGGCGACGGCGAGACCTTCACCACCAACGCGGTGGTCTCGGGGATCGGCGCGCTGCACGTGCCCTCGCTCCCGGAGATCCCGGGCCGCGAGAGCTTCCGGGGCCCCTCCTTCCACTCGGCCGAGTGGGACCACTCGGTGGACCTGACCGGCAAGCGGGTCGCGGTGATCGGCACCGGCGCCTCGGCCGTCCAGTTCGTGCCGCAGATCGCCGGGCAGGTCTCCCGGCTCCACCTGTTCCAGCGGACGCCCCCGTGGATCCACCCCAAACCCGACTTCCCCCTCTCGCCCCGGATGAAGAGGGCGCTCGCCCTGCCCGGCGCCGCGCGGGCGCTGCGCAACTCGATCTACTGGGCGCTGGAGACCCGCGCGCTCGGCTTCACCGTCGACCCGCGCCTGATGAAGGCGCACCGGACGATGGCCCTGCGCCACCTGGCCAGGCAGGTCCCCGATCCGGGACTGCGGGCCAAGCTGACCCCCGACTACACGATCGGCTGCAAGCGCATCCTCATCTCCAACGACTACTATCCCGCCCTGAGCAGGGAGAACGTCGAAGTGATCACCGACGGCACGGCCGAGATCCGGGAGAACTCGATCATCGACTCCACCGGCCGGGAGATCGAGGTGGACGTGATCGTCTACGGCACCGGATTCAAGGTCACCGACGCGCTGAACGAGCAGCGGATCATCGGCAGGGCGGGCCGGAAGATCCAGGAAGCCTGGCAGGACGGCATCGAGGCCTACTACGGGATCACCACCGCCGGGTTCCCGAACCTGTTCTTCCTGCTCGGCCCCAACACCGGCCTGGGCCACAACTCGGTCGTCTTCATGATCGAATCCCAGGTCCGCTACGTGATCGACTGCCTGCGCCTGCTGTCGAGGAGCGGGGCCAGGGCCCTGGACGTCCGGCCCGAGGTCCAGCGCGAGTTCAACGACCGCCTCCAGGACCGCCTGCACGAGCTGGTCTGGAACGAGGGCGGCTGCAGGAGCTGGTATCTGGACGAGCACGGCGTGAACCGGACGGTCTGGCCGGGCTTCACCTTCGAATACTGGGCGCGCACCCGGAAGGTCAGGCCCGCGGCCTACGAGCTGATCCACTGAACCGCCGGACGGCACCGGTCACGGTCTCCGCCACCCGCGCGGCCCACGACCAGGAGCACGCCGGGACGGCCGGCTGCCGGCCCTCGGGGACCCGTCCCCACGCCCGCGCCGTCACCAGGAGTTCTGAATTTTTACGGAAAGGATGGATTATCGATCGCCGGAGGCGATCAGGGGCACCTTATGGATGTGGGCCCGCTGCTGCTGGCCGTCGTGGTCACGACGGCGCTGGTCTTCGCCTTCACCAACGGCTTCCACGACACCGCCAACGCGATGGCGACGTCCATCGCGACCAGGGCGCTGCAGCCCCATCTGGCCGTCGCACTGTCGGCCGTACTGAACTTCGTGGGGGCCCTGCTGTCGCTGAAGGTGGCGGCGACGATCGCCGAGCGGATCGTGTCCAGTGACGCGATCACGATGACGGTCGTCTTCGCCGGCCTGGCAGGCGGGCTGGTGTGGAACCTGGTGACCTGGTATCTCGGTCTGCCGTCGAGCTCCTCCCACGCCCTCATCGGCGGGGTGGTGGGGGCGACGCTCGTCTCGGCGGGCTCCTCCGCGGTCCACAGCGCCGGGATCGTCTCGGAGATCCTCGTCCCGGCGGTCCTCTCACCGCTGGCGGCCATACTCACGGCGGCCGTCGGCACCTACCTCGTCCACCGGACCACCAGGAAGGTGCCGCCGCGTATCCGCAGCCGGGGGTTCCGGATCGGGCAGGTCGGCTCGGCGTCACTGGTGTCGCTGGCCCACGGCACCAACGACGCCCAGAACGCCATGGGCGTCATCATGCTCGCGCTGCTCGCCGACGGCGCGATCGGCGACGGCGCCACCGTGCCGACATGGGTGATCTTGAGCAGCGCGACCGCGATGGCCCTGGGGACCTACGTCGGCGGGTGGCGGATCATCCGGACCGTGGGCAAGGGGCTGACCGACATCAACAGCCCGCAGGGGTTCGCCGCCGAGGCGTCCTCGGCCGCGATGATCCTCGCCGCGTCGAACTTCGGGTTCCCGCTGTCGACCACCCACGTGTGCTGCGGCTCGATCCTGGGTTCGGGGGTGGGCCGGCGGGTCGCCAGGGTCCGGTGGGGTACGGCGGCCCGGATAGCCGCGGTCTGGCTGCTCACCCTGCCGGTGTCCGCCCTGGTGGGGGCGGTCGCCTGGAAGGGGGCCGAGGCTATCGGGGGTTTCCCGGGCGTCGCGGTGATGTTCCTGGTGGTGATGGCCTTCGCCCTGGAGATCTACGTGGCCGCGGACATACGGCCGGTCAACGCCTCCAACGTCAACGCCACCTGGACCGAAGACGGGACGCCCCCGGCCTGCCTCAAGGAGCCCACACCGGACGAGCGGGCGCAGGAGTGGGCGCAGGAGTGGGCGCAGAAGCAGGCGGCCGCCGAGGAGGAGGCGGCGCGGAAGGAGCCGACCAGCTGAACGGCCCGGGCACGCCCCGGAGAACCGCCCGCCACCCCGGCCGGCAGACTGGCCTGACGGATCAGACAGTACGGCCGGCACGCCCGAAAACCGCTCGCCCCCCGCCACCCCGGCCTGATGGATCAGACGGCGGACCGTACGGCCGGCACGCCTGGAAAACCGCTCGCCGCCCGCCACCCCGGCCAGCAGACTGGCCTGATGGATCAGATGGCGGGCCGTACGGTCAGCGCGCTGGTGACCGTGGACGGCCGGCGGCTCGGGGCCGTCGGCCCGTTCCCGGTGGACACTCCCTGGTGGGCCGATGTCGGGCCGGTCGTCTCGCACCTGGAGCCGGCACTCGGTGTGCCGGTGGCGGTGCTGCGCCTGCTCACCGTCGACGGCGGCGAGGGCGCCCGGGACGGGCACGTGACCTACCATGTCGAGGCGCTGCGACACCCCGACCGCGAGCTGCCGTCCCCCTGGCCCGCCGGCTCCGGCGACCTGGTGGGCCCGGCCGCGCGACGGGCCGGCTGGGCCACCGCCTCGGGCGTGCGGGAGGCGCTGGAGTGGGCGGACTCCGCGCTCCGCGCCTCGGGCCGGCCGCCGAGCGGGCCGGCCGGACAGGTGAAGACGTGGAACCTGTCCGGGCTGTTCCGGATCCCGACCGCGCGGGGCCCGGTCTGGCTCAAGACCACCCCCGGGTTCGCGGCCTGCGAGGCGAGCGTCATCGGGGCGTTCGCCCGGGTGGCCCCGGGGTCCGTGCCGGCCGTGGTGGCCGCGGATCCGGCGCGCCGCAGGGTGCTGCTGGACCACGTTCCCGGTGTGGACTGCTGGGACGCCCCCGAAGACGTCGTCCGCGACGCGGTGCACCGGCTGGTCACCGCGCAGGCGGCGATCGCGGAACGGGCGGAGGGCGTCCCGGCCGGGCTGCCCGACCGTACGCCGCGGGTCCTGGCCGGCATGGTCGACGAGCTGCTCGACGGCGAGGCGGCCGCGGAGCTGAGCCCCGGCGAGCTGTCCTCGGCCCGGCGGCTGGCCGGACGGCTGCCGGCGCTGATCGCCTCGCTGGAGGCGTGCGGCCTGCCGCACACCGTGGTGCACGGCGACTTCCATCCCGGCAACGTGAGATCCGACGGGCGGCGCGCGGTCATGGTGGACTTCGCCGACAGCCATTTCGGGCACCCCGTCCTGGACGGCCTGCGGATGCGTGACTTCACTCCCGGCGGAGAGCGGGCGGCGTGGGTGGCCCGCTTCTGGGCCGAGGCGTGGTCGGCCCGCGTCCCCGGCTCCGACCCGGCCCGCGCGCTCGCCCTCGCCGGCCCGCTCGCGCACCTGTCGCACGCCGTGCGGTATCAGGAGTTCCTCGACAACATCGAGTCCAGCGAACGGCCCTATCACGCGGGCGATCCCGCCCGGGAGATCCGCGCCGCCCTGGAGTGCGCCGGCCCGGCCGGCCTCTGACGGGCCCGCGGCGGGCCGGTCCCGCCCGCCGCGGGCGCACGGGCCCCGCCCGCCGCGATCACGGCGGGAAGGCCTGCCGGTGCTCGCCCACCGCCGCGATCACGGGAGGAAGGGGCCCGAGGCCCGCCCACCGCCGCGACCACGCGAGGAGGGCTACCGGCGCCCGCTCACCACCAGGGCGCTGCCGCCGCCCCTGCGGGTGGGCTCGGCGACGGCCTGGAGCCTCCCATGGCGGAGGAACTCGACGGCGGTGGCCGCGCCGATCTCGGGATTCAGCACGAGACTGTGTCCCTTGGCGGCGAGCTCGGCGCCGTAGCGGTCGATGAATCCCTGCTCGGCCTGGGTCTGGGCGGTGTTGCGCTGGGTGGCCCGGGGGGCGGCCAGCGCGTCCGGCAGCGACATGCCGAGGTCCCACCGGTTGACCAGGATCTGCAGCACGGTGGTGATGATCGTGGAGCCGCCCGGCGAGCCCAGCGCGAGCAGCGGCCGGTCCCCGGCCAGGACGATCGTCGGGGCCATCGAGGAGCGGGGGCGCTTGCCGGGCCCGGGCAGGTTGGGGTCGCCCGGGGCCGGGCCGAAGGTGAAGTCGGTCAGCTCGTTGTTGAGCAGGAAGCCCCGGCCGGGGACGACGATGCCGTTGCCGCCGGTGGACTCGATGGTGATGTTGTAGGCGACCACGTCGCCCCAGCGGTCGGTCACGACCAGGTGGGTGGTCTCCGGTCCCTCGGCGGGCGTCTGCGCGGACTGCGCCGGGGTCGCGGCCGCGCACGGCCCGTAGGCGCCGTCGGGCTCTCCCGCCGGGGCCGGATGGGCCATCGCCCGCTCGCCGACCAGGCAGGCACGCTCCTTGGCGAACCCGTCGGACAGCAGCTCCTTCAGCGGCACGCCCGGGATGTCGCCGACATACTTGCCACGGTCGGCGAACGACAGCCGCGAAGCCTCCAGATACTCGTGCACGCCGACCTCGGGGAGGGCCTCCAGGATGTTGAGCGCCTCACCGACCGTCGAACCGCCCGAGGACGGGGGCGCCATGCCGTACACGTCCATGCCCTTGTAGGTCATCTTCGTGGGCGGCCGTTCGAGCGCCCGGTAGGCCCGCAGGTCCGACAGCTCCATCAGGCCGGGCCGCACGTTGCGGGTGGCGCCGGGCGTGACCGGCGGCCGCTTCACCGTGGCCACGATCTCCGAGCCGAGCCGCCCGCCGTACAGCCAGCCGCCGCCCTCCCTGCCGAGCCGGCGGTAGGTGTCGGCGAGCTCGGGGTTGCGGAAGGTGGTGCCGACCGCCGGCGGGGCGCCGCCGGGGAGGTAGAGCTTGGCGGTGGAGGTGAAGTCCTTGAACCGGGCCGCGTTGGCGGCGGTCTGGTCGTGGAAGGTCTGGTCGACGGTGAACCCCTCGGAGGCGACCCTGATCGCGGGTCGGAGCGCCTGCCCGAGCGAGAGCGTGCCGAAACGGCGCAGGGCCAGCTCCCACTGGGCCACGCTGCCCGGCACCCCGGCCGACAGCCCGCTGGTGACCGCCTCGTCGAACGCGACGCCCTCCAGGGAGGAGGCGGTCATCGCCTGGGGCGCCGTCTCCCGGCCGTCGATCGTGTGGACCTTCCTGTGCCGGGCGTCGTAGTAGAGGAGGAACCCGCCCCCGGCCAGCCCGGCCGAGTAGGGTTCGGTCACGCCCAGCGTGGCCGCCGCCGCGACCGCCGCGTCGACCGCGTTGCCGCCCCGGCCCAGCACCTCCAGCGCGGCCCTGCTCGCGTCCAGGTCGACGGTCGAGACCGCTCCGCCGTATCCCTCGGCGACGGGCTCCTTCTTCACCGGCGGCGGAGACGCCGCCACCGGCTGCGCGTACAGGATG
Source organism: Streptosporangium sp. NPDC048886 (assembly GCF_055586905.1). Classification (NCBI taxonomy): domain Bacteria; kingdom Bacillati; phylum Actinomycetota; class Actinomycetes; order Streptosporangiales; family Streptosporangiaceae; genus Streptosporangium; species Streptosporangium sp. NPDC048886. The sequence continues at coordinate 97,320 of NZ_JBVJHH010000002.1, forward strand.
GAACCACCGGCCAGGATCCCGGCGAGCGGCACGGCTAAACGGCGAGCGATCATGATGGCCTCCCACAGACAGCTTGTCTCAGCTCGCCTGCCCTGTCAGCCCCTCCGCTACCACCGGTGACGTAGTGCCCGCTGCCCCGCAGGGCGGATGTGCCGCTCGGCGGGCGGACATAGGGTTCTGGACGTGCGCGCCAAACTCCGCTGGGTCGACCCGATGCTCCCGCTGTTCATGGCGGTCCTTCAGGTCACGACGACCTGGGGCGCCCAGTGGAACCAGCCCGAGCGCGTCCGGGTGGACGCGTTCGGCGTCGCGCTGCTGGTGGCCGGGCCGCTCGCGCTGGCCGTACGGCGCCGCCACCCGGTGCTCACCATGGTCGCCACCCTGGCCGCGACCTTCCTGTTCATCGGCCGGGGCCACGCCTACGGCCCGATCTTCTTCAGCCCGGTCATCGCGTTCTACAACGCCGTCGTCCTCGGCCACCGGCGCGTCGTCTGGGCGTTCTCGGCCGCGGCCTACGTGTTCTTCGTCGTCTACACGACCTGGCTGGCCCCCGTCCCCAGCCCCGGCCTGTGGCACATGTTCGCGATAGCGGCGGTCATCGGGGTCGTCCTGGCGCTGGGCGAGTTCGTCCGGGCCAGGAGGGAGCGGCTGGCCGAGCACGAGCGGGTGGTGCAGGAGGAGGCCCGGCGGCAGGCCAGCGACGAGCGGCTGACCATGGCCCAGGAGCTGCACGACGTGCTCGCGCACAACATCTCCCTCATCCACGTCCAGGCCTCCACCGCGCTGCACCTGATCGACGACCAGCCCGAGCAGGCCCGCACCGCGCTCACCACGATCAAACAGGCCTCCAAGGACGTGCTGACCGAGATGCGCTCGGTGCTCAGCGTGCTCCGCGACGGCGCGCCCCGCTCCCCCACGGCCGGGATGGAGCGGCTGGAGGAGCTCATCGAGCGCACCGGGCTGCCGGCCACCCGGCACGTCACCGGCCAGGTCAGGGCGTTGCCGCCGGGAGTGGACCGGGCCGGCTACCGCATCGTCCAGGAGGCGCTGACCAACGTCACGCGGCACGCGCCGGGCTCCACGGCCGCCGTCCTGCTGGAGTACGGCCCCCGCGAGCTGCTGATCCGGGTCACCGACTCCGGCGGCGGGCCCCCCGGAGAGAGTCTGGGCGGCGGGAACGGCATCCCCGGCATGCGGGAGCGGGCGGCCGCCCTCGGCGGCTCGCTGACCGCCGGGCGTCATGGACAGGGCTTCCGCGTCGAGGCGCGGCTGCCGATCCCGGAGATCCCGGAGGGACAGGAATGATCAAGATCGTCCTCGCCGACGACCAGGCCCTGGTCAGGGCCGGGTTCCGGGCCCTGCTCGACGCGCAGCCGGGGATGACCGTGGTGGCCGAGGCCGCCGACGGCGCCCAGGCCGTACGGCTGGCCACCGAGCACGAGCCGGACGTGGTGCTGATGGACATCCGGATGCCGGGCATGGACGGCCTGACCGCCACCCGGGAGATGCCCCCGGGGCCGAAGATCATCATTCTGACGACCTTCGAGCTCGACGAATACCTCTTCGAGGCGCTCCGCAACGGCGCCAGCGGCTTCCTGGTCAAGGACACCGAGCCGGCCGAGCTGATCCAGGCCGTCCGCGTCGTCGCCGACGGCGACGCCCTGCTCTCCCCCGGCGTCACGCGCCGCCTGATCTCCGAGTACGCCAGCCGCGCCAAGCGGCCCCACCCCTCCCAGGACCTGAACCTGCTCACCGACCGCGAGCGGGAGGTCCTGACGCTGGTCGGCACGGGCATGACCAACGACGAGATCGCCGCGAAGCTCTTCATGAGCCCGGCCACCGCCAAGACCCACGTCAGCCGCACCATGATGAAACTGCACGCCCGCGACCGCGCCCAGCTCGTCGTCATCGCCTACGAGTCTGGGCTGGTCCGCCCCGGCTGGGTCTGACACGCCCGCGCCACTCCGAGCGGACGCCGGCGCTGAGGGGCGGGGGTGGGTGAGCGCGCGAGGACAGGCAAGTCCGTGATTACGCTCCGCAATCGCACCGTCACGTGTCACCCTGTGCATTGTCAACGAGGAGGACGACATGGGGTGGTGGCAGGGGGGCCGGCAGTCGCCTGATGACTCGCCACCCGCCCTCCAGCACGCCGGGCACGGCGCCGACGGCGAGGCCGAGCTGCTGCTGGCCGCGCACGGCGGCGACGCGCAGGCCGCGCACCTGCTCGGCCGCCACTTCACGCAGCGGGGCGACCGTTCGGCGGCGCGGCACTGGTGGGAGCGGGCGGCGGCCGGGGGCAACATGGACAGCGCCTACAACCTGGGTGTCTGGCACGAGAAGCACGGCAGCCTGGCGGAGGCCGTGAGGTGGTACGGACTGGCCGCGGCCACCGGCGACGCCGAGGCCGCGGCCAACCTGGCGACGCTCCTGCTCGAGCAGCGTGGCGACGTGCCCGCCGCGCGGCGGTGGTTCGAGACGGCCGCCCGGGCGGGCTCCCGCCCGGCCGCCCGGCGGCTCGCGCTGATCTGCGAGGACGGCGGCGAGACGGAGGCCGCCGCCGAGTGGCACCGGCGGGCCGCGCTGGCGGGCGACCTGGCCTCCGCGCACGACCTGGGACTGCTGGCCTACGCGTTCGGCCAGGACGACGAGACGCTGCGCTGGTGGGAGCTCGCCGCTCGGGGCGGCCACGCCGACGCGGCCTACCACCTGGGGCTGTTCCTGCGGGCCAACCAGGACCCGGAGGGCGCCGAGGCGTTCTACCGGCTGGCCGCGGGGGCCGAGCACCCCGGGGCCGCCTCGCAGCTCGGCGGGATCGCGCTGTCCCGGGGGGACCTGCGCACCGCCCGCGCCTGGTTCGAGCGGGCCGCCCACGCCGGGCGGATCGACGACCAGCGGACCGCCGGGTTCGTGTGCGTGGAGCTGAGCGACCCGCGGGCGGCCAGCCACTGGTTCGGCAGGGCGGCGGCCGGCGGGGATCCGGAGGCCGCCTTCAACTACGGCCTGCTGCTCATCGCCGAGCACGACGACCTGCGGGGCGGCCAGCACTGGTTCCGCCGGGCGGCGCTGGCCGGGCACCCCCGGGCGGCGGCCGAGCTCGCCTCGCTGCTGTCGGCGACCGGTGCCGCCGGTGAGGACGAGCGATGGCTGTCGGACCCGGCGCCTCCGATCTGGGATCGGGCCGCCGAGCCCGAACTCGTCGCCCGCGCGGAGCTGGCCGCCGCCGCCGCGGCCCGGAGCGGCTCCCCGCTGCGGGTCGGCGACCTGACGGAGATCCTCGGCACCTGGGATCTGGTCACCCGGCCGCTGCTCGACCACGCCGACGTCACGGCCTGGCTGACCGGGCAGAGCGGCCTGCGTCCGGGGGCGGTCGAGCACCTGGCCTCGGTCCGGGCCACGCTGCTACGTCCCGGCAGCGCCCCCTGGCCGACCGCCACCGAGGTCGAGCACGTCCTGGCCACCGCCCGCGACCTGCGGACCCGGCTGGGGCCGCGGCCCCAGGACCCGAGAGCGCGGCGAGAGCGATGACCGCGGCGGGTCCCCGGACCGCGTGAGAGCGGGCCTGCCCGCTCCGCGAGACCACCGGGAAAGCAGCGACCCCATGACCACAGATGTGATCATGGGGTCGCCCGCCGACCGGGCGGAGGACGGGAGTGCGCCCGCGGACCGGGTCTAGGCGGCGATGACCCGGGAGACCGGCACGGACGGCAGGTCGAGGGCGAGCCCGACCTGATCGTTGGTGAGCTCACCCGCGTGGGTGTTGAGGCCCAGCGCGAGGGCGGGGTCCTGCTGGAGCGCCGACTTCCAGCCCAGGCCGGCCAGCTTGACCGCGTAGGGCAGCGTCGCGTTGGTCAGCGCGTAGGTGGAGGTGTTGGCCACCGAGCCCGGCATGTTGGCCACGCAGTAGAAGATCGAGTTGTGGACCTGGTAGGTCGGCTCGGCGTGCGTGGTCGGCCGGGAGTCCTCGAAGCAGCCGCCCTGGTCGATGGCGATGTCGACGAGCACGGAGCCCGGCTTCATACGGGAGACCAGGTCGTTGGAGACGAGGGTCGGGGCCTTGGCGCCCGGGATCAGCACCGCGCCGATGACCAGGTCGGCCTCCAGGACCTCCTTCTCGATCGCGTAGGAGGTCGAGACGAGGGTCTTCAGACGGCCCTGGTAGACGGCGTCGATGAAGCGCAGGCGGTCGACGTTGAGGTCGAGGACCGTGACGTCGGCGCCCATGCCGACTGCGATCTGCGCCGCGTTGAGGCCGGAGACGCCGCCGCCGATGACGACGACCTTGGCCGGGGCCACGCCGGGCACGCCGCCGGGCAGCACGCCGCGGCCGCCGTTGAAGCGCATCAGGTTGTAGGCGCCGACCTGGGGGGCCAGGCGGCCCGCGACCTCCGACATCGGGGCCAGCAGCGGCAGGGTGTTGCCGACCTGGACGGTCTCGTAGGCGATGCCGGTGACCTGCTGCTTGAGCAGGGCGTCGGCGCACTCACGGCCGGCGGCCAGGTGCAGGTAGGTGAAGAGCACCTGCCCGGCGCGCATGCGGTGGTACTCCTCCGCGATCGGCTCCTTCACCTTGAGGATCATGTCGGCCTCGCCCCACACCTCGTCGGCGGTGTCGAGGATCTTGGCGCCGGCGAAGAGGTAGTCCTCGTCGGGGAGGTGTGAGCCGAGGCCAGCGCCGCGCTGGACGTAGACGTCGTGGCCGTGACGGACCAGCTCGTGCACGCCTGCAGGGGTGGCGGCGACACGATACTCGTGGTTCTTGACCTCGGCGGGCACGCCGATCTTCATCAGGGTTCCTTTCGGAGTTTCAACGGGTGGCGAAGCACGGGTCGAACGGGCTCGGACATGGGCGGGCCGTGCACGGCTCCAGACGGGCCGTGCACGGCGGCGCGCTCACAGCCGGGACCAGGCCTCCGTCAGCACGGAGCGGAGAATCGACTCGATCTCGTCGAACTCCTTGGGGCCGCAGATCAGCGGCGGGGCGAGCTGGATCACGGGGTCTCCGCGGTCGTCGGCGCGGCAGTACAGGCCCGCGTCATAGAGGGCCTTGGACAGGAAGCCGCGCAGCAGACGCTCGGACTCGTCCGCGTTGAAGGTCTCCTTAGTCGCCTTGTCCTTGACGAGCTCGATGCCCCAGAAGAAGCCGGAGCCGCGCACGTCGCCGACGATCGGCAGGTCGCGGAGCCGCTCAAGGGTGGAGCGGAAGACCGGCTCGTTGCGGGTCACGTGGCCGAGCAGGTCCTCGCGCTCGAACAGGTCGAGGTTGGCCAGGGCGACCGCGGCGGAGACGGGGTGGCCGCCGAAGGTGTAGCCGTGGGCGAACATCTCGGTGCCGTCGCTGAACGGCTCGAACAGCCGGTCCGAGGCGATCATGGCGCCGATCGGCGAGTAACCGCTGGTCATGCCCTTGGCGCAGGTGATGATGTCGGGGACGTAGTCGAACTTCTGCCCGCCGAACATGGTGCCGAGGCGGCCGAAGGCGCAGATGACCTCGTCGGAGACGAGCAGGACGTCATACTCGTCGCAGATCTCGCGCAGGCGCTGGAAGTAACCGGGCGGCGGCGGGAAGCAGCCGCCGGCGTTCTGCACCGGCTCGACGAAGACGGCGGCCACGGTGTCCGGGCCCTCCATCTCGATGGCCCGGGCGACGCGCTCGGCGGCCCAGTAGCCGTACTGCTCCGGGGTCATGCCGGCGACGCCGGTGATCTCGTCGGCGCGGTAGTGGTTGGTGTTCGGCACCCGGACCGAACCCGGGACCAGCGGCTCGAACATCTGCTTGAAGGCCGGGATGCCGGTGATCGACAGGGCGCCCTGCGGGGTGCCGTGGTAGGCGATCTGGCGGCTGATGACCTTGTGCTTGAGCGGCTTGCCGGTCAGCTTGAAGTACTGCTTGGCGAGCTTCCACGCGCTCTCGACGGCTTCGCCGCCACCGGTGGTGAAGAAGACCCGGTTGAGGTCCCCGGGGGTCTCGGCGGCCAGGCGCTGGGCCAGCTCGACGGCCTTGGGGTGCGCGTAGGACCAGAGCGGGAAGAACGCCAGCTCCTGGGCCTGCTTGGCGGCGGCCTCGGCCAGCTCGCTGCGGCCGTGCCCCGCCTGGACCACGAACAGGCCGGCGAGACCGTCAAGGTAGCGCTTGCCGTGCACGTCGTAGACGTATGCGCCCTCACCACGCACGATCATCGGGACTTCGACGCTCCTGTCGGAGCTGTGCCGACTGAAGTGCATCCACAGGTTGTCCTGCGCGGCCCGCATGAGCGAGGCCACGTCGGTGTTTTCAGGGTGGGTCATGGCTATCTTCCCTCGGTGGTCTGAGCTCCCCCCAGTCTGCATGCCCGGAGAACGTCTTGCCAAGTGAAAACGTGGCAATAGAGTGCAAGAACTTCGGAATCCGCAAAACAGGTGGGTAACAACAACGAAATCCGCGACCAGGATTTGGGAGTTTCCGGATCTTGCACCGCCCTCGCCCCCACCCGGCGGGACCGCGGTGTGCTGGAATCAGGGTGAAACACGGTCGCCCGCCGACTGTGATCAAATAGGACGACCACATATTGAGATGCGAGGGAACGTCGTGACTCCTGACGAGATCGAGGGCGCCGTCGCCGCGGGCCTGCCCCAGGCGGTCGAAGACCTCAAGCGGCTCGTCGCCATCCCCTCGGTGGCCTTCCCCGGCCATCCGGAGGAGCCGGTGCGCGCGGCCGCCGCGGCGACCGAGGAGCTGCTGCGCAGCGCCGGCCTGCCGCACGTCCGGCAGATCCCGGTGGAGGGGAGCTTCCCCGCCGTGTTCGCCGAGGCCCCGGCCCCGCCCGGCGCGCCGACCGTGCTGCTCTACGCGCACTACGACGTGCAGCCCGCGGGCGACCCCGCGCTGTGGCGCACGCCGGCCTTCGAGCCGACGGAGATCGACGGCGCCATCTACGGCCGCGGCGCCGCCGACGACAAGTCCGGCGTCATCTCCCACGTCGCCGCGCTCCGCGCCTTCCGGGGCGACTTCCCGGTGGGCATCAAGGTGATCATCGAAGGGCAGGAGGAATACGCCGGGGAGCGTCTGGAGGCCTTCGTCGAGCAGAACCCCGAGCTGCTCCGCGCCGACGCGATCATCGTCGCCGACTGCGGCAACCCGAGCGTGGGCGACCCGGCGGTGACCACCTCGCTGCGCGGCATGGGCGCCTTCACCATCGAGGTGCGCACCCTGAAGGAGTCGCTGCACAGCGGCTCGTTCGGCGGCGCCGCCCCGGACGCCCTCGCGGCGCTGATCCGGATGCTGGCCGCCCTGCACGACGACCACGGCGACATCCGCGTCCCCGGCCTGCCGCGCGGCACCTTCCTCGGCTCCGGCCCCTCGGAGGAGGAGTTCCGGGCCACCGCGGGCGTGCTCGACGGCGTCTCACTGGTCGGCTCCGGCTCGCTGGCCGACCGGCTCTGGGCCTCCTACGCCATCACGGTCACCGGCCTGGACGTGCCGACCGTCTCCGGCGCCATCAACGCGGTCCAGGCGGTCGCCCGTGCCCGGGTGACGGTGCGCGTTCCTCCGGCGGGCGACCCGAAGACGACCGTGGAGGCCGTGGTCGACTTCCTGCGGCAGGTCGCCCCGTGGGGCGTCGAGGTGCACGTCACCGACCACGTGCTGGGCTCCGGCTATCTCGCCGACTCCGGCGGCGCCGCCCGCGCCGCGCTGAACCGGGCGATGGAGCGCGCCTTCGGCCACCCGCCGCGCGACGTCGGCGCCGGCGGCTCGATCCCGCTGGTCTCCACGCTCGTCAAGCAGTTCCCCGCCGCCTCGATCCTGCTGTTCGGCGCCGAGGACGACGACGCCTCGATCCACGCTCCCAACGAGCGGGTCAACGTCGAGGAGCTGCGCCGCACGGCCCTCGCCGAGGCGCTCTTCCTCCAGGAGTACGGCTCCGCGACGGTCTAGCCAGGCGATCGGCAGGACCCGTCCCACCCGTCAAGACCGGGAGGGGCGGGTCCTGCCGCGTTTCCGCGGGCCGTCCGTCTCGTCGAAGCGGGTGGTGTCCGGCCATGGACACTGTCCCCGTGACTGGATCACCTTGTGGATCCGGCGCGAGCCGCCGGCGCTGAGAAGTCCCCGGCAGAGGCGGACGTGCTCGACCGCCCCGGCAGGTTCTCGGATGAGCGGCCGCTTTCCGTGAGAGCCGTCTTCCGTGAGAATCGACACCTTCGCCGGCCCGGTCACCTGCGGGAAACCTCACGTGATACTTTTGCACTGACCGGTCAGTTCAAAAGTCTCGGAGGGTGCGGTGTTCCAGGGGGTCGCGGTGCGCGCGGTCGGTCTGTCCCTCAAGGGCGAGCACGGATGGGTCTACCGCGACGTCGGCCTCACGGCCGAGCCGGGCAGCCTCACCGCCGTCACCGGACAGGCGGGCAGCGGGCGGACGAGCCTGCTGCTGACCCTGGCGGGACGGATGAGACCCACCGACGGCACACTCACCGTGGGGCGGTACGGCAGGCCGCGGGCGATCCGGCGCGTCGCCGCGCTCGGGCTGGTGGACGGGGTCAACGACCTGGAGAAGGCGCTGACGGTCCGCGAGCACCTGCACGAGCGGTCACCGGGCATGTTCTGGGGCAGACGGCAGGAGTCACGGGCCGGGACCGCGCTGGCCCTGGCCGGTCTGGAGCTGTCCCCCGGCGACCGCACCCTCATCCGCGACCTGGGCCGGGAGGAGCGGGTGCGGCTCGGGATCGCACTCGCGCTGCTCGACACCCCCGGACTGCTGATCCTCGACAACGTGGACACCGGCCTCGCCCAGGACCGCCAGGAGGCGCTCTGGGCGACGCTGGGAGAGCTGGGCGCCCTGGGCCTGACCGTCGTCGCGGCCTGCACGGAGAGCGAGCGGGCGGCGGTCCGCCTGCCCTCCGGGAATCCCGCGGAGTCCCCGGAGTCCACGGAGTGCGCAGACTCCGGGGAGCCCGGGGACGCGACGGACGGACCGGATGGCGGGCACCCGGCGCGCTCCGGACCGGCCCCGGACGGGCCGGAGGCCGTACCGGCCGTCACCGGGTCCGCGGCCCCGCCGGACCCCGGAGGACCCGGATCCGTTCCTGACGCCGAAAAGCCTGCGGGGGCCGGCGGACAGGACGGGGAGAGCGTGGCGCGGACCGTACCGAGCGAGGAGAGGGACCGATGAGATCGTTGCGGCTGGGACGGCTGGAGCTGCGGCGGTTCACCCGGTCGCGGCTGACCCGGGCGGCGCTGGCGGGCGTGGTGATGCTGCCGCTGCTGTACGCCGGGCTGTACCTGTGGTCGTTCTGGGACCCGCAGGGCAACCTTGAGAACATCCCGGTGGCGCTGGTCGTGGAGGACAGGCCCGCGACCGTCGACGGCAAGACGGTCGACGCGGGCCGCGAGCTGGCCGACGAGCTGCGTGACCGCAAGGTCCTGGGCTGGCACACGGTCGACGCCCGGCAGGCCGCCGACGGCGTGAACGACGGCAGCTTCTACCTGTCCCTGACCATCCCCGCCGACTTCAGCGCCCGGCTGGCCTCGCCCTCCGGCGACGGCACGCCGACCCCCGCCGAGCTCGGAGTGCGGGTCGACACCGGCCGCAGCTACATCATGGGGACGATCTCCGACGCGGTGTTCACCGAGGTCAAGGACGCGGCGGGCCGTACCGCGCTGAAGGATTACTGGGACAACGTCTTCGTGTCCTTCGGCGAGCTGCACGACGCCACCGCCAAGGCCGCCGACGGTGCGGACGATCTGCACGACGGTACGGCGAAGGCCGGAAAGGGCGCGTCCACTCTGAACGCGGGCCTCGGCCAGGCCAAGACCGGCACCCACCAGCTCACCGTGGGCCTGGGCAGCGCCAACACCGCCACCGGCCGGCTGTCGGCCGGGGCGGACAAGCTGACCGGGGGCCTGGGCCAGGCGGAGAGCGGCTCGCGCAAGCTGGGCCAGGGGCTGGCGAAGCTGGAGAAGGGCGCCGAGCAGGTCGCCGACGGCAACGCGCAGGTCTACAAGCAGGTCCACGCCCAGGTGTCGAAGATCAACGAGGTGGCCGACGAGGTCGTCCCGGTGCTGCGGGAGAACGGGGCGCGGCTGCAGTCGCTCGCGGAGGCCGTCGAGCGGGGCGCCGGCCTGGTCGCCGACGGCGCGGGAGCGCTGCCCGGCGGGATCAAGCAGGGGGCGGAGCAGGCTCAGCAGCAGGCGCAGCAGTTGCAGAACTGGCTGGACGGCAATCCGGACGCCGACCCGCGGCTGCGGGCCATCGCCGAACGTCTCACCCAGTCCACCCGGGAGGTGGCCACCGGGCTGGAGGGCGCCGCCGGCGACGGCAGCGGCGCCGCGGCCCAGTTGCAGCGGGACGCCCGCCGGATCGCGGAGGTCGCGGGCCGCACGGCGGAGGTCGCGCCCACCGCGGGCCAGCAGCTCGACCAGGCCAGAGACAAGATCAACCAACTGGACGAGGGGCTCGGCAAGCTGGCCGACGGCTCGGCGAAGCTCCACACGGGCCTCGGTGACGCGGCGGACGCCAACGGGAAGATCACTTCTGGGATCTCCCGGCTCGGCGACGGCTCCGCGCAGCTCAGCCGGGGGCTGACCCAGCTCGGCGGCGGCATCGTCAAGCTGAGCGACGGCGCGGCCAGGGTGGACGGCGGGGTGGGCCGCCTGCACGAGGGCGCCGGGGAGCTCACCACCGGTATCGGCAAGCTGACGGACGGGTCCAGGAAACTGAGCGACAAGCTCGGCGACGGCGCCGAGCAGATCCCGGACTACGGCAAGCGCGAGCGCGCCGACCGGAGCGAGATGATGAGCGAGCCGGTCAAGCTGGCCAACCAGGTCGCCAACGAGGTGCCCAACTACGGCACCGGGTTCGCGCCCTTCTTCGTCCCGCTGGCCCTGTGGGTCGGCGCGATGGTGAGCTACATGGTGCTGCGCCCGCTCAACCCCCGTCTCCTCGCCGGTACGGCTCCCGCCTGGCGGATCGCGGTGGCCGGCTGGCTGCCGGGGCTGGTCCTGGGCGCCGCCCAGGTGGGCGTGCTGATGGCGGTGATCAGGTTCGCGCTCGGCATGGAGGCCGCGCACTGGGCCGGGATCGCCGGGATCCTGCTTCTCACCGTGGCGGCCTTCCTGGCGGTCGTGCAGGCGGTCAACGCCCTGCTCGGCGCGCCGGGACGGGTCGTGGTGCTGGCGCTGCTGATGCTCCAGCTGACCTCGGCCGCCGGGACCTATCCGATCGAGACCTCGCCGGGCTTCTTCCAGACGATCTCGCCGTGGCTCCCGATGAGCTGGGTGGTCAGCGCGCTGCGGCGGCTGATCAGCGGCGGCGACCTCACGGTGGTCTGGCAGGCCGGCGGGGTGCTGGCGCTGACCGTCGCGCTGGGCCTGAGCCTGACCGTCTACGCCGTGCACAAGGGGCGCACCTGGTCGATGCGGCGCCTCCACCCCGAGCTGGCACTGTGACTACGGTTACCCCCATGACACAGCAGCGGGCCGGGAGCGTGGACACGGACGCGGAGCGGGACCGGCGAGGGCCTGACGCGGGCACGGGCGCGGAGCCTGACGCGGGCGCGGAGCGGGACCGGCGAGGGCACGGGGCGGGCGCGGCCGCGAGGAAGGGGGACGGCCGCCGGGCCGAGACGAGGCTCAGGCTGTTCACGGCGGCCGTGGAGGTGATCGCCGAGCAGGGCTACACCGCCGCCACGGTGGACGCGATCGCCGAACGGGCCGGTGTCGCCAAGGGCACCGTGTTCTACAACTTCGGCAGCAAGGAGGCGCTCTTCGCCGCGCTGCTCGAACACGGGATCCAGCGGCTGGCCGACGCGCTGGGCGCGGCGGACACCGGGCAGGCCGCGCTCGACGCCCTCGACTCGGTGGTCATGGCGCAGCTGCGCTTCTTCGAGGAGTACGGCGCGTTCGCCCGGGTGCTGCTCGCCGAGATGTGGCGCACCGCCTGGCAGGACGCGGTGGCCAGGCTGCGCGAGCAGGCGCTGGGAGTCTACGCGGGGGCGCTGCGCCGGGCGGTGGCCGAGGGCAGGGTCCGGGAGGACCTGGACGTGGAGACCGCGGCGACGGCCGTGTTCGGCATGGTGCTGACCGTCTCGATCGAGCGCCGGGCGCTCCACCCCGACCGCCCGATCGAGCAGCTCCACGCCACGCTCGTCGACCTCCTGCACAGGCGGGTGTCCGGCTAGTCGGCGGTCTGCCAGGGCAGGGCGTAGAGGCTGAGGCGCGGTTATGGAGAGCACCCGGCCCACTCTGGGCGACGAGCTGGAAGCCCTGGCGAATCTGGGCGGTGCGGAGCAGCCCGCGGAGCCGTACGGCTTCGCGTATCCGGGGCGGCTCGACGGCGCGGGGCCGAGCGGGTCGGCGAGGCCGGGCTGGTGTGGGCGGTGGTCGCCGCGGCGGAGGGCCGGCTGACCGTCGGCGACGTGGCGGTGTCCGTCGCCGCCGTGGCCGGGGTGCAGACCTCGCTGTCCGGCGGGGTGGCCCGGCTCTCGCGGCTGCACCAGGCCCTGCTCGTCTTCGGTCACTACCTGGACCTGCTGCGGGCGGAGCCCGACCTGCCCGTACGGCCGGCGCCCCTGCCCCTGCCCCCGCTCCGCGTGGGCGTGGAGCTGCGCGACGTCTGGTTCCGCTACAGCGACGGGCACCCCTGGGTGTTGCGGGGCGTCGACCTCGTCGTGGTCCTGTCCGGAGGGAAGATCATCGAAAGCGGGACACGAGGCGCTCATGGCGGCGGCGGGAGAGTACGCGAGACTGTTCACCCTGCAGGCCAGCGGCTACCAGGGGGTGTCCTGGTCGCGTCTCCGGCGACCCCCTGAGACACCTGAGACACCTGAAGCACCTGAAGCACCTGAAGCACCTGAAGCACCTGAAGCACCGCCATCCCGGCACGTCGTGCCCCACCACATCGGCCATCGCCCGTCAGGCGGTGGCCGATGTGGTTTGACGATGAAGATTTCACCTGTCAGTCTTATCTTACAGGTGGAAGGTCAATGTGTTGTGGATGGGATTCTGACCAGTGAGAAGCTGCTGGCGCTGCTCGCCGCCGTCGGCCACCCACTGCGACTGCGGATCATCGCCGAGCTGTCCGGCGGCCGGGTGCATGTCAGCGAGCTGGCCCGGCGGCTCGACATATCTCGCCCGCTGCTCTACATGCATCTTGAGCGGATGGAGAAGGCCGGCCTGGTCGCCGGCGATCTGGAGCTGTCGGCGGACGGCAAGGCGATGAAGTATTTCAAGCTGATGCCGTTCGACGTGCGCCTGACGGTGGACACGGTCCTCGGCGCGCTGCGAGCGGACGGACAGGAAGGCCCCGACGTGCAGGAGACCCGGAGATGAAAGAAGTCGTCCTCCCCCTCGGGATCATCCTGATCCTCACCGTCGGCGCCGTGGTGGGCTTCATCTCCTGCTTCCGGCTTCACCGGGCGGCGATGTCGGAGTATCGGGAGGCCACCGAGCGGACGGCGCGGAACCAGGAGCAGCTCAACACCCAGCTCGCCGAGCTGACGGCACGGGTCACCGCCGTGGAGCAGATCCTGCGGAGCGTCGGATGAGTCTTCGCCTCCCGTGACGCCACCACACCGCCTCAGGCGGTGACAGGCCCGGGGCGGCGAGCGGCAACTCGCCACCCCGGGAAACGAAAGTCGCGCGACCACGCCGCAATCGGCGTGCCTTCAAACGCACGACCCCCAAAGAAAGGAGAGCAGCTCATGCTGCTCCAATGCAAATCCCTCCATGGGCGGATCGGACCCGCGGAGGTGAGGACGCCGTCGTCCCACGGCCGGACCCGGCGTGAGCACGGCTCCCGCATCCGGGCATACGGGCTCGGCGGGGTGACCCGATGAGCACACGGACCGCGAGGCGGTCACCGACCGTACGGGTGGCGAGCTGGAGCGCCGCCCATCCGTGGCGGGCGATCATCGGATGGTTCCTGTTCGTCGTCCTGTGCCTGGGGGTCGGCTCGGCGATCGGCACCGACAAGGCCACCAGCGAGGACTACCGGGTCGGCGAGGCCGGCCGCGCCGAGGCCATCGCGGCCGAGGGGGACCTGCAACGCAGGCCGACAGAGCAGATCCTGATCTCGGTCAGGTCCGGTCCGCAGGACCCCGCCGCGGTCGACGCCGCCGCACGGGACATCACCGTCCGGATGAAGAAGCTGCCCGAGGTCGAGGACGTCGCCGCCCCGATCCGCTCGAAGAGCGGCAGGACCCTCATGGTCGAGGTGACCATGAAAGGGGCGGAGCTGGACGGCGGCAAGAATGTCGATCCGCTGCTCGCACAGACCGCCGCCGTGCAGAAGGAGCATCCGGACCTCCTCGTGGAGGAGACCGGCAGCCCCTCCATCAGCAAGGGCCTCAACAAGCAGCGCGGCGACGACCTCGCGCTCTCCGAGGCGATCACGCTGCCGGTCACGCTGATCACCTTGCTGATCGTCTTCGGCTCGGTGGTCATGGCGGGTGTACCGCTGCTGCTGGCGCTGTCATCGATCGCCGCGGCCATGGGGCTGTCGATGGTGGTCTCGCACGTCGTTCCGGACGCCGGTGTCGGCAACAACGTCATCCTGCTGATCGGCATGGCGGTCGGCGTCGACTACACGCTCTTCTACCTCAAGCGCGAGCGGGAGGAACGGGCCCGCTCGGACGGCAGGCTCGACCCGGTGGCCCTGGTGGAACTGGTCACGGCGACCTCCGGCCGGACGGTCGTGGTCTCCGGCCTCGCGGTGATCGTCTCCAGTGCCACCCTGTACCTGGCCTCGGACGTCATCTTCTCCTCGCTGGCCACCGGCACCATCGTCGTCGTGCTGGTCGCCGTGCTCAGCTCGATGACCGTGTTGCCCGCCCTGCTGGTCACGATCGGCCGCAGAACCGAACGCCGTGCGGCCCGCCGGACCGCCTGGGCGGCGGAGCGGGGTGAGCCGCGCGAGCCGAAGAAGGCGAAGGCCGAGATCGGCCGGGTGTGGAGCACCCTGCTGCGGCCCGCGAGCGAGCACCCGGCGATCACGCTGTGCGTGTCGGTGCTCGTCATGGTCTGCCTGGCGCTCCCCATGCTGGGCATGCAGTTGAGGGTGCTGAACAAGGACAGCCATCCGCGCGACGTCCCGGCGATACAGGTCTACGACCGGCTGACCGATGCGTTCCCGGAGCTGCGGGTCCAGCACAGCGTCGTCGTCCGCGCCGACCCCGCCCACGCCGGAGAGGTGGCCGAGGCGCTGAAGGATCTCGGCCGGCGCGCCCAGGCGGACCCGCTGTTCGCCAAGAACGTGCGGCCGACGCTGCGGACTTCGGACAACGGCCGGATCAGCCTGCTCAACCTGGCCGTCCCGTTCCGGATGAGCTCCGACGAGGCGATGACGTCGCTGACGCACATCCGGGAGGACTACCTGCCCGCCACGGTCGGCCGGATCCCCGGTGTCGAGGCACACGTCACCGGGGACGTCGCCCGTGACGCGGACTACCTCGCCAATCAGAACGAGAAACTGCCGCTGGTCCTGACGGCCCTGCTGCTGCTGACCTTCGTCATGACGGTGGTCGTGTTCCGCTCGGTCGTCATCGGGCTGATCGGGGTCCTGCTCAACCTGCTGTCCGCCGCGGCCTCGTTCGGCCTGCTGGTCATGACCTTCCAGAGCGGTCTGGGGGAGAGCCTGTTCGGCGCCGGCGCCACCGGCGCGATCGGATCCCGGGTGCCGCTGTTCCTCTTCGTGATCCTCTTCGGGCTGTCGATGGACTACCAGATGTTCATGGTCAGCCGGATCAGGGAGGCGGCGCTGCGCGGCGTGCCCACCCGCGAGGCGGTGCTGAACGGCATCGGCCGCTCGGCCGGCGTGGTGACCAGCGCCGCGGTCGTGATGGTGACCGTGTTCGCCAGCTTCGTCTTCCTCCACCTGGCCGAGATGAAGCAGATCGGCTTCAGCCTCGCGGTGGCCGTGCTGCTGGACGCCTTCGTCATCCGGGTCATGATCCTGCCGTCGGCCATGACACTGCTCGGCCGGGCGAGCTGGTGGCCGTCACGCACGATGCGGCGCGCACAGTCCGCACGGCAGGAGGACCCGGCACCCGTCCCAGCCGTGGCCAGGGGAAACGGGTAACCCCTTGTCCAGGTAAATCGGTTCTTCCTACGATCATCCGATGGCGTACTCCCCCGCACGACCCCGCCGGCGGATCCTGCCCTACCTCCTCGCCGTGGTGCTGGCCATCGGGCTGATCGCCGGGCTGCGCTGGTTCTTCGGCCGGGACGACTCGGGGAGCGAGCCGAGCGCCTGCTCGGGCGAGTCGGTGAAGATCCGGGTGGCGTCCTCCCAGGACAAGATCTGGATCCTGCGGGAGGTCGCGAAGGACTACAGCGGCAGGACCGTGGCGGGGCGCTGCGCCGAGGTCGTCATCGACGAGGCCAACTCGGGCACCGCGATGCGGGCGCTGGCCAGGGGGTGGGAGGAGCGGACCGACGGCAGCCGGCCCGACGTCTGGACCCCCGCCGCCTCCGCGTGGGTGACGCTGCTGCGCCAGCAGGCCGCGGGCGCCGACGGCACCGTGCCGGTCCCCGAGGGCAGGCCGGCGCCGATCGTGACCGCGCCGCTGGTCTTCGCGATGCCCAAGCCGATGGCCGAGGCCCTGGGCTGGCCGGGCAAGGCCATCGGCTGGGCGGAGCTCGCCGAACTGGCCTCCGACCCCAAGGGCTGGGCGAAGTACGGTCACCCCGAGTGGGGCCAGTTCAAACTCGGCAAGACCAACCCCAACTACTCCACCAGCGGCCTGAACGCCACCATCGGCGCCTACTTCGCCGCCACCGGCACCACCTCCGACCTGACCGCCGGTGACATCTCCGACGTCAAGACCCGCGACTTCGTCAAGGGCGTCGAGCAGTCGATCGTGCACTACGGCGACATCTCGATGACGTTCCTGGGCAACCTGCTCCGCGCCGACGACCGGGGCGAGTCCATGGCCTACATCTCCGCGATCACCATCGAGGAGAACTCCGTCACCGACTACAACCGGGGCAACCCCTCGGGCAACCCGGCCACGCTGGGCAGGCACGCCCCGCCGCGCACCCCGCTGGTGGCCGTCAACCCCAAGGAGGGGACGCTCTTCTCCGACCACCCCTACGTCCCGCTGACCTGGATGGACCCGGCCAAGAAGGCCGTCGCCGACGACTTCCTGAACTACCTGCACAGCGCCCCGGTGCAGGCGGAGTTCCAGTCGTACGGCTACCGCGGCCACGACGGCAAGCTCGGTCCCCGGGCCACCAAGGACAACGGCGTCATCCCCGACGCCGCCATCACCACCCTCAACCTGCCCACCCCGACCGTCCTGGACAAGGTCCTGCGGAGCTGGTCGGAGCTGCGCAAGCGGGCCAACGTGCTGATCGTGGTGGACAAGTCCGGCTCGATGGAGGAGGAGGCGCCGGGCACCGGCGAGAGCCGCCTGGAGCTGGCCAAGAAGGCCGCGATCAACGCGCTGCCGCAGTTCCGGGGGGACGACAAGGTCGGGCTGTGGGCCTTCTCCACCAAGCAGGACGGCGACAGGGACTACCGGGAGCTGGTACCGATCGACACGGTGTCGAAGATCGGCCCGGCGCTCGGCGACCAGCTCCGCGAGCTGACCGCCGGGGGCGGGACCGGGCTCTACGACACCACGCTCGCGGCCGTCGAGCGGATGCGCGGGGCCAGGGACGGCGGGGCGATCAACGCGGTGGTCTTCCTCACCGACGGCAAGAACGAGAAGAACGGCGGCATCGACCTGGACAATCTGCTGGGGAAGCTCAACCCCGACGTGCGCCTGTTCACCATCGGCTACGGCGAGGGCGCCGACCAGGGCGTGCTCAAGCGGATCGCCGAGGCCACCGACGGAGCCGCCTACGACTCCTCCCGGGCCGACACCATCGACCAGGTCTTCACCAGTGTGATCTCCAACTTCTGAACGGCCACCCGCCGCGGCGAACTCTGGCGGGGGGTTGTTCGTCGGACAAGTACTGACACCACCGGGAGGCCGGGTTGTACCAGCAGCCGCAGCGACCGCGGAGAAACTTCGCCCCGTTCGTCATCGCGATCATTCTCGCCGGTGCACTGATAGTCGGGCTGCGGCTGTACGTCGGCGGCGGCGGGCCGGCCGGGCAGCAGGAGAACGGCCAGTCCAGACGCTGCGGCGACGGCGGGGTCACCCTCACCGTGGCCGCGTCGTCGGAGAAGGCCGAGCTGCTGCGGGAGATCGCGGCCGGCTACAACGGCCGGAAGGTCGGCGAGCGCTGCGCCGACGTCGTCGTCGAGACCAAGGCCAGCGGCGGCGCGATGCAGGCGCTGGCCCGCGGCTGGGACGAGCGCCAGGACGGCCCGCGGCCCGACGTCTGGTCCCCGGCGAGCAGCGGCTGGGTCACCCTGCTCCAGCAGCGCGCCGCCGGCAACGACACCGGCGCCCTGGTCACCGCGGACAACCCGTCGATCGCCAAGACGCCGCTGGTCATCGCGATGCCCAAGCCGATGGCCGAGGCACTGGGCTGGCCGGGCAAGAAGCTCGGCTGGTCCGACCTGCTCGACCTGTCGGCCGGTTCCTGGGCCAAGTACGGCCATCCGGAGTGGGGCCGCTTCCGCCTGGGGAAGACCAACCCCAACTTCTCCACCAGCGGCCTGAACGCCACCGTCGGCGCCTACTTCGCGGCCACCGGCCTGTCGGGCGACCTGTCGGAGAAGAACGTCGCCGACGCCAAGGCCCGGACCTTCGTCCGGGACGTGGAGCGCTCGATCGTGCACTACGGCGACACGACGCTGACGTTCCTGTCGAACCTGCAGCGGGCCGACGACGCCGGGGCGGGCCTGAGCTACATCTCCGCCGTGGCCGTGGAGGAGAAGTCGGTCTGGGACTACAACCAGGGCAACCCCACGGGCGACCCCGAGACGCTGGGCAAGCACGGCAGGCCCAGGGTGCCGCTGGTGGCGATCTACCCCAAGGAGGGCACCCTCTACTCCGACAACCCCTACGCCGTGCTGACCGCGCCGTGGGTGGACGACGTCAAGCGCCGGGTGGCCGCCGACTTCCTGGCCTACCTGCAGGCTCCGGAGCAGCAGGGACGGTTCGCCGAGTCCGCCTTCCGGTCGCATGAGGGGAAGGCGGGCAAGCTGATCACCGAGGCGAACGGCCTGCTGGCCGCCGAACCGGAGACGACGCTCAGCCCGCCCGCCCCGAACGTGCTGGACAAGGTGCTCTCCAGCTGGGCCGACCTGCGCAAGCCCGCGAACGTGCTCATGGTGATCGACGTCTCCGGCTCGATGGGCGCCACCGTGCCGGGCACCGGCAAGAGCAAGCTGGAGCTGGCCAAGCAGGCGGCGATCAACGCCCTGCCCCAGTTCGGCCCGCACGACAAGGTCGGGCTGTGGATGTTCTCCACCAGGCGGGACGGCGCCAAGGACCATCTGGAGCTGGCCCCGCTGGCCACGGTGGACGCCGCCCAGCGCAAGAACCTGCGGGCCCGGCTCGACGGCCTGACCCCCGACGGCGGGACCGGCCTCTACGACACCGCGCTGGCCGCCTACGGGCACGTGCGCGACCGGCACAGCGGCGACGCGATCAACGCGGTGGTCTTCCTGACCGACGGCAAGAACGAGGACGTCGAGAGCATCTCGCTGAAGAACCTGCTGCCCGGCCTGCGCGCCGAGGCGGCCGAGGAGTCGGTGCGGATGTTCACGATCGCCTACGGCCAGGACGCCGACCTCGGCGTGCTGAGAACGATCTCCGAGACGACCAACGCGGCCGCGTACGACTCTCGCGAGCCCGGAAGTATCGACCAGGTGTTCACCGCGGTGGTATCCAACTTCTGATGTCCCGTTTCATCGACGAATTACGCGATCCGTGGGGCCTGCTGCTCGGCGCCACCGCCGGCGGCGCCGCGTGGGCCGTCAGCGTGCACCCGGCCGCCGCCGGGGCCGTCGGGGTGGCCGTCTGGCTGGCCAAGGCGGCCGCCGCCGCCCTCCAGGGCCGCGGCGGCCGCGCCGCGCCGGCCGTCACCGCCGGCAGCCAGGAGGCCTACTGGCTGGGGCGGGCCGGCTCGGCCGCGCACGGCTTCGGCGAGCTGAGCGCCTCCATGGGGAACGGGCCGCTGGCCGAGCGGATCGCGCTGATGCGGCCCCAGGTCGACGACTCCACGGCCACGCTGGAACGTCTGGCCGAGCAGGCCTCGCTCACCGGGACCGCGCTCGCCAGGTTCGACCTCGACCGGCTCCGGCAGGAGCACGCGCGGCTCACCCGTGCCCGGAAGGGGGCCAAGCAGGGGCTGGTCCACGACATCGACCGCGCGCTCACCTCGCTGGCCGCCCAGCGGGCCGTGGTCGAGCGGCTCTCCGAGACCCGTGCCCAGGTGCTCGCCCGGATGGAGTCGAGCACGATCAGCATCGAGGGGCTCCTGGCCCGGGTGGTGGAGCTGTCGGCGATGTCGGCGGCCGGAGCCCTGGAGCCGGCCCGGGTGCTCGACGAACTCGCCGACAGCCTCGAAGGGGTCCGCCAGGGCCTGCACGAAACCGAACAGATCACCCGTGACGCGCTGGATCGCTGAGCCGCCGGATCTCTAAGGAGCCCCCATGTTCAAGGTCATCCGCCGGGCCTGGCGCTATCTGGTCTTCGCCGTGTCCGGCCGGCTGGACGAGCTGACCGACCCCCGGGTCCAGATCGAGCAGGCGATCCAGGAGGCCAAGGAGCAGCACCAGCGGCTGACCCAGCAGGCGGCCGCGGTCATCGGCAACGAGCGCGAGCTGGAGATGAGGCTCGCCCGCTCGCTGGAGGAGACCGAGAAGCTCCAGGCCAACGCCCGCCAGGCCATCCTGCTGGCCGAGCGGGAGAGGGCCGCGGGCGACGAGCGCAAGGCGCTGTCCTACGAGGACTCGGCCCGCGCCTTCGCCTCCCGGCTGGTGGCGGCCGAGACCGCGCTGCGGGACGCGCAGCTCATGCGCGGACGCGCCGAACAGGCCTCGGCACAGGCCCGCGCGGCGGTCGAGAACAACGCCATGGCTCTGCAGAAGAAGATCGCCGAGCGGATGCGCCTGCTCTCCCAGCTCGACCAGGCCAAGATGCAGGAGCAGCTCAACAGGGCCATGGGCGACCTGTCCGGCCTCGCCCCCGCCGGGGACACCCCGACCATGGACCAGGTCCGCGAGAAGATCGAGAAGCGTTACGCCCGCGCCCTCGGCGAGGCCGAGCTGACCTCCAACTCCGTCGAAGCCCGGATGATCGAGGTCGAACGCGCCGCCCTCGACGTCGAGGGCGCCGCCCGCCTGGAGGCCATCAAGGAGAGCCTCGGCCTGGACCGCAAGCCCGAGGTCGAAGGCTGACCCGGGGGCGAAGGCCGACCCGGGAGCGCCGGCTGATCCGAGGTCGAAGGCTGATCCGGGGCCGCCGGCACCGCACCGGGGCCGCGCGGAAGGCCCCGGACGCCGGCCCGTCCCCGCGGCCCCTCAGCCGGACCCCGCCCTGCCCGGGCGGTGCGCGGGGTCCCGGACGCCGACCCGTCCCCGCGGCCTCTTACCCGGATCTCGCCTGCACGGACGCGGACAGGCGCTCCACCTCCGGGTGGCCGGGGCCGAGGACGCGACGTTTGACGCGCAGGGCGTCCCGATAGCGGCGCCCCGCCTCCTCCGGACGGCCCTGGAGGTCGTCCAGGTGCGCCAGGTTCACCTGGCACACCGCCACCTCGTAGTGGTCGGCTCCCAGACGCTCGCCGAAGATGTCGACGGCCCGGTGGAGCGCTTCCTCCGCCTCGGCGTGCCTGCCCTGAACCGTCAGGACCGCGCCGAGCACGGCCAGGTCCGCCGCGACGTGCTCGTGGCGGGGGCCGAGCGCTCCCTGCCGGATCTCGATCGCGGCCCGCGCGTGGCGCTCTCCGGCGGGGCCGTCGTCGCCCCGGGCGTGCGCGAGCCCCGCGAGGTTGTGCAGGGCGTCGGCGCGCGCCAGGTCGTCGGCTCCGGGCCGCTCCAGGCGGCTCAGCGCTCCCCGGTAGCACGCCTCGGCCTCGCCGTACCGGCCGGTCTCCTTGCACAGCACGCCCAGGGCCAGCCGTACGGCCGCGCCCCGCTCGTGGTCGGCCCCGTCCACCAGTTCGAACGCCTGGCGCAGGTGCTCCTCGGCCGTGGCGTACCGGGCCCGCCTGCGCTCGACGTCGCCCATCCGGATCAGCGCGTCGGCGAGCGGTCCGTCGCGCCCGGGGCCGGGGGGCGCCACGGCCAGCGACTCCACCGCCCGCCGGGCGCACTCATGTGCCTCCGTGTGGCGCGTGAGCCCGTGCCAGAGCGACGCCAGATCCACCAGGATCGTCGCGTGCCCGGCGAGATCCGTGCTGTCCGCCGCCTCGGTCGCCCGCCGCGCCCACCGCTCGCCCTCGGCGTACCACCCGCGCCTGCGGCAGTAGACACCCCGTACGAGGCACCGCCGGATCATCCTGATCCGGCGGCGCCGGACGGACCGGTCAATCACCGTCGACGGACGGCTCGCAGTGGTTGGCGATGCGGATCGCCTCCGCGGTGCCGGACAGCAGCACCGAGAAGGCGGGCACGGCCAGGGCGAGGGCCAGCGCGTACAGGCGTGTGATCTTCCGCATGACTCGCTCCTTTTCCGGAGGGACCGGGACGTCCTCATCGTGACGCCGGGAGCTTGTCGGTCACTTGGAGGTGGCTGGCGCGCCTGTCTCCGGGGAGCCGGTGGGACTCAGCGTCTCCGGAGAGCCGGCAAGGCTCAGCGGACGGGCAGGTCGTAGATCCGGCGGACGCTGCTGGGGGCGGCCCTGAGGTCGGCGCCGTAGATGTGGAGGGAGATCGCCGTGCCGTCGCCGGTGTTGCGGACCTTGTGGATGTCTCCGGGCGGGGCGAAGCCGCTGACCTCCCCCACCTGGTTGGCCGTCCGGCCGATCTCGGTCAGGTGGTCGCCGTCGAGACGGTAGAGCGTCTCGTGTTCGACCCCTTGCAGGACCCCGAACGCGCACCACGCGATGTGGTCGTGGATCACCGTCTCCTGACCGGGCCGCCAGACCACGGCCAGGATCGAGAAGGCGGCCTCGGTGTGGAGGGTGTGACCGACGTAGTGATCCGGATCCCCCAGCCGTTCCCGCTCGGTGAGGATCTCGGGAGAGGGCAGCCGTTCACGCAGCAGGTCGGCCACGGCGAAGGCCGTCGTCCGGGGGGCGGTGGAGCCGTCTGCCAGCTCCCGGACCCCCGCGACCAGTTCCGCCAGGCCGGGACGGGCGAGTGTCATCGTTCCCATGCCTCAAGGGTGCGCCGGACCACTCATAACGTCTAATGCCTATCTTTCCGCTTATTCATAGATAATGTTGATACATGCTCGATGTCGTACGGCTCCGCGTGCTCGCCGCCGTGGCCAGACACGGATCGGTCACCGCCGCGGCCAGGGAACTGCACTACTCCCAGCCCTCGGTCAGCCACCACCTGGCCAAGCTCGAGAGCGAGACGGGGGCCAAGCTGATCCAGCGGGTCGGCCGGGGCATCCGGCTCACCGAGGCGGGCCGCCTGTTGGCGGAGCGGGCCATCGAGATCGTCGGCCGCATCGACTCCGCCTCGGCCGAGCTCTCGGCGCACGTGGGCCTGCGCGCGGGCCGGGCCAGGCTGGCCGCCTTCCCCTCGGCCCTGGGCACGTTCGTGCCGGAGGCCGCCGCCCTGCTCGCCGGGGACCACCCCGGCCTGGAACTGCGCCTGACCGAGACCGAGCCGCCCGAGGCCCTGCGCATGCTCCGCGCGGGCTACGTGGACGTGGCGGTCATCTTCCGCTACGACGACACCGCCCCGGAGGACGACGGCATCCGGCTGGTCCACCTGCTGGACGACCCCAGCTATCTGGTCACCGCCGACCGGACCGGCGACCTGGCCTCCCACCGCGACAGCCGCTGGATCGGGGGCTGCGACCGGTGCCGGAGCCATCTGCTCGACCTGTGCGCCAAGGCGGGCTTCGAGCCGGAGATCGCCTTCACCACCGACGACATCGTCGCCGTCCAGGCCCTGGTGGCGGCCGGGATCGGGGTGACGGTGCTGCCGGCCCTCGCGCTGCGGGCGCACCGCCACCCGAAGGTCAGCGTGATCGAGCTCCCCGGCTCGACCCGGCACGTCTACGCCGCCACCTACGGCGAGCCCCCCGTCCCCCCGGCGACCACCGCCCTGCTGTCCGCCCTCGCCTCCGCGACCCGCCCGTAACCGGCCCGTCCGCCGACTCACCCGTGGGGTGGGCCGTCCGCGACCGCTCCCCGGCGTGCCCGTACACGACCGCCCGCCCATGACCGGCCGGCCCGCCACGGCCGATCCGTCCCCGCGATCCCGCCGCGGCCGATTCACCCGCGTTCATCCACGGTGGACCCGCGCGGGCCCGGAGGGCGCCGACTACGCTCGAACAGTGTCTCCATCGATCATCACAGTCCGCGACGTCGGGGTGGAACTCGGCGGCAACCCCGTTCTCCGGTCCGTCGGCCTGACGGCCGCGCCCGGCGAGATCGTCGCCGTGATCGGCGCGAACGGCACGGGGAAGTCGACGCTGCTGCGCTGCCTGGCCGGACTGCAGCCCCCCGGCTCGGGCGAGCTCGACGTCCTGGGCGGCCCGCCGAGGGACGACTCCGCCTTCTGGCGTGACGTCGTCCTGGTGGGCGACGAGCCCGCCTGGTATCCGGGGCTGACCGCCCGTGAGCACCTGGAGCTGGTGCGCGCCGTCCACATGCCGCCCCGGCTGGAGGTCGACGCGGCGCTGGAGCTGTTCGATCTGGAGCGGCGGGCGGACGCCTCACCGCTGACCCTCTCCACCGGCCAGCGGCAGCGGCTCTCGCTGGCGGGCGCCCTGCTCCGGCCGAGCCGGCTGCTCCTGCTCGACGAGCCCGAACGCGGGCTCGACTCCGCCTTCCGGCAGCGCCTGGCGGCGATCCTGGTGGACTACGCGGCCTCCGGCGGCACGGTGGTCATGGCCACCCACGATCTCGGGCTCGCCGTCGCCACCGGCGCCCGCCAGGCCGTACTGGCAGACGGGCACCTGGACAACGGACGCACGGCGGACGGACGCGCGGCGGGCGGGGCATGAGCGGCGTCCCGGCGATCCGCGCGTCCATCCGGTCGCGCCGCCGCACCTCCGCGGGCTGGCTGGACCGCTACGCCGCCCTCTTCGGCCTGGCGATGGCGGCCGCCGTACTGGCCCACCCCGTCTCCTCCGCGCTGGCGGCCATGGCCCGGCAGCCCGATCCGTCCCGGATGGGGGCCGGAGTCGCCCTCGTCGCGCTGGCCTACACGGGCCTGCTCGCCGTCGCCCGTGTGGTGGGCCCGGTCGCGCTGACGGGCCCCGACGCCGCCTGGCTGCTGCTGTCCCCGCTGGACCGCCGGGAAGTGCTGGGACGGACCGCGAGGCTGCTCCTGCTGGTCTCGGTACCGGTCGGGGCCGCGCTGGGGATGGGCCTGCTCGCCGTCCTGGGCGCGCCGGACCAGCCGGCGGTACGGCTGGCCGCCGCCATGGTCCTGGGGGTGTCGGCGGCGGCCGGCGGGATGGCGCTGACCGTGCTCTCGCAGTCGTCGCAGACCTGGAACTCGTGGCTGAACGTGACCCTCGTCGCGATCACCGTCCTGGCGGCGGCCGCGGCGCTGTCGGCCTCGGGACCCGCGCGCCGGTCCCTGCCCGCCGTCGCGGCCGCGCCCGCGACGCTGGGCGCGGTCCTCGCGGGGGCGGCCGCCGTGGCGGCCGCCCTGCTCCTACGGCTGGCCTGGTCGTCCCTGGCCCGCATCCCGGCCCGGAGCCTGCTGGCCGCCTCCACCCGCGCCGGTCATGTGGCCGACGCGACAGTCGGCATGGATCCCGGCGCCCTGACCTGGATCGCCGAGGACAACCACTGGCGCGGACGGGCCCTGCGCTCGCGGCCGTGGCCGGCGCTACCCGCCCCGCTGGCCCTGGCCTGGCAGGACTGGCGCCGCCTCGGACGGCGCCCGGGACGGCCGGCCGTCCTGCTCGCAGCCGCCGCGCTGCCCTCGGTGGTGGCCCAGGCCACCGGGGGCATCAGCGCGATCACGGCGGGCACCGTGCTCGCCGGTGCGCTGGCCGCCTCGGTGGCGGGCACCTCGGGCGCACGCCGCGACGCGGACAACCCGGGCCTGGCGCGCCTGCTCGGCGTCGGCGCCCGTGCCGCCCTCACCGCCCGGGCGCTGCTGCCGGCACTGCTGAGCGCCGGCTGGCTCACCCTGGCCCTGACCGGCCTGACCCTGGCCGGGATGCTCCCGGCAGGTCCGTGGTGGCTGTTCGGGCCGCTGGCCGCTCCGGCCCTCGCCGCCGCGGGCCTGCGGATGGCGCGGCGGCGCCCGGTCGACCACGCGATGCCGGTCATCGAGACGCCCGCCGGGACGGTGCCCACCGGCCCGCTGCTGTGGGGGGTGACCGGCGCGGACCTCGCGGCGCTGGGCTGCCTCCCGCTGGCGCTGGCGCTGACCGGCGGACCGGCCACGCTCGGCGGTTTCCTGGCCGCCCAGGCACTGGCGGGAGCCGCCGTCCTGTGGTGCTACCTGCTCCGCGCGGCGAAGAGCCCCTGAGAGCACCCCGCGGAAAACCTGAGGCGGTCAGAGACCGGGCCATCCTACGATCCTGATATGCCAGATTTGACGACACTCGCCCTGTTCGCCGCTGCGACGCTCGCCCTGCTGCTCGTGCCGGGGCCCGCGGTGCTCTACATCGTGACCCGCAGCGTCGCCCAGGGCCGTGGCGCGGGCATCGTGTCGGTGCTCGGCATCCACCTCGGCTCCGTGGTCCACGTGGCCGCCGCCGCCCTCGGGATCAGCGCCCTGCTGGCCGCCTCGGCGACCGCGTTCGCCATGGTCAAGTATCTGGGCGCGGCCTACCTGATCTGGCTGGGCGTCCGCAAGCTGATGTCCCGCCAGGACGACGCCGAGGCCGCCGGGCCGCCGGTCGCGGACCGGGCCCGGATGTTCTGGGAGGGCTTCGTGGTCAACGTGCTCAACCCGAAGACCGCCATCTTCTTCCTGGCCTTCCTGCCGCACTTCACCGACCCCGCCCGGGGGCCGATCGCCCCGCAGATCCTGCTGCTGGGCGCGGTCTGGATCGCGCTCGGCCTGGCCAGTGACGGCGCCTTCGCCCTGCTCGCCTCCGCCATGGCGGGCCGACTGCGCCGCTCCGCCCGCGCCCGTCGCCGCCTGGACGTCACCAGCGGCGTGGTCTACCTCGGCCTGGGCGCCGTGGCCGCGTTCACCGGCGAGAGCGCCGCCGCCAAGGCGTAGATCCGGCCCTCCCCCCGTCGCCGGGAGGCCCGGCGGCCCCCGCCGGAGACCGGCCGTCATTCGTCTGCGGCCTCCCACGCCGTCGGCGTCGGGGAAGGCCGGGCAAGACGAGAAAGCAAGAAAGGCGGGAAACACAGCACGCCTTTTACCGATATATCGCCATAAGTAATTTTTTATGGAATGCATTCCCCGACTACCCCGCGGCGCATCCGGCGGCGAGGTGCGGCACCAGAGCCGCAGGCACCGCCGCCGGGAGTGGTCGTGTCGGCGGCACCGGCGGCGGGCGGACCTGCGCCGCGTCACCTCGGGCCCGTTCCCCTCACCCGCATCCGCGGGTTTATCAGATGCAATCAGGCGTTAAATGCCGATATTCAAGGTGCCTGGCCGGGAATGTCGTACGCATTATTCGCTCCGGGCTCTGTTCAGGCCGCCGAACAGGAGCGACTATCGGACCGTGCCCGGTCCGAATCCACGGCTGACGGCCGTCCCCGATGTGCAGGCGCTGCTCGTCTGCACCAGACTCTGGTCCACGGGAGCCCCGGTCGACGAGGGGGCGGTGGCCCGCCTCAGGGAGGCCGTCCTCGTCGGCAACCACCGTCGCTACGCCGCCGCCATCCCCGCCTACGCCGCGCTGGTCGACGAGTCGCCCGCCGCCCCGGCGGTCACCGTGGCCGACATCCGCGGCAGGTTCCTGGTCACCGACGAACTCTTCAAGAGCTACGACCCGGCCTGGCTGGAGGATGCGCCGGCCGAGCTGACCCGCTGGCTGGGGTCGATCTTCACCGAGCGGCTCACCGACCTGGATCTCGCCACCGGCGACATCAACCAGTGGCGTGCGGCCCTGAAGCGGCACGGGGTGTACGTCACCTTCTCCAGCGGCACCGGCGGGCGGCCGTCCCTCGTGCCGAGGGACCGCCCGACCCTTGCCGCCCTCCGCGCCTGTTCCGGCGTGCGGCTGCCCTGGACGCTCCGCGCGGGGACCTACGACTTCCTCCAGCTCGTCACCCCCGGGCTGGGCCTCGGCATCCAGTCGGGGGCCGCCGGCCTGGCCGCCGGCGCCGTGCGCGTCCACCACCTGCGGGCCGCTCCGTTCGACCCCCGCTCCCTCACGGGCGGCCCCGGCCCGCCCGGCGCCCCCGACCACGACGCGGCGGCCGACTTCCTGGCACGGTCCGAGCGGCCCGTGCTGGTGTTCGGGACGCCCGCGGAGGTCTCCGATCTCATCGATCACCTCGCGTCGGCGGCCCGGCGCGTACGGCTGCTCCCGGGCAGTCAGGTGGTCACCGGCGGCGGCTGGAAGGGCCGCACCGCGATCCGGCGGGAGGAGCTGGTCGAGAGGGTCCGCGACCGTCTCGGCGTGCCGGCCGGCCGGTGCGTCGACACCTACTCCACCTCGGAGCTGAACACGGTCTTCCTGACCTGCGTCAACGATCGCTACCACATCCCTCCGTGCGTCGAGCCGGTCGTCGTGGACGACCTCCTGGCCCCCGTCGACGGCGACGACGTGGTGGGCAGGCTGGCCGTGCTGGATCCGTTCGCCCTCTCCTATCCGGGGTCCGTCGTGACCGGCGACGCCGTACGGCTCCGCCGCGACCCGTGCGGATGCGGCCTGGCGGGACCGACCCTGGCCGCCCCCATCGTGCGGGCCGCCGGGGCCGGAGAGCGCGGGTGCGCCACCGTGGAAGGGGCGGCGGGGTGATGCTCGACGCCCGCACGGTGGCCGGGACGCAGGTCGTCCGGCTCCCGGCCGTGGTGCGGGGGGAAGTGGTGATGCCGCCCTGGCCCCGGGTGGCCGACGTCGGCCGGGCCGTCGCCGAGCGGGGGTCGCGCCGTGTCCAGGGCCCGACCGCCGACGGCTGCCACCTGATCGGGCGGGCGGTGGTGGACCGCGACACCCTCCAGCTCACCGGTGAGACGCAGGTGCTCGTGCTCCCCGCCCCGGACGCCTCCTCGCTGCCCGAACCGGACCCCGCGGGCGCGCTGCTGGAGCTGGCCCGCACGCCCCTGGCGGAGGTCCTCGCCTTCGTGGACGCGATCGGGGCGGCGCTGCGGTCGGGCTCTTCGGAGGCGGCCGAGGCGGGGGCGTTGCTGGCGGCGACCTCGCTGGTCGCCGACCGCGCGCACCGCGCCTTCCTCGCCCAGCTGCCCTCGCTCTTCGACGGCGCCGCCGTCGGCCGCATGATCGAGCGCGACCTCGGGACGGCCGCGCTCGACACCTGGCGGAAGATCGACGAGAGGACCGTCTCCGGAGTGACCGCCCGTTTCGCGGACCACATCTGCGAGGCGCCGTCCGCGCTGCGCGCCTTCCCCACCAGGCAGCTCCACCTGACCGCGGGCAACGCCCCCGTGGTGCCGGTGGTCTCCCTGCTGTGGGCGTGGGCGACCAGGGGGGCCTGCGTCGTCAAACCCGCCGCCGAGGCCGCCGCGCTCGTCGTCGCGCTGGGCACGGCGCTGCGGGACACCGACCCCGCCCACCCGCTGGCCAGGCACACCACTCTCGCCTACTGGCGGGGCGGCGACCAGCGGATGGAGGCGACCCTGCTCGCCGACGGAGCCTTCGACCGGCGGGTCGTCTGGGGAGGCGCCGAGACCGTCCGCAGCGTGACGGCCCGCGGCGGGACCACCGACACCCTGGTCATGGGGCCGCGCTTCTCACTGAGCATGATCGGCGCCGATCTGCTGCGGGCGGATCCGGAGGCCGCGGCCCGCCGCGCCGCGGTCGACTCGCTGATCGCCAACCAGGCCGCCTGCACCTCCTCACTGCTGCACGTCGTGGAGTGCGACGCCGCCACGGCCGACGACTACGCGCGCACGCTCGCCCGGGTGCTGGCCGAGTGGGACAGGGCACTGCCGCACCGGCCCTCGCCACAGGCCCAGGGGCACCTCGCCCGGCTGCGCAGGGGGCTGCTCGGCACCGGGCGCTGGCACGTCAACGGCGACTGGCCCGAGGTGTCGTCGGCGGTCGTGCGCGTCGACGGCGCCTTCGACCTCGCCCACCACCCCGGCTCCCGGCTCGTCCTGGTGCGCGCGGTCGACGACCTGCGCCGGGCGCTCCCGTTGCTGGGGCCGGCCGTATCGACGGTCGGGGTGGCTCCGGAGGGGACCCGGCTCGCCCTGCGGGACGCCATCGCCGCCCGCGGGGTGGACAACGTCGTCCCGCTCGGCGCCGCCGAACACGGATACGCCGGGCGCCCGCACGACGGCATGCGGGTGCTCAACCGGCTGGTCCGGTGGGTCAACGGCTGACTTCCGCCGGGACGGGGTCCGGCGGCCCGCCGTACTCCGCCCCGGCGAGGTGCGCGCCGACGATCCGCAGGGCGGCGCGTGGTTCCTCGAGGAGGGCGAGGTGCCCCGTGCCGGGGAGCACCCGCAGGGCGCCGCCGGGGGCCGCCGCCGCGATCGTCTCGGCGCAGGCCCGGTGCGCCGGGAGCTCGCCGTCGCCCACCAGCACCAGGAGGGGGGCGGCCACCGCGGACAGGCGCGCCACCGGCTGCCGCGGCTCCAGGAGAGGGCGGATGCCGGCGCCGCCGAGCTCGTCCCAGGCGTGCCGGCCGATGACGTCGGCGAGCGCGGAGTGCGCCGCGGGACGTGCCGCGATCCCGCCGAAGATCGGTTGGCACGACATCCAGAACGCGGCCGTCCGCGCCCTCGAACCGGCGCTCCGGTGGAGCAGGGCGAGATCGAGGTAGTGGCGCTCGACCGCCCGCTCCTGCGGGCCACCGGCGTAGGACGGCGCGGCGAGCGTCCAGGAGGCGAACGCGCGCGGGTGGCGCAGCGCCATCTCCAGGGCGACGACGGTGCCGAAGGACAGCGCGACGACGTGCCGGACCCCCGCCTCCAGCGCGCGACCCGCCAGCAGGTCGGCCAGCGCGGCGCGGTCCTCCCCGTCGCGCAGCGGCCTCGACCGCCCGTGCCAGGGGAGGTCGACCGCCACGTGCCCGCGGCCCGGCAGGTGCCTCCAGAGCGGTGGCCAGATGGCGGTGCTCATCGTGTATCCGTGCAGCCACAGCACGCCGCCG
Source organism: Streptosporangium sp. NPDC048886 (assembly GCF_055586905.1). Lineage (NCBI taxonomy): Bacteria > Bacillati > Actinomycetota > Actinomycetes > Streptosporangiales > Streptosporangiaceae > Streptosporangium > Streptosporangium sp. NPDC048886. The sequence goes on from NZ_JBVJHH010000002.1 coordinate 128,527, forward strand.
CCCCGGCCCGCGTCCTCGCCCCGGCCCGCACTCTCACCCGAGCCCGCACCGTCACCCCGGCCCGCACCGTCGCCCCGGCCCGCACCGTCGCCTCGGCCGCTCCCGATGACGGTCAGGCCGTCCCAGTCGCCGGTGACGGCCGGCCCGGTCTGACCGGCCGGATCGCCGCCGGGCGGGCCGGGAGGGGCGCCGTTCACCGGCCGGCGCCGAACTGCCGGCAGTAGGCCCGGTAGGCGCGCACGAGGTCGTCGCCTTCGGTGTATCGGGGGACGACCGAGGTGTCGAGGTGCTCCCAGATCGCCACGTCCTGCTCGAAAGCCGTGCGGCTGCCGCTGACGAGCGAGGCCACCTCGCGGACGGTCAGGGGCCCGCCGGCCCTCGTGCCGGGCACCGCGACCGTCACCCGGACCATCGAGGTCCCGTCGCACGCGGGGGTGGCCGCGGTGATGACGACGTTGGGCTCCTCCGGCGGCCCCAGCTCCGTGGCCACCAGGTTGGGGCTGAACACCAGGGCCCGGAACCGCGCCCTGGCCGGGTCTCCCTCCGGCTCGCCCGCCTGCCAGCGGTTGGGGCGCGCCATGTCGAGGTCTCCTTCGACGCGGAGCGGCCCGCCCTCGGCCGGGCGGACGCTCAGCCGGGGACGCCTGTCGAGGCCGTGGACCGGGGCGAAATGATCGGCGTCGAAGACGTTCTCGATGACGTATTCCGCCGGGACCCTCACCCGTAACGAGAATCCCGACACGATCCGGTGGCTCCGCTGCAGGCCGTCCAGGAATCCTTCGAGTCCGGTGTCGCACGACGGATCGGGCAGGACGAAAAGGCCGCCGGCCCGGACCGCCGAACGGTGACGGCCGACCTGGAAACGACCTCCCCCGTCGCCCCCTAATTGCACCCTGTGTCCATGGAAAGGGCAAATAATTGCATTTCCATCGACCTTTCCGCCATATCCGAGATGAGCACCTCTATGCGGACATATGGCGTCATAAACTCCCACGTCACCGCCCTCTCGGACGGCGATCAACGGACGGCCCGCGAGGTCGAGAGGCGTGACGCCGTCACCGAGATCGGCGCCGAAAGCCAGCTGCGTCCACCCTGAGGAGATCGACAATTCCATCCCCTTTCCGTTGATCGGAACCCCGGGAGCTCTCGCCTTGAAAATCAATTTTACGGATGATTACCGGCCATTGCTTGTCATGCTTCAAAAGCTTATGGTACAGGCACGGCGCCCAATCGAAAGAGGCGATCAGAATGACCGAGAACAATCCGTTCAAAGACCTCTCCGGAGTCCCTGAAAGGTCACCGGACGACCTCCAGCGCGCGGAGAACCTCAAGAAGAAGGAGCAGCTGCGGACCGTCGGCGACCTGGGTCTGGCCAACCCCGGCGACCTGGAGCGGCTGCCCCAGATCCGCGACCTGACGGTCAACGACCTCAACGACCTCGCCGCCGAGTTCAGCGGCATCCCCACCGGCAACCGCCGCGTCACGTCGCTGACCCTCGACGACCTGCAGGACCTGGAGGGCGTGTTCTTCGACTTCAAGCGGTCCGTCGGCGGCGAGCTCATCCGGAACGGAGGCGCGGTGAGCAGCGTCGACGTCTCGTGCTGCTGCTGCACCCCCTGCTGCTGCTGCGCGGCGGCCGACATGGCCCACACGGCCTCCTAGCACCTTGGCGACCCAGGAGCCGTTGAGCGCGCGCGAACTCCAGGTGGCCCACCTGGGCCCGGACGAGGCCGTCGCCAAACGTGGGCTGACGGAGGTGCGGCTGGCCGCCCCCGGCATAGGCGCCCTGCTCAGCCAGGTCGTCGCCCTCGCGGACGGATCACGTTCGCTGGACGGGCTCGTCGACGCCTTCCCGCCGCAGGAGCGGGAGGACGCCCGGCAGGTGGCCGTCACCCTGCAGTCACGGGGCCTGCTCCGCGAGGACGCGGGAGACGACCCCTCGGCCCGGTTCTGGGCGAGTGTGGCGCGGCTGTCCCCCGACGGACCGGGCCGGATCGCCAAGTCGGCGGTGCTCGTGACCGGCACCGGCCGGGTCGCCGACACCCTCGGCCGCTCCCTGGCGGCGTGCGGTGTGGGCCGGGTCGAGACGCGGCCCACACCGGCGGCCGGCGAGGACGGCTGGGATCTCTGGTGCGCCGCGGCCGACGGCCCGGCGGACCCCGCCCTCGCCGAGGTGGCGCGGCGCGCGCTGGACGCGCGCGCCGTCCTGCTGCCCGTCTGGATCGACGACCTCGTCATCCGGGTCGGCCCGCTCACCCATCCCTTCGACACCGCGTGCCTGCGCTGCTATCTCCTGCGGGCCGACTCCGACGACGTGTGGCGCGAGGCCCACGCGCTGCTGCGCGCCCAGCCCTCGCCCGGCGCCGGGTTCCTCCCCTCGATACCCGCGGTGGCCGGGGAGATCGCGGCCACCGAGGCCGTCAAGCACCTCGCCGGGCTGCCCGTGACCACGTGCGGCCGCGTCATCGAGGTCAGCCTGGTGCCGTTCCACTCGGCCGTCCGCCGGGTGCTGCGCGTCCCTCGCTGCCCCGACTGCAGCGGGACCGCCCGGCAGGGCGCACCCGTGATCACTCACGGTTCCCAGCTGGCGGAGTGAACCCGCCCGATAGGAGAGGTGGATGGACCTGCTCGACGCATGGACCGATCTCGTGGACCCCCGCACGGGCATCGTCCGTGAGATCACCGAGCTCCGGATCGACGACGACGAGCCCCGCTTCGTCCACTACCTGTCCGAAGCCTGTTCCGCGGAGGCCCTGGGCTTCCTGAAGAACTTCGGCAACAACGGCGGGGCGGCGACGGATCGGCGCAGGGCGCTGGCCAAGGCGGTCGGCGAGGCGGTCGAGCGCTACTGCTCGGCCTGCTTCTCCTACGACGACCTCCTGATCACCTCCTACGCCGAGCTCGACCGGCCCGCCACCCCGCCGGACTCCTACGCCCTCTACCGCCCGGAGCAGCACGGCGCGCCGGGCTTCCCCTGGAAGCCGTTCACCTCCGGCACCCGGGTGGCCTGGACGCCGGGGCGCTCCCTGGTCACCGGGGAGGAGGTCCTCGTCCCCGCGGCCTTCGTCTACGTCCCCTACCACTACCGGGCCGACGCGGCGATCGCCCAGCCCATCTCCACGGGGCTGGCCTGCGGCTCCTCTCCGGAGGAGGCCACCCTGTCGGCCCTGTGCGAGGTCGTCGAGCGCGACGCGTTCACGCTCATGTGGCAGGGACGGCTGAGCCGCCCCCGGATCAGGCACGACAGCCTGCCCGACTCCCTCACCGACCTCGTGCGGCGCTTCCAGGCCGTCGGGCTGGCGGTGCACATCGTCGACATCGGCACCGACATCGGCTGCCCGTCCGTCATGACGGTCGCCGAGGGCTTCACCCGCACCTCGCCCGCGCTCGCCTTCGCCGCCGCCTCCCACCCGGACGCCGAGGTCGCCTGCCGTAAGAGCCTGGAGGAGCTGGCGCACACGCGGAAGTTCTCCGTCCAGGTGATGAACTACCTGCCGCCGCTCCCCGTCGAGGTGGCGGCCGGTCATCCCGCGGTCGACGGGCAGCGGGCCCATCTGCGCTACTACTGCCCGCAGGAGTCGAAGGAGTACGCCCGCTTCGCCTGGAGCTCCCCCGAGGAGGTCGATCTCGACCTCTCCCCCGGCCGCGACCGCTCCCTCGGCGCGCTCGTCGCGGCCGTGGCGGCGGCCGGCGAGGACGTGATCGCGTGCGACCTCACGACGCCCGACCTCGCGGAGCTGGGGCTGTCGGTCGTGCGGGTGGTCGTCGCGGGCCTGCATCCGCTGCACATGGGGCACTCCAACCGGGCGACCGGCGGCCGGCGGCTGGCGGCGCTCCCCGGCTGGTCCCCCGGCGACGACAACCCCCATCCCCACCCGTTTCCCTGACGAGGGAAATCCCCCGACGAGGAAGGGCAGCCATGCATCCGGTCGACGCGTTCCTGCTGGAGGACAGCGAGGATGCCGTCTGGGAGAGCTACCACGAGAATTCCAAGACGACCCGGGCCACACCGCACCTCTACTTCGACCGGCATCCCTCCGACGGCACGGTCGTCGCGATGATGAACCGGCTGCGCGAGGCCAAGCCGTACCACGACCGTCCCCGGATCGCCCTGCCGTACGACCTCCCGCCGTCCGGCATCGGCCTCGACGAGGCGCTGACCGGCCGCGAGTCGGCCCGGGGGTTCGGTCCCGGGCCGGTCGGGCTGCCGGACGTGGCGAAGATCCTGCGCTGCGCCTACGGCGTGACGCGGCCCAACGCGGACGGCCGGTATCCACGTCCCTTCCGCGCCGCCCCGTCCGGCGGCGCCCTCTACCCCCTGGAGCTCTATCTCTGGGCCCGCGAGGTGTCGGGCCTGGTGCCCGGCCTCTACCACTACGACCCGGCGGCGCACGAGCTCCACGAGCTGGGCGAGTTCGAGGCCGGCGGCTGCTTCGTCCAGTCCGACCTCGTCGCCGCGGCGCCGGCCGTGGTGCTGGTGTCGGCGGTGTTCTACCGCTCCGCCTTCAAATACGGCGAGCGCGGCTACCGCTTCGTGCTCATCGAGGCCGGGCACGTCGTGCAGAACGCGGTGCTCGCCGCGTCCGGGCGCGGGCTGGCCGCGGTGCCCGTCGGCGGTTACTTCGACCGCGAGCTCGACGGCCGGCTCGGCTTCGACGGGCTGCACGAGTCGGTCGTCTACTGCCTTCTCCTCGGCCCGCGAGAACCGGAATGACCGGCCCGTGGCCGTTGCGCGTCACCGCTGACGGGCCGGCCCGGGAGGGCGCCTCCGCGCTGGCCTCGCTCGTGCACCCGCTCGACCCCGAGGTGTTCCGCACCGCCTACTGGCAGCGCAGGCCGCTGCACGTCCAGGGGCCCGCCGGCCGCTTCGACGACCTGTTCACCATGGCGGACCTGCGCGAGGCGATGGGCCGCCAGGACGAGCTGGGCCTGCTCATCCGCGTCAGCGGCGACCGGGAGGGCGACGGAGGGGCCGCCGGGGCGCACGTCGCGGTGGCGGCCGCCGACGTGGCCGGCCATCTCAGACGCGGCGCCTCGGTCTGCGTGGAGCCCGTCGAGCGGGCCGCCCCCCGCGTCGCCGACCTGGCCGCCCGGCTCAAGCGCGAGCTCGGCCACCACGGCGACATGGGTGTCAAGTGCTACCTCTCACCGCACGGCTACGGCTTCAACACCCACTTCGACGCCCATGTCGTGACGACGCTCCAGCTCGAGGGGCACAAGCGGTGGCGCCTGTCGCGGGCGCCGGGTGTCCCCTTCCCCCGCGGCAACGCCTTCGCCGACGAGAGCGGCGGCGTGCGCTACATCGGGCGCGCCCCCAGCTCGGTCCGTCCGTGGGAGCGCCCGGAGATCGAGGAGGAGGCGTTCGCCGAGGTCCTGCTCGGCCCGGGCGACGTCCTGTGCCTGCCCGCGGGGACCTGGCACAGCGCGAAGGCGGTGGGACACTCCCTCGCCGTCAACATCGCCTTCGCGCCCGTGGACGTCCTCGGGCTCCTCACCGACGCCGTCCGGGGCCGCCTGGAGGAGCGGGAGGCGTGGCGCTCGGGGCTGCCGGCGGCCGGTGGGGCGGCCGGCTTCCTGCTGGACCGGCGGGAGGAGCTGATCGACGAGCTCAGAGCGCTCCCGCTGGACGACCACCTGATCGCGACGGCGGCCTCCGCCGCCCCGGTCAGCGCCGCCGCCCGGATGGCCGCGCAGGCTCCGGCCGCCGGCGGTTCCGGCGAGCGCAGGCTGCAGTGCGTGCTGACCGTGGCCGACGCCGGGGCCGCGGCGGAGTGGTACGGCCGGGTGCTCGGCTGCCGGGTCCTGGCCGCGATCCCGGAGTTCGGCTGGATCGAGCTGACCTCCCCGGTGCCCGGGGTGAGCATCGGCCTGTCGGAGATCCCCACCGCCGGGGTCAGCGGCGGGGCGGTGCTGGACTTCCGGGTCGACGACCTGGAGCACACGCGCGGGCTGCTCGACCGTGACGGAAGGACCCCACCGGCCCGGATGCGCGCCGTCACGGGCGTCGCGCGCTTCCTGGAGGCCCACGACATCGACGGCAACCGGCTGATGTTCTACCAGCCGGACGACGACCAGGAGAGGAACTGATGGGCAGGCTGGACGACAGCGTCGTCATCGTCACCGGCGGGGCCAACGGCATAGGGCGGTGGTACTGCACCGCCCTCGTCCAGGAGGGCGCCCGGGTCGTCGTGTGCGACGTCGACGCCGAGGGAGCGGCCGGTTTCGCCGGCTGGCTCAACGAGCGGACCGGCTCGGAACGCGCGCACCCCCTCGGCGTCGACGTGACCTCACCGGAGCAGACCGCCGGCATGGCCGCCACCGTGCTGGCCCGTTTCGGGGCCGTCGACGTGCTGGTCAACAACGCCGGCAGCTACCCCCACGTGGCGTTCGAGGACATCGACCACGACGCCTGGCGGCGGGTGCTCACCCTGAACCTCGACAGCGTCTTCCTCTGCTGCCGGGCGGTGCTGCCGGTGATGCGGAAGCAGGGCCGCGGCGCGATCGTCAACGTGGCGACGAACCTCGTGTGGTCGGGACTGTCCAACATGGCCCACTACATCGCGGCCAAGTCCGGGGTGATCGGCCTGACCAAGGCGCTCGCCCGCGAATACGGCGAGCACGGGATCCGGGTGAACGCCCTGGCCCCCGGGGCCGTGGTCCCCGACCTCCCCGACCGGCCGCTCAGCCCCGCGGGCCGGGAGGCGGTGGACGAGATCCTGCAGTACCAGTCCGTGAAACGGCACCAGCACCCCCGCGACCTCGTCGGCACCATGCTGTTCCTCTGCTCTCCGGAGTCGGAGTTCATGAGCGGCCAGGTGCTCACGGTCGACGGCGGCCTGACCATGCACTGACGCCGATGACAGCGCCCGCCTACGACCCCCGCGACCCCGGGATCCTCGCCGACCCCTACCCCGCCTACCGTGCCCTGCGGGAGCACGACCCGGTGCATCCGGTGCCGGGGGCCCGGCTGTGGTTCCTCACCCGGCACCGAGACTGCCTCACCGTGCTGTGCGATCCCCGCTTCTCCGCACGGCAGGGGCAGCGGCTACGGCAGCGCCGCACGGCGCTGCCCACCTCCATGCTGAACACCGACCCGCCCGACCACACGAGGCTGCGGCGGGCCGCGGCGCCGGCGTTCCGGCCGGGGGCGCTGCGCGAGCACGAGCGCTGGCTCGCCCCGCTGGTCGGCGCCTGGGCGCTGCGGGTGCGCGAGGCGGCGCGCGCGGGCCGGGAGACCGACCTCGCCGCCGACTTCGCCCGCCCGCTGGCGGTCCGGGTGCTCGCCGGCTTCCTGGGCCTGCCGGAGGACGACCTCGCGGACTTCGGTGGCTGGGCCGACGCCGTCGCGGGCAACCTCGACCCCTTCGCCGATCCGGCGCGGGACGGGGAGGCCGCGATGTCGGCGATGTGCGACCGATTCGCCGACCACCTGTTCGCCCGGAGCGCCGCCCCTCGCCCGGACGCGTTCACCGTCCTCGCGCGGGGACACCTCGAAGGGCTGCTCGCCCCGGCGGAGGCGATGGCCACGGCGGGCCTCCTCGTCGTCGGCGGGGTGGAGCCGCTGGGCGACATGGTCACCAACGCCGTCGCCGCCATGCTGGCCGAGCCCGGGCGCTGGCGCGACCTGACGGACGCCGGTCGATCGCCGGCGCGACGGGCCACGGAAGAGCTGCTGAGAATCGACCCGCCCATCCAGTTCACCGCCCGCACCGCCGGGGAGGACGTCGTCGTCGGCGGCCGGTCGATCCGGCGGGGCGACGGCGTCGTGCCGCTGCTCGGGGCGGCCAACCGCGACGGTGCGAGATTCGCCGACCCCGACCGGCTCGACCTGGGCCGCCGCGTCAACCCGCACCTCTCCTTCGGGGCGGGTCCGCATTCCTGCCTCGGCGCGCCCCTCGTCAGGCTGTTCGCACGGCTGCTGATCACGGCGGTCCGTGGCTGCCCGGCCGAGCCGTGGCCGGGCGGCGCGGGCCCGGCCCGCCGTACGGGCGCGGTCCCCCGCGGCTACGCTTCGCTGCCGCTGCGCTGGTCATGAGGCCCGCCGGACAGGCCGAGCGCCACCTCGCCCGCCGCTCTCTCCCCGCTGGCCAGCGCCCCCTGGACGAGACCGCGCAGGTCAGGCCGGGCCGAGGCCTCCCCGGCGAAGAAGACGGTCCGGCCGAGCCGCTCGGCCCACACGGCCGAGGCGGCCCCGGCGCCGGCCACCGGCACGCTGTAGGCGCCGCGCGACCACCGATCGCGCCCCCAGTCCGTGACGAGCACGTCGTCCACCTCCCCCAGGCGGGGGCCGAGCGACCTGAGGAGGTCGGCCTCCCAGCCCGGCCGCCGGGCCAGCCGCGCCGAGGGTCCCTTGACGTGGCCGGCCGTGACGCGCGAACCGGCCCGGCTGGTCCAGAGCCCGCCGGGTGGGTCGGCCAGCAGGAGCCACGCGGAGCGGGGCGCCGGCCGGGCGGTGACCAGGACGACCGCGACGGCGTCGCAGGAGGCGAGAACGGCGGCGGCGTCGGCCTTGCGCCGGGGCAGCGGCGGATCGAAGGCGAGGTCCCCGCCGGCGACCACCGGCGGGGGCGGGGTGAGCACGGCCGCACGCGCGCGGACCACCGCGGAGGCGGTCGCGGCCTCCACCCCGCCCGGGCCCCAGCGCAACCGCTCGACCGGGGAGTCCGTGCGGATCTCCAGCCCCTCGGCCAGCGCGTGGACCACCCGGTCGAACCCCCCGGCGACCATTCGCTCACCGCCCCGCCCGCGGCCGTGGTAGGTCGCCGCGGTCTCCGCCAGGTCGAGCAGCGCCGGGTCCTCCCCCACCACCTGCTCCATCCAGCAGCGCGCCAGCGCGCGGGCGGGCGGGGCGAGGCCGGACAGCCCCCGGCCCACCGTGCCGGACAGCGGCCGCGAGGCGTACAGCCCCGCCTCCACCGCCCACGGCAGCGGCCGGATCCGGGCGGCGAGCGCGGCGGCCCCGCGGTGCACGCCCCCGGCCACGACCACGAGCTCGGTGCCCGTCTCCATGGGCGCGGTGCCGATCCGCGCCTCGCGGAGGAGATCGTCGAAGTCGTCGCAGCCGGCCGGGTGCACGACCTGGGCTCCCAGCTCGACCGCCTCCGCCGGGTCCGGCCGGAAGGTGCGGACCCGGCCGCCGATCGCGTGCCGGGCCTCCAGCACCACGACGTCGAAGCCCCGCGCGGACAGCCGGCGGGCACAGGCCAGTCCGGCGACCCCGGCCCCGACGATCACGACGTCGGCTGTCTCGGCTGTCACAAGCGCTCCCCCCTGCCCCGAGGAGACAACCGTGGCCTCCATGGACCTCACCGCGACGGCGCGGCTGGCCGCCGCGTTCGGCGACCTCGCCGTACGGCTCGGCGTCCGCGACGATGCCGGCGCCACCGCCGCCGAGCTGCTCCGGATCACCGGGGAGCCGCGCCGGCACTCCATTCTCACCGGCTCCGCCGTACCGGTTGAGGTTTCCCTGAAACTCGGCGAGCAGGGCGCCCCCACCCTGCGCTGCGTCATCGACATGGTCGAGCATCGCGCCGAGGATTGGGAGCATTCGCTGACACATGCCCGTTCCGTCACCGGATGCTCCACCGAGGAGCAGACCGCCTGCCTGCTGGAGCTGTTCCGGACCCACCTGGCCGGCGCCCCGGCGGACCTGCCGGCCCCGCTGATGCTCGGCCTGGGCTACGGCACCGGGGGCCGCAGGCGCGGAACGGTCTACTTCAGGACCGGCTGGCTCGGCCCGGACGAGCTCGCCGCCAGGTTCCCGCTGCCGATGAAGTCCCTCAGGCAGGCCGAGCACCTGCACGGCTGCCGGCTCCCCGGAGCCGTCGAGGTGATGGGCTACGACCTGGCGGGCGGTGAGCTCACGGCCTGGAAGACCTACAAGTGGCTCCCCGCGGACCCGGACCGCGCCTTCGGCGACCGCGCCGGGACGCATCCGGACCTGCTGCCCGCCAGGCGGCTGCACGACCTGTTCGTCACCGCGTCACGGCCGAGACCCGCCGACCGGTCGATGTTCCTGCAGCTCTCGCACGACGGGACCGGGACCCGGCAGAAGGTCTTCTTCTTCTGCGCGGCCTGGGGCTGGGACGGCCCGGAAGGAATGGCGGAGCTGCTCGGCTCCCTGCAGCGGGCCTTCGGCCACGACCTCGGTCCGCTGCTGCGCCTGCGCGAGGCGATGGCGGCCCGCGGGGCCAGGGTTCGGCTGGGTCTGATCGCGGTCGGCGGGGACCCGCTGCGTCCCTCCCTCACGTTCTACTTCTGGCCGACCGGGGAGGAGTAGGCCGGACGGCGGGACCGGCGCGACGGCCGGCCGTCAGTCCGCCGCTCCACCCCGCGCGCCGGCCGGCCACCGGGCGGAGGCTCCACCCCGCGCGCCGGCCGGGCCGGGGCCGGCGGCTCAGGCTTCCCGGGCCGCCGGGGCCGTGCCCATGTCGTCGCCGACGATCCGCAGCGCGTCGACCAGGTCACGGCCTGACGGGGCCTGCTCCGGGTCGACCAGCCACTGCACCAGCACCCCGCTCAGCATCGCCTGGTAGAGCGAGCCGACGATCCGCGCGTCCTTGTCGCCGCCCGCCTCCCCCGCCGGGGCGCCGACGTTGCGGAACATCTCGGCCAGTCCGAGGCGGGCGGCGTTCATCGAGGCGACGAGCTGCTCGCGGATCTCCGGCAGGCGGTCGATCTGGGCGATGAGCTCGAACTGGGTGACCCAGACCGGACGGTGGGTGGCGAAGGAGGCGATCACCCGATCCCAGGTGGCCGCGAAGCGCTCGGCGGGCGTGGCACCGGGGTCGGCGTCAGCGGTCAGAGCCCGTTCGATCTCGTCGCCCCACTCTTGCATCGCCTGGAAGAGCGCCGTGTTCATCAGCGCCTCCTTGGACCTGAAGTGGTAGCCGATGGCCGCCAGGCTGACGCCGGAGGCCGCCGCGATGTCGCGTGCGGTCGTGCGTGTGTAGCCCTTCTCGTACAGGCAGCGCTTGGCTCCGGCCAGCAGATCCTCACGGTTTCCCATGCCCGTGAGCCTATCCAAGCCCGAGACGATCGTCTTGGGCGCTTGTGTCAGACAGAGCCGCCGGACGGCCGCGTGGGGTGCCCGCGTGGGGTGAGGGCCGGGGCCGCGCCACCGGACGGCGCGGCGGGGCCGTGTCACCGGGGCCGGGCCGCCGCCCTACCCGGCGGAGGAGCCGGCGGGCGGGGAGTCACCGTACGGGCGTCACCGGGCGGAGAGCGGAGAGCGACGGATCGAAGGGCGGATCGGCGGGCGGAGGGATGGCGGGCGGAAGGGTGGCCGGCGGAAGGGTGGCCGGCGGAAGGGTGGCGGGCGGACCCTATCGGGCGGAGAGGGAGAACCCGGCGACGACGACCTTGCGGATCGCGATCGTGAGCGCCGCCACGGCGATGGCCGTCCACGTCTGTGCGGAGGAGAGGCGGAGCAGCCCCGCCGCGACGAGGAAGTCCAGCAGCACCGCCATCGCGCCCCGGGGGCCGCCGCCGGACAGCAGGGCGGCGACCGCCGCGACCAGGCCCATGGCGGCGACCAGGGTGGCGGCCGCACGGACGAACTCAGCCACCTCCGGCACCGGGGACCGGACGCGGGCGGGCCTCGCCCACCGCGCGTCCCTCCCGCTCGATCTCCCTGCTCAGGAAGAAGTTCAGCGCGGTCCTGATGGCCGCGATCGCCGCCAGCTGCCCGATCTGCGCGAAGCTCGGCGAGATGGCCGTGCGCAGGATGTCGCCGGCGAGCTGGAACTCCAGACCGAGCGCGAGGAACCGCCCCAGGAACAGCCGCACGGCGATGAACCCGTCATCGTCGTGCCGCCGTACGGCGACCAGGAGGAAGCGCACGAAGGCCACGGCCGCACCGGCGAAGATGACGATCGCGCCGGCCGCCTCGACGAGACGGACGAGCAGGTCGACGACCTCCCGGAGCGTCTCCTCGGGCAGAAGGTCAAGCATGTGCTGCTGGTACCCGGTGATCGCGGGCCTAAGCCGGACCGCCGACGGGACCGCCGGCTCACGGCCTGGCATCGCGGCACGTCCTGACGCTGGGCGAGGACGGCGCCCGCCGCGCGGTGGCCGCCGAGGCCCGCGAAGCCTCCGCCGCCCTTTTAGACCGTGACTCATCTGGAGATTGATCGTTAGTCCGTTCGTGGATGCGTTCCTTCGACGGCTTGTGCCTGATGAGTTGTGGGAGTTGTTCCAGCGGGTGGTTCCGCCGGCGCCGACGCGGCCGCAGGGTGGCGGGCGGCGGCGGGTCGGCGATCGGACGATCCTGGCGGCGATCGGTTACGTTGCCACCACCGGGTGTGCGTGGCGTCAGTTGCCGCCGGTCTTCGGCGCCTCCTGGCAGACGGTGCACCGCCGCTTCACCGAGTGGAGTGCTGCGCGGGTGTGGGCCAAGCTGTACCGGATCCTGCTGGATGAGCTCGGCGCCCGCGGTGAGCTGGACTGGTCGCGGTGCGCGATCGACCCGGTCGGCGTGCGGGCCGCCAAAGGGGGAACCTGACGGGCCCGAATCGGCTTGATCGCGGTAAGAAAGGGTCGAAGGTCCATCTCATCACCGAGCGGACCGGTCTACCCCTCACCGTCGCGATCAGCACCGCCGACGTCCACGACAGCCTGGCGCTGGAACCGCTGGTGCGCAGCCTCCCGCCGATCCGTTCCCGCCGCGGTCCCCGACGCCGGCGACCGGGCAGGATCCACGGAGACAAGGGCTACGACTATCCCCACCTGCGGACCTTCCTGCGCGGCCGGGGCATCGTCGCCCGCGTCGCCCGCCGAGGGATCGAATCCAGCCAGCGCCTTGGACGCCACCGCCGGGTGGTGGAGCGCACCGTCTCCCGGCCGGCTGCCGCCGCTTACACCGGCGCTACGAGCGCCGGGCCGACCACTTCGCATCCTTCGTCACCATCGCCGCCGCCCTCATTTGCTACCGCCGACCCACCAAATGAGTCACCGTCTTAGAGCGCGTCCGCCTGATCGGTCATTCGCTGAGCTTCTCGCGCGTGGCCAGATCCCACACTCGCACCGTCGTGTCGTAACCGCTGGAGACGGCGACGGGACGGCCGTCCAGCTGCCCCACCGCCACCGAGGCGACCCCACCGACATGGCCGGCGGAAAGCTCACCGACCTGCCGGCCTTCGGCGAGATCCCATACACGCACCGTGTCGTCGGGGCTGCCGGAGACAGCGACGGGACGGCCGTCGAGCTGCGTCACCGCCACCGAGGCGACCTTGTCGGTGTGGCCGGTGAGCGGTCCGCCGATCTGCTCGCGGGTGGTGAGGTCCCACACCCGCACGGTCCTGTCCCAGCCGCCGGAGACGGCGATGGGCCGGGCGTTCAGTTGTCCCACCGCCACCGAGGTGACCCCCTCGGTATGGCCGGTGAGCGGTCCGCCGATCTGCTTGCGCGTGGTGAGGTCCCACACCCGCACCGTGTCGTCGTCACTGCCGGAGACGGCGACGGGACGGCCGTCGAGCTGCGTCACCGCCACCGAGGCGACCGGGCCGGAGTGGCCGGTCAATGCCATGCCGGAGCGGCCGGTCACCGCCGTACCGGAGGGAGCGAAGGCGATCGACCGCACACCGAACCCGACAGCGGCGATCACCGCAGCGACTACCAGCACGCGGTACAGGATCCGGCGGCGTGGCGGCGCGGCAGATTCCGGTGGTGCCGCAGCCGCCGCATTCGATCCCCAGTAGGGCGTTGTCGCCTCGGGGCCGGGGTCAGGGCCGGTCGTGGAGGCGGCACCGTCCGGCGGCGTGCCCTCCTTCGGCGTGAGTCGCGAACGCGACGGAGCCGACGGCGGATCCGCGCTGGGTGCGTCTACCCGGGGAGCGTCCAGCGCGTGCTCGTGAGGTGCCTTCCCCCCGGCTGTGACGTCGTTGGCGACCGGAGCCGTGTCACGCGTGCCGTCTGCGCCCGGTGGCATGCCATCCGGTTCCCGCGCAGGTCGGCCTGCTTTCGACGGATCGGAACGCTCACCGCCGGGCGGATGGGAAGCGGGCGCGCGGCCGGTCAGCACGGCCAGCACGTCACCGGCCGCGGGCCGTACATCGGGGTCTTTGGCCAGGCAGGCCGCCAGCAGCGACCGCAGGTGGTCCGGCACGCCGTGCAGATCCGGCTCACGGCCCAGGATGGCGCCCATCACCTCCGCGGGATGCCGCCCGGCGAAGGCCGGATGCCCGGTCGCGCCGTAGACCATGGTGGCGGCCCAGGAGAACAGGTCGGAGGCCGGGCTGGCCGGCTGCCCGGCGAACTGCTCGGGCGCCATGTAGCCGGGCGTGCCCACGAGCGCCGAGTGCGTGGTGGCGGTGCCGTCCAGGATGCGGGCGATGCCGAAGTCGATGACCACCAGCCCTTCCGGCCCCATGATGACGTTGCCCGGCTTGAAGTCGCGGTGAACGATGCCGACCCGGTGGATGGCCTCCAGCGCCGTCGCGGTGGCGATCGCCAGCCGTTCCAGCCCGCCGCCGGTCCGGGGCCCGCCGGCGGCCACCAACTCGTGCAGGGACGGGCCGGGAACGTATTCGCTGACCAGATAGGGCCGCTCGCCGTCGATGCCCGCGTCCAGGACCTGGGCGGTGCAGAACGCCGCCACCCGGCGGGCGGACCGAGCCTCCCGCCGAAACCGTTCACGGATCGCGGCATCGGCGGCCACCCGGGCGTGCAGCACCTTGACCGCCACGTTGCTCCCGGAGGAGTCCTGTCCGAGGTAGACCCTGCCCTGGCCGCCCTCGCCCAGCACGCCGGTCAGCCGATAGCCGCCGATCCGCTCGGGGTCGCCCGCATCCAGCCGACCGAGATCGGGCACCGTACGCCTCTTTCTTCCGCAGCTGGTCATACCAGTACTTGATCGGAAAAATCCCGATGATGACCTTAGCCGAGGCGAGAACTGCGGGACGGGCCTAACCCCGGCACGTCCTCCCGGCCGATGGCGCGGCTGAAGTCGCGGACGCGGATGGTCTCGTTGTCCCGGTGCCAGACGAGCGTGAGGGCGGAGTCGGGCAGGCCGGCGACCGGGACGAAGACGACGTCACGGCGGCCGTGGTAGCGCGGCCGGCTCGCAGAACAGCATCGTGCCCCGGTTGGCGGCGATCATCGTCAGGCCCTCCTGCGGGGTGCCGACCACCGGTCCGCGCGAGATGAGTCGTCCGCCGGGGGTGGTGAGGGGCGCCCCGGATTCCCGCCAGTAGCGCGGCGTGGGTTCGGCGACGCCGATGAGCCGGCAGCCGGCGAGATCCTCGGCCGAGATCGCCTCCCGGCCCGCGAACGGGTGATCCGCATCTTGGCCCCCACTCACCCGCCCCCTTCTCGGCGAGCTATGTTCTCGGCGAGCCATGACCAACGCCGAGCTGGAGCAATTAATAAAAGCGATGGAGATTCTTTCTCCAGAGATAGAAGAGCGCATCAGAGGTGACGCCACAACCGTCGTCGTCACGGACATCTCATCCATGGAAAGCAACTTCCAAATCGAAGGAATCCGCATGACCATGCATAAATGACTGGTGGATGAATTCAGCCTGAGCCATCCAGAGCCTTGGGCCCTGTACGACAAGAACGAGAATCGCTACAAATTCTTTTGGCCCGACCGGGATGTGCGCGAATAAATCGCCCGGTCGACAAGAGGAGCATGCCTATCAGAACGACGAAGGGCCGGAGCCGCATCGCGATGGGCATGGAGGCTCATCTCTGTTCCTTATTCCGCTGCTCGTCAGCCATCACCGACAGAGAGGCCCGCCCGGCCTTGCCACTGAGTTTGAAAGGCTGGCGCTACAGCGGCCGGGATGGCCTGTGGCGATCGGCCACCCCGGAGGTATGAGGTATGCCGAGGGCGGCGGGCTGACCACCGTGGAACCTGCCCAGCGCGAGCGGCTGCGCTTCGAGGCCGCGGAACTGTTCGCGCAGGGAGTATCTATGCCGGAGGTGACGCGGCAGTTTCGGGTGACGCGGATGTCGCCGACCGCTGGTATCCCACCGGGCAGGCCGGGGGGATTGAGGCGCCGGCGCCCAAGGGGCCGGGCGGGGAGAATGATCAAGAATTCATTCACGCCATTGCGCAGTTGGCGAAAAATCCGGGAACGCAGATAATAAAAGGTACGTTCAGAGGGCAGTCCGCAATCCACTACGCAGTAGAAGATGCGGGTCTTCATGCATCATTCTCCGCCGCCGGCCCGAATGTCGGAGAGCATCTCGGCAGGTGGAGACCCGGAGAGGATCAGCTAACTCACCTGCTGCGGAACGGGAAGCTTCAGCACCAAATCACCAGCATCCGGCGAGAGATTTCCATGAAGATTGAATTAACAGACGATCAGGCGCTCGTCCTGTCCGACTGGATGAACCGCGTGATGCATCGAGAAGACTTCTCAACGCTTGTCGATGACCGCGCCGTCTGGTCTGCTCTGTTCAGGATCAACGGAGCACTGGAAACGCAATTGTCGTCGATCTTCGATTCCTCCTACACCGAACAGTTGGACGCGGCACGCCATCGACTGATCGGCGAGCTTGGGGAATTTGGCGAACGATTCATCACGGAGGCCCCATGAATGGTGATTCGCAACGAGTCTGCGATCCGTGGCGCCAGGATGAAAAGGCTTGATCATCCGTTCAGTTCGGATTTTGCGACGGAAATTGCCCAACCAATAAGTTGGTCATCCAACCGCCGCCCCAGGGTATCGGCACGATATTCGCCGTCAGGATCCTTGCGTACATGCATCATCTCTCCCCTGCCCCCGAGAGTTAGGTCCCAAAACTCCACCACCCACTCCTCGCTCCCCTCCTGTCCATCGCTCAGCACGACAGCCTCAATCAAAGAGTCGTCGTAGTTGCATAATCCCATTAATCTGTCAATTTTCCTTGTGTAAAAATAATTACGAGTTTTGGCATGACGGCCCACCGGGGCAATTGGCGGGCCGTCATACGGCTGGACGCCTAAACCCTAATCCCTGAACGAGCGTAGTTCTCAGTTTCCGCTGCCGCCAGTTTGTCTAAATTGAACTCCACCTCATGGAACATGGTATTCGATGATGTTGTCTCCAGCTCTGTTCGCGTACCTTTGAACTGCCACTCTTGGATCTTTCGGAATCCTTTTGACCATATCCTGTCCGAGATCGCTCCAAGTCTATGGGTTTTGCTTACCCTCCGGTTTTGGCCAATGGGTGACGGCATTAGGACACGACAGCCGCCTCCTGCTCACCCTGCTTTACCTATGAAAACCGGCTAGGTCTGATCAGATCTTCAAGATTCTGGGGCCCCGTCCCCCCATGCCCACGAACAAATTCCCCATATATCAGGTTCCTGAAATCGCTTTGTGCTTTCGTCGACTCCAATAACGGTGGCCACAATATATCCAGTGTAGCCAGATCCGCGTATTATGAGAAATTCATCGAGGTTAACGTCGACACCAAGTTCTTTGGATGGGAGATTGGATATCTGTGCAGGATGTGGATTTTCGATAATAACGCCCTGCATGACTACCGGAAGGTTTATCGCGCGCACCTCATTAAATGCGATATCTATGCGTGTAGTACCTGATGTTTCTCTGCCGCTACGCAGTAGAAGTTTTGAGTGACTCGGCAGATATGTCCACCAACGAAAGAGTCTATCGGGGTAGTTAACAACAGGATTCATTTCCCTCTCCGGCTTCTATGGGATCCAGCATAGCATTTCTCGGCGGTTGGCGTTAAATCTTGTTTCGAAGCTCAACGCCAACCGCCGAGCGTGTGGCACTCAAGGAGTGTTAGCCTAGTTGAATGGATTCTTGATCTTCTTGCCGTTCATTAGGAAGGTAACGGAACCCAGTCGCCCGTATTTGTTGAGAGTGAAGAGCTCCCAGTTGGTGACGTTTCCGTATCTTGGTCCCCACTCGCCCGCCCCCTTCATCGCTTCCTCGATAGCCTGCTTTGCTGTCCACCCCTTGGGTACAAATCCATCTAGAGTAAAGGTGAACTTAGCTCCGCTCTTGACGGAGTTCTCGAATACTTGCTCGAATTCAGCAGGGGTTACATCCATGAAATGCTTGAGCCCTTGAGCCTTGGCCATCTCCTTTAGGCCACCTGTAGCTGCATTATTTAGGCCAAGCAGATAGTGCTCGACTGCATTGGTTGCAATGCGCTTGACGGTTCCCTTCGTGAGAGACCCAATCGCCCCTTTCGAAAGGTGGCCTCCTCCATCACCGACTGGTGAGTACCCGTTGGCTACGAGCGCATTCGTGTGATCGGCGACTAACGTCACGAACCACCCGCCGCATACACGCTCCCCGATTTGCCGGCAAGCGTTGATGGCCGCGTTCAGTTCTTCCTGAACCTGCTCCATGCCGGTGGGGTTTCTGGCTCCGATGATGTCGGCGTAGTACTTATTGAAGCTGCTTCTGAAGCCGCCGAGGTCAACTCCATCGGGAACCGTAACGGTGCCGGTCTTGCCGGCGCCGCGATCGCCTACTTTTGTGTATGTCCCTCCATATCCACTCTTGTCGTAGGCGGAAAGCCCGGCTTCCTTGCGGGCGATGGCGTTGTTCTTCTCGACGCAGTCGTTGGAGTTGTTGGGTGAGCACCCATACGGGTCGTGGCCGTCGTTTTCGATGCCGGTGATGGGGTTGCCGCCGGTGAAGGCGTAGCGGTTGGAGGTCCAGGGGTCGGTGCCGAGGCTCAGGTCGGCCAGGGCGCCGTTGTAGGAGTCGAGGGTGAGGAAGCGGTTGAGGCCCGGGTTGTAGTCGCGGAACCCCATGTCGTACATGCCGGTGGAGTTGTCCCAGCGCTTGGCGTTGAAGCGGTAGGGGTTGTACTCCTCCTTGGCGGTGGGATCGACAGGGTCGGGCTTGTCGACGCCGGTGAAGAGTTTGTCGTCGTTGCCGCCGTAGGCGGTGTAGCCGTAGGTTGCGCGGGCGTCGCCGGTCTCGCTGGTGATGGTCTCGACGTCGGTGTGGGCGTTGTAGCCGTAGTAGGAGGACTCCTCGCCGCCGTCGGTCTTGACCTTCACCTGTGACAGCCGCTCACCCCAGGGGCTGTACTGGAAGGACTTGGTGAGTTTGCCGGCGACCTCCTCGTCCAGCACCTCGCCGGACAGGCCGAGGTAGGAGTAGGCGGTGGTCTTCGCGCTCGCGGTGCCGGTCTTCTCGGTCTTGGAGGTGGTGCGGTCCAGCGGGTCGTAGGTGTAGGTGGTGACGGTGCTGCCGGCGCCGCCGAGCTTTTCGTGCCGGGTGACGTGGTCGAAGCCGTCGTAGGTGTACTTCTCCTGGGTCTTGCCGCCGCCGGTGATGGTGCGCAGCCGGCCGTAGGGGTCGTAGGTGTAGGTGGAGGTCGCCCCGGCGGTGGTGGAGGTCATCAGCCGGTTGCGGTCGAAGGTGAAGGTGGTCTGCTTGCCCTGGACCGTCTGGTCGTAGACATTGCTGTTGGCGTCGTGCAGGTAGGTGTCGGTCTCCGCGGCGCCACCGCCGATAGGGGTCTTGACGGACTTGGCGATCCGGTCGCGCGGGTCGTAGGTGTAGGCGTAGTCGTGTTCGAGGTAGGCGCCGGGGTTGTCGGCGTTCTGGATCTTGGCCAGGTCGCGGCTGCGGTGCAGGTTGCCCTGGTAGCCGATGGTGTGCTCGGAGACCACCGTGCCGTTGGGCTTCTTCTCGATCGAGTGGCGCAGCAGGCTGTCGAGGAAGTAGTCGTAGTCGACGGTGTTGCCGTTGGCCTTGGTCTCCTTCAGCCGTTCGGCCTTGGGCGTGTAGGTGTAGGAGGTGACCTTCGGACCGGTGTCGGTGGCCGACTTGGCGTTGGTGACCTTCTCGACGAGGTCGCGGACGTCGTAGCGGTAGGTGGCCAGTGTCTTGTCGTGGGTGCGCTCGGTGACGGCGCTGTTCTCGTTGTAGGTGTAGCCGGTGGTGTTCTTCACCACGCTGTCGAGCTTCTCGACGATCTGCTCGACCTGGTTGAGGCCGGTGTAGCCGATGTCCCAGGTATCGATCTTCGCGGTGGGCGAGTAGTCGCGGAGCTTCGTCAGGTTGGCGTTGGGGTCGTAGAAGTACTCGAAGTCCTTCTTCTCGGTGTCGGTGGTGCCGGTGGTGTCGCGCACCAGCTTGACCGCGTCGGCGGCGACGGTGCCGTTGGCCTCGTCGGTCAGCGTGACGGAGTGGGCGTTGCCTTCGGTGAAGGCGAACTCGCCCAGGCTGACCCACTCACCCGCCTTGGCGGTCTGGTCGATGGTGGCGGTCGTCTCGCCGCCGTCGTACTTGACGGTGTATTTCGCGTTGGTCGCGGTCGCCCCGGTGGGGTACTTGACGTGAACCTTGTATTTGCCCGCCGACGGGGTGGTGAGGTTCCAGGTGAAGGCCGAGGAGCCGGTGCCGGCGGGGGCGGTGGCGTAGTCGTAGCCGGTGAAGCCGGTGCCGACGGTGGCCGTGGCGGCGAGCCCGCTCCCCCCACTGCTGCCGACGACGGTCCAGGAGCCGGTGGCGGTGACCTGGCCGGTGTCGGAGTTGTCGCCGAGCACCACGTCCAGGCCGAGCGGCACGCCGTCGTCGGAGTGGGTGTGGAGCTTGCCGTCGGGGAAGTAGGTCCACTTCAGGGCCCGCTGGGAGGAGCCGCCCGCGGAGGTGACGGTGCGGTTGGTCTGCAGACCCAGCTTGTTGTAGTCGTAGGTGGTCTTGATGTCCCACGGGTCGGTGGTGGTCCTGGACCAGCCGTTGTCCCAGTAGGTCATCGTGGTGATGTTGCGGATGGTCTGCCCGTGCGAGGGCGGCGCGGAGATCTCCTTGAGCTGCGAGACGGCGTCGTAGGCGTACTTGACGCTGTCGGGGGTGTTGTACTTCGGGTCGTCCTTGTCGAAGGGGTAGATCTCCTCGGCCGGACGGTTGAGCTTGTCGTACTTGGTCTCGGCGATGAAGTCGGCCGCATCGTCGGTGGTCTCCACGCCGCGCGGGGTGACGACCTTGGTGCGATTGCCGACCTGGTCGTAGACGAACTGGGTGACGGTGTACTTGACCACTCCGTCGGTGGCCGAGTGCGGGACCTTGGTCTCCACGGCCGCGCCGCGCTTGTCCAGCGTGATGAGGGTCGTGTTGCCCTCTTGATCGGTGGCGGCCTCGACCAGCCCGTCCAGGTCGTAGTCGGTCACCGTCTGGTGGCCGGCGGCGTCCTTCACGTGGGTGACCCGGTGGTTGCGGTCGTAGGTGGAGATGGTGGTGTAGTCGGCGGTGTCGGTGGTGGCGTTCTTACGCGGGTCGACCACCTTGGTGACGTTGCCGACGTTGTCGTAGGTGTAGGTGATCTTTTGCTGGGCGGCGTTGAGCACGTCGGTCAGCTGGTAGATCGGGTCGTACACATACGTGGTGGTGAAATCACCGGCCTCGGCGGTGAGGTTGCCCTTGGGCTCGGTCTGCGTCTTCAGGTTGCCGGCCAGGTCGTAGGTGAAGGACGCCTTGCGCTCCGGACCGGTGTCGGTGTCCTTGGGCAGCAGCGACTCCAGCAGCTGGTCGGCCTTGTCGTAGAGCGCCGTCGACACCGCTCCGTTGGGCGCGGTCGCCTTGGTGATGTTGTCGTTGGGGTCGTAGACGGGGGCGGGGGTGACGATGAACTCGCCCGCGTCCTGGTCCTTGGGGACCTTGCTCTCCAGCGGCCGGGTGAAGATGTCGTAGGTCTGGGTGGTCTTCTTGCCCAGCGCGTCGGTCACCGACAACACGTTGCCGCGCACGTCATACGAGGTCATCGTGACGTTGTCGTACGCGTCGGTGATCTTCTCCGGGTAGCCGGTCGGGTGGTAGTCGCCGTAGGCGGCCGGGTTGCCGTTGGCGTCGGTCATCTTGATGAGCTGGCCGGAGCCGTCGTAGTCGTAGGACGTCGTGTAGTCGCCCACTGTGGGGGAGGCGACGCCCAGCGGGTCGGTGACGGTCTTGAGGTTGCCCTTGGCGTCATAGCCGAAGGCCCACTTGCGGCCCTCGGGCGAGGTCTTCTCGGTCAGGTCGGCGACGTAGCCGTTCAGGAAGGTCTGGTAACCCAGCACTGTGGGAGCGGTGCCGTTGTGGTTGGCCTCGGCGTCCTTCAGCTCCAGCGGGTAGCCGGTCTTCTGGTCGAAGACCCAGGTGGCGAACGCGCCGTTGGCCTCGGTCAGCTTGGTGACGTTGTGGTCGGGGTCCCAGGTCAGCGCCGTGGTCTCGTTCTTGGCGTTGGTGATCGACTCGGGCCGGCCGTAGGCGTCCAGCACGTATTTGGTGGCGTGCTGCAGCGGGTCGGTGACCGTGGCGTGGATGACGCCGCCCTGTGGGCCGTCCGGGTCGACGTAGTCGAACCGCGTCACCCCGTTCAGCCGGTCGGTGAACGTTTCGATCTTCCACTTGTCCTTGGGGTCGACCGGCGCCTCGTAGTACTTCAGCGCGGTGGTGTTGCCCCGCGGGTCCTTGACCGCGACCAACTTGACGTTCTTGTTGCCCTGGGTGGCGTCGTAGGTGAAGCGGAAGGTCTTGGCCTCGGGGTCACCGGCGCCGTCGACCATCTTGGCCATCAGGCCCTTGTCGCTGTAGGTGAAGGTGACCTTCCGCCCGGCGACGTCGGTGATGGACTCGACGTTGTCGATGATGTGCGGGTTGGTCAGCTTGGTGTCGGCGACCTCGGTGCCGGCGTCGTTGACGTAGGTGTAGTCCTGGCCCTTCTTGAAATAGTCCAGGGTCAGGGTGCGCCGCCCGGCGGCGTCGGTGATGTGCTGCAGGAACTTGGTCGGCTTGTTGTTGGACCTGCGCCGCTCGTAGGCGAACGACATGGTGTTGCCGTTCTTGTCGACGATCGCCGACTGGAAGCCCTCCTCGTCGTAGAAGAACTGGGTGCGGTCGGGCTTGGTGAACACCCAGGTGCGCTGCGCGGCCAGCTCCCGATCCGCGAAGGAGGCGGGGTCGACCTTCTGCAGATACAGGTGGATCCCGCGCGGATGGGTGTAGTCGCAGGTGGCGTAGGTGCAGTCACGCACGTCGGCGCCGTGGGTGTCCAGCGTCCACACGTGCGTGGTGCCGTCGCCGTCGGTCAACCGCACCTGGGAGGGCCAGTTCTGGCCGGGCGGGTGGAAGTAGACCTGCGAGCCGAGCCGCTGCAACGTCGAGGTCTGCAACGACCACCCGTAGCCCATCGCCGAGGCGCTGGTGTCGAGGCTGTTGTAGGTCATCCGCACGAAGGTGGAGACACCGCGCGAGGGGTTGGAGAAGGCGTTGTAGTTCCACACCACGTTGCCCGCGTACGGGTTGACCAACGCGGTGGACCCGGCGCCGGTGTTCTTACCGGTGTAGGCGTAGAACTTCTCCGCCCCCAGCAGGTCAGAGGTCGGCGAGTCCACGCGGATCTGCTGCGGCAGCTGCGGCAACTGGTGGGAGGCGGACTTCCAGTTGTTGGTGACGGTGTCCTGGACGTCCCACACCAGGTCCACGGCTTCGGCCTTGTTGCCACCTTCGCCGGTGACGGCCGGGGCCTTGACGGTGGCGTAGACCACGGTGGACTTCCCCGGTGCCAGGTCGACCGGCAGCTGGGTTCTGACCTGGTTGGCGGGAGCGGAGATCTCGGTGCCGTCGGGCAGCTTCCAGTGATAGGACAGCGCGGTCGAGGCGGCCGGCCAGGTCTGGGCGGTGGTGTTGGTGAGGGCGACGGTGACCTGGCGGGTGGCGCCGGTGTCCAGCCGCTCGGGAGTGCCGGGGGCGTAGAAGGTGGCCGAGCCGTCGGTCTTTTCGGCGTAGGTCACCCGCAGCCGGGGCCGCAGCAGCGGCTCGTCGGTCTCGGAGGCCAGGAACTGCACTGATTGCCTGGCGGTGCCGGCCTCGCCTGCGACCTTGACCAGCAGGCCGTGGTCGGCGGTCAGGTCGGTGATCCAGGCCTTGGCGGCGTCGGTGACGTTCCACTGCTGCCAGCGAGGCTGCGCGGTGACGGCCGAGGCGCCGCTGAGCGCGGTGGCGGTGAAATCACCGCCGGGTGCGGTCCAGGTGGTGGTGGCGTCGGCCTTGGTCCAGGTGGCGGCTCCGTCGAAGCCCTTGGTGAGCCGGTGGGCGTTGAAGGTGGCGCCCGAGCCGGTGGCGGTGGCCGCCCACAGCGACAGGGTGGCCTCGCTGATCTGGGCGTCGGCCGGGATCTGGGTGGCGAAGCCGTCGAAGTCCACCACTGCGCGGGTGTTGCCCAGCGTGGTGGCGGTGTTGCCGACCTGCAGCCGCTTCTGGCCGTCGACGGTGTCGTGGCCGGCGGATGGCTCGCCGGAGGCCAACGTGGTGTCGGCGCCGGCGACGATCACCTTGGTCACCTGACCCGGCCGGGGGAGGATGACCCGCATCTCCTGGGACGCCGAGGCCTTGCCGTTCTTCAGCACCGCCTCCACCCAGTAGGTGGCCTCGTGGGTGTAGGCCGG
Source organism: Streptosporangium sp. NPDC048886 (assembly GCF_055586905.1). Classification (NCBI taxonomy): domain Bacteria; kingdom Bacillati; phylum Actinomycetota; class Actinomycetes; order Streptosporangiales; family Streptosporangiaceae; genus Streptosporangium; species Streptosporangium sp. NPDC048886. Next base: position 152,875 of record NZ_JBVJHH010000002.1, read on the forward strand.
ATCGGCGGCCGCCTCGGGGTCGGCGCCGCTGCTGGTGTCGGCATAAGCGGTCACGTCGGCCGGCAGCGTGGTCACCAGCTGCGGGTCCGTGCCGGCCGAGCCCTCACTGAGCTGGCAGCCCGACGGGCAGTACCGATACAGCCGATACTCGGCCAGATCATCGGCGGCGTCGTCCGGGGTGGGATCGGCGTACGGCGTCCACGACAGCGACGCGCCCACCGACGTGGCCACCGCCGGCTGCTTCAGCTGCACCGACGGGGTGCCGAAGGTGAGCGTCAGCCGGGGATGCGTGGCGTTCTCGCCCAGCATCGCGTCGCCGCCGTAGACGTCCTCGCTCGCCTCGTACACCGGACCACCGAGCTTCGCGGTGGAGGTCTCGTCGGCGGCCTTGAGCAGGAAGCCCCAGGCGGGGTCGGCGGTGGCGGCCCAGGCGTTGGCCACCGTGGTGACGTCGAAGGAGTGCCAGCGCGACAGTTCCCCGGCGTTCTTGGTCACCGTGGCCGCCACCGTGGGCGAGAAGGCCGGCTGGGTGTTCCAGGTAGCGGTGAAGGAGTCCCATTCGGAGGTGATCTCGTGGGCCTCCACCGTCACCGGCCCGGCCGTCCCCAGTGCCTGGTCGAAGTAGGTCTCCAGCTTCGCCTGGTCGATCCGGGCGCCCAGCGGCAGCACGTCCCAGCTGGGCCAGTTGAAGTACAGCAGCGCCCGGTTGACACCGGTGGCGGTCTTACCGGCCGGCAGCTTCCAGGAGGAGTCGAAGTTCGCCCGCGGCGAGGCCGAATCGACGTAGGTGTTGCTCGGGTTGTCGGCACCCAGGTTGATCGTCGGGTCGATCACCACCGGCCACTTGCGATCCGGCGCGGCCAGCCAGGCCGCGTCCGGCTTCAGCGTGATCGTCGTTTCGGCGCCCTGCTGAGCGACGGTCTGCGTCACCGCCGTGCTGTAACGCTTGCCGTACGGCGAGGCCACATCATCGGTGGCGTCGATCATGAAGGGTTTCGGGATGGTGAACGCAGTCCCCGAACCGTCGTCGGCGTCGAAGACGACCGACCCATCGGGATTCTGCCGCGCCGCGACCCCGCCGGTCTTGACGGTGAAGGCGAACTTCGCGTCGGCCGCCGGCGGCTTGGACAGCACGAGGTACTCCTTCACCCCTTCGGGGGTGACCTTGTAGACCACGTCCGCGCCGTCCCACACGCCCCGGTAGGTGACGGTGGAGCCCTTCACCTCCGGGATGATCTTCTTGGAGTCACCGGCCACGCCGAGCGTCAGCTGCCGTTCCCCGGCCTTGATCCTCGCGAGCTTGCCGGTGGCGTCACCGAACCGGGAGGAGAAACCGGCGGCGTCGTTGCCGTGCGTGAACCCGTCATCGGAGGTCGCGCCGATCGTCGTGTCGATCGGCTGCCACTTACCGCCGCCGTCCCGGTAGTGGCGCGGCACGGCCGACAGCTCCACCTGCCGCCGGCCGTCTTCGAGTTCGTACACCGTGCCGTTGGCGAAGCGCTTGCCGGTCAGCTCCTTGACCCGCTTGCCCGGCGGCCCCGGCTTACCCGGCGCGGTCGCGCCGGTCCGGCCGGGCAGCGCGGCCGCACCGGCGCCGGCACGCATCCGCCCGCGCGGGGTCTCGGCGAACAGGCCGCCGATCCCGGAGGCCAGCTGCGACAGCAGCTCCGGCCCGGCCGCGACGGCAGAGGTCTGTGCCAGCGCCGGGCCGGCCGGGGCCATCGACGCCAGCAGGGTGACGCCGATCGCGGTGGCGATCACACGCCGTCGCCGTAACCGTTTACGGCTCCGGTAGGACTCGGGCCCGGATATCCGGGGCTGGACGGAGGGATCGGGGGGTAACAGGCGCACGCAGGCAGGAGGCAGAGAAAGAGATAAAGCGCCCTGATCGTAAGAATCCGGTTGACCCGAGTAAATGATCACTGTAAGCAATGACATATGTCGGATGTAACATCCGGTGAAACTTCACCGATGTATTCGTCCCATCATCGACACACTGACCAGCGGCTCAGCCCTTGAGGTGCGCGAACATCGAGAAGCCCTGCGATGAAGAAAAGATGAGCCCGTGCGGTCCAGGCTCATGGAACGCACCAAGCATCCCGTGTGACGTTAATCACAATCGATGCGCGTTCCGACGGATGATCAATCGTCTCTCCCAGTCAATGGGGATCGAGCACCCTACTCCCCGGGAAATGTGGGGTCGGCCGACATGTCGGGACGGACGGGTCCATGATCTCCGTTCACAGCGGGCCATGGCGGTCCTCTCGCTGCGGAGATCGCCGCACCCGCCCGGGACCGCCGCACCGGGGACCGGCCAGGAGGCGTCCCTGCCGGATCCGGCGCCGCGGACCCGGCCGTCCGGCAACGCGCCGGGAGCACGGAGTCCCGGTCAGGACTGCGCGTCCTGGGCGGCCTGGGCGGCCTGGGCGGTCTCCCTGGCCCAGCGGTAGTCGGCCTTGCCCGCCGGGGAGCGGACCATCTCCTCGACGAAGGCGAAGACGCGGGGCACCTTGTAGCCGGAGAGCCGCTGCCGGCAGTGGGCGTCCAGCTCCGCGGCCGACGGCGCCGTCCCCGGGCGGAGCTCGATCACGGCGGCGACCCGACTGCCCCAGCGCTCGTCGGGGACGCCGGTGACGACGGCGTCGAAGACCTCCGGATGCCCCTTGAGCACCGCCTCGACCTCCTCGGGGAAGACCTTCTCCCCGCCGGTGTTGATGCAGACCGAGCCACGGCCGAAGATCGTGATGGTGCCGTCCTCCTCGACCCGGGCGATGTCGCCGGTGAGCAGCCAGCGCACGCCCGCCCTGTCGGTCACGAAGGTCCGGCTGGTCTTGGCCCCGTCCTTGTAGTAGCCGGAGGCGATCCGGCCGCTCTTGGCGACCGTGCCCAGCTCGCCCCCACCGGGTTTGACCGGCTCCAGCACCTCGTTGAGCACGGCCAGGTTGGAGGTGGCGTTGGACTGGAAGCGCTGCCCCGACTCGGGCGCGGAGCCGGGGACCGCCGAGGCGGTGTAGCCGGACTCGCTGGAGCCGAAGCTGTCGATGATCATCCTGCCGGGGAGCAGCTCCTGGAGGCGGTCGCGGACGGAGCCGGTCAGGATGGCGCCGGTGGAGCTGAGCACGAACAGCGACGACAGGTCGTAGGCGCCGGTGGCGATCTCGTCGGCCAGCGGGCGGGCCATCGCGTCGCCGGTGATGTTGACCGTGAGGACCTTCTCCCGCTCGATCGCCCGCAGCACCGCGGCCGGGTCGAACTTGCGGACGTAGACCATGGTGCCGCCCAGCCACCAGGTGATGAAGGTGGCCATCTGGGCCGCGCCGTGCATCAGCGGGGCCGCCGCCATCATGGTCATCGGCTCGGAGGTCCTGGCCGCCTCGACGACCTCCTGCGGTGTGGCACGCGGATCCCCGTAGGGGTTTCCGCCGCCGAAGGCGAAGAACAGGTCCTCGGCCCGCCACATCACGCCCTTGGGCATCCCGGTCGTGCCGCCGGTGTAGATGATGTAGAGGTCGTCGCCCGACCGCTCGGGGAACCCCCGCGTCGCCGGCGCGCCCGCCAGCGCCTCCCGGTACGGCACCGCCGCCTCGATCCGGGAGGGGCCGCCCACGGCGATCAGGTGCCTGAGCTCGGGAGCCCGCGGGGCCACGGCCGCCACCCGGTCGTCGAACTCCACGTCGAACAGCAGCGCCACGATGTCGGAGTCCTGGTAGAGGTAGAGCAGCTCCGCCTCGACGTAGCGGTAGTTCACGTTGACCGGCACGGCCCGGATCTTCAGCGTGGCCAGCAGCCCCACGACGTATTCGACGCCGTTGCAGAGGTGGATCCCGACGTGCTGCCCGGCCCGCACGCCCCGGCCCGTCAGGTGGTGGGCGAGCCGGTTGGCCTCGGCGTCCAGTTCGGCGTAGGTCAGGCGGCTGTCACCGCAGACGACGGCGGTGCGCTCCCCGATCGCGTCCGCGAGCCCCTCGAACAGATCTGCGTGGTTGAACTCCATCGGGCCCCTCCTGGGGGGAGATCAGGGTCTGTCGCTGCCGACCATCCACATCGCGAAGAACTGGGCGCCCCCGCCGTAGGCGTGCCCCAGGGCCCGCCTGGCCCCGTCGACCTGGTGCTCCCCCGCCATCCCCCTGACCTGGAGCGCCGCCTCGGCGAACCGGATCAGCCCGGACGCGCCGATCGGGTTGCTCGACAGCACCCCGCCGGAGGCGTTCCACGGGATGTCGCCCTCCAGCGCCGTGGCCCCGGACTCGGTGAGCTTCCACCCCTCCCCCTCCGCGGCGAAGCCGAGGTTCTCCAGCCACATCGGCTCATACCAGGAGAAGGGGACATACACCTCGGCCACGTCGATCTCCCGGCGCGGATCGGTGATCCCGGCCTGCCGGTACACGTCGGCCGCGCAGTCCTTGCCACCCTGCGGGTTCACGGTGTCCCGCCCGGCGCGGAAGATCGGCTCGGAGCGCATCGCCGTGCCCAGGACCCAGGCGGGGGCGGCGCCGGTGATCTTGTCCTCGGCGGACAGGACCATCGCGCACGCGCCGTCGGAGGACGGGCAGGTGTCCAGGTAGCGGATCGGCTCCCAGAGCATCGGGGTCGACTCGACCATTCTCAGGTCGATGCCGGGGATCTTCAGGTGGGCGTAGGGGTTCTTCAGGGCGTTGCGCCGGTCCTTGACCGCCACCAGGTGACCGATGTGCTCCGGAGCGCCGGACCTGCGGATGTATTCGCGGATGTGGGGGGCGAAGTAACCGCCCGCGCCGACCACCAGTGAGGCGCTGAAGGGCAGGTGCGTCGACAGCGCCCAGGTCGCGTTGGACTCCGACTGCTTCTCGAAAGCCACCACCAGCACCCGGCCGTGCACGCCGCCCTGGATCAGCGAGGCGCCCACCAGCGCGGTGGAGCCGCCGACCGAACCGGCGGTGTGCACGCGCATCATCGGCTTCCCGGCGGCGCCGAGCGCGTCGGCCAGGTATGCCTCCGGCATCATCACCCCCTCGAACAGGTCGGGCGCCTTGCCGATGACGACGGCGTCGATGTCCTTCCAGGTCAGCTCCGCGTCCTCCAGCGCGCGCAGCGCCGCCTCGCGGACCAGCCCGGCGATGGAGACGTCCCGCCGCTTGGTCGTGTAGTGGGTCTGGCCGATCCCGATCACCGCGCAGCGGTTACCCATGGTCAGGCCTCCATCACGGTGACGAGGTTGTGCTGCAGGCAGGGACCGCCGGCGGCGTGCCCGACGGTGCGGGCCGCGCCGCCGTCGAGGATGCGCTGGGCGGCCTCGCCGATCCGGATGAGCCCGGTGGCCATGACCGGGTTCGCCGCCAGGGGTCCGCCACTGGGGTTGACGAGCGTGTCCTCACCGAGCTCCAGCGCCTGGCGGAGGATGAGCTCCTCATGGCTGAACTGGGTGTGGATCTCGGCCACGTCGACGTGACCCTTGCCGACCCCCGCCGCTCGTGCGGCTTCGGCGGCGGAGGCCGACCGGGCGAGATCTCTCATGCCCAGGTAATGCGGTTCTATGCGGTGGGCGATGCCGGTTATCCAGGCCGGGTTCTCGCACAGCTCCCTGGCCAGGTCCCCGGCGGCGAGCACCACCGCGGCGGCGCCGTCGGTGACCGGGGCGATGTCGTACGGCCGCAGCGGCTCCACCTCGAAGTCCTCGCCCGCGGGGTCGGGCAGGTCGAGGGCGTGGGGGTTGGCCCGGCCGTCGGCGCGGCTGCGCCGTACGATCTCGTCCAGCCGGGCGCGGTCGGCCTTGACGGCCGAAGCCTGGAGCGCGGCGTAGGAGACCTGGTCGAGGCCGAGCGGGGCCAGGTAGTAGGGGTCGAGCTGGAGCGTCATGATCTCCCGCAGGTCGCCCTGGGAGGACTTGCCGAAGCCGTAGACCAGCGCCGAGTCGACGTCGCCGTGCTGGAGCCTGACCCACGCCTCGTACAGCGCCCAGGCGGCGTCCATCTCCACGTGGCTCTCGGAGATCGGCGGCCAGGCGCCGAGCGCGTCGAGCGCGGAGACGAAGGAGAACGGCGCGCCCGCCAGATAGTCGCACGACCCCGAGCAGGTGAAGCCGTACTTCCGCAGCCCCGTCTTCCGCCGGACCTCCTCCAGCGAGGGGAGGATCAGCTCGGGCTCGCTCTGTCCCTCGTCGGTCGCGCTGTGCCGGGTCTGCGCGAACGCGACGACCGCTACCTCACGCATCTACAGCTCCGCGTCCGGCTCGCCGGTGGGGGCGAACCACTTGATGTTGGCCATGGACTGCGTCCGCTCCTCCTCGGGGACCCATACGGCCCGCACCCGCATGCCCTGCCGTACCTCGTGCGCGGGGACCCCGCCGACCAGGGCGATCATCGGGACGTCCGAGCCGTCGAGCAGGACGTAGGCCGAGACGAACGGCACCTCGGGGGCGCGCGGGTCGGGCAGGTTGTTGATCGCGAAGGTGGTGATCGTGCCGGTGTCCGGCACCTCGACCTCCTCGGTGATCGCGATGCCGCACTCGGGGCAGGAGAGCCGGTAGGGCACGTAGACCTTGTGGCAGGAGCCGCACCGGCAGCCGACGAAGACGCCTCCGGCGACCCCCTCCAGGAAGCGGGCGAGCGCCAGGCCGGGCCGCATGACGTACTCGGTCCGGACCGGTGACACGATCTTGGTGACCTCGGGGACGAAGCTCTCGATGTCGGTGATGTGCCCGGTGCGCCCGGCCCGCCAGCGGGGCCGGACCCGCAGGCCGGGGCGGAGGGCCTTGACGTCGCCGGCGTCCACCGCGTGGACGAGCGAGGTGTCGGCCCCGTCCAGCCGGATCAGGGCCCAGGCGAAGGGACGGTCCAGCGGGTGGCCCGCGCGCGGGCTGTGCACCCACGCCCAGCTCTCCACCGTCCCGGCCGGGCCGACCTCGACGTAGTCGCCGGTGACGGCGTCACCGGTCTCGGGGTCGTACTCCAGCGGGGGCACCAGCGTCCGGCCGTCCACCGTGCGGACCCCGACGATGCGCCCGTCCCGCAGCTCGGTGAGGAAGCGCCCGATCACCGGCCCCGTCGTGCGGGTGTAGCCGCCGGGGAACTCCAGTACGTGCCGCGCCTCCAGGCTCATCGGCGCTCCCCTTCCTCCGCCGGACGCCGGGCGCGGTCGCCGCCGGGCGTCCGCGCCGGGCGCCGGTCGCCGCCGGGCCTCTCCGCCGGGTGCCGGAGTGTGCCGGACGCGGAAGCGTCCGGCCCGGCGGATCGCTCAGATCGCACGGTCTCGCCCCTCCCAGTACGGGTCGCGCAGCTTGCGTTTGAGGAGCTTGCCGTTGGGCTCGCGTGGCATCTCCTCGATGAAGTCGACGGATCTGGGCCACTTCATCTTCGACAGGCGGCCCTTGAGCGATCCGAGGATCTCGGCGGCCAGCTCGGGCGAGGGGGCGGCGCCGGGCGCGGGCTCGATCACCGCCTTGATCTGCTCGCCCCACTCATCGTCGGGGATGCCGAACACCGCCACGTCGGCGACCTTCGGGTGGACCATCAGCTCGTTCTCGATCTCGGCCGGGTAGATGTTGGCTCCACCCGAGATGATCATGTCGGCCTTGCGGTCGCAGAGGAAGAGGAACCCCTCCTCGTCGAGGTAGCCGATGTCGCCGACGGTGAAGTGGTCCTTCAGCCGGCCGGCCTCGGTCTTGGCCTGGTCGCCCTTGTACTCGAAGCGGACGCCCATCATCTTCATGTAGATCGTGCCCGGGGTCCCCGCCGGGACCGGCTCCAGGTTCTCGTCCACGATGAGCAGCTCGCTGATCGGCCAGGCGGTGCCGACGGTGCCGGGGTGCTTCTTCCAGCCCTCGGGGGTGGCGATCGTGCCGCCGCCCTCGGTCGCGGCGTAGTACTCGTAGATGCAGTCGCCCCACCACTCGAACATCGCCCACTTGACCGGGACCGGGCAGGGCGCCGCGGCGTGGATCATCCACCGGAGCGACGACAGGTCGTATCTGCCCCTGACCTCCTCGGGGAGCGCGAGCAGGCGTTTGAAGTGGGTGGGGACCATGTGCGAGTTGCTGACGCGGTACCGCTCGCAGAGCCGGAGCGTCTCCTCGGCGTCCCACCGGTCCATGTAGACGAGCGTGTGGCCCATGTGCAGGGCCGTACCGCCGAACTGGGTGACCGCGGTGTGGTAGTTCGGCGAGGTGACCAGGTGGGCGTTCTCCTTGCCCGTGGTGATGCCGAACAGGCCGAGCAGGAACGTCATCATCTCGGCCGCGTCGTCGGGGTCCAGGCCGCTGAGCGGCCGGCGCACGCCCTTGGGCTGGCCGGTGGTCCCCGAGGTGTAGTGCATGGTGGCGCCCGCCGTACGGCCGGCGGGGGCGGCGGCGGACCGGCCGTCGGTCAGATCCGAGGCGGGTCGGACCCCCTCCACCTGCCCGAACGCGAAAACGCGGGCGCGGTCGATGCCCGACTCCGCGACGCCGCGCAGGCCCTCCTCCGCGTAGCGCTCGTCGACGAAGAACGCCCGCGCCTCGCTGTCGGCGACGATGTAGCCGATCTCGGGGCCGGTGAGGTGCCAGTTGACGGGCGTGTAGTACCACCCGGCCTGCAGCGCGGCCAGATAGAGCACCAGCCCGTCGGCGCCGTTCGGGACCAGGCCGCACAGGCCGTCGCCGGGCTTGAGTCCCAGCTCCCGGAGGCCGTGCACGAGGCGGTTGGCACGGGCGAGCAGGTCACCGGCGCGGTGTTCGGTGCCGTCCGGATCCACGGCGGCGATCCAGTCCGGATCCGCCTGCGCCAGCCTCCAGAAACCGAGCGTGCCCATCGGAAATCCTCTCTCGCCGAAAGGCCCGGACCGCCGAAGTGAATCACGTTCTCGATATTGCGAAAAACTCTGGCGGTGCGGGGAGGATAGAACAAGAATCTGTTCTTATACGCAGGGGCAGACTAACCCGCCCGAGACATACCGAGCAAGCGCTTGATCTAGGCTGCGGGTCCGGCGCGCCCCCACCCCTCCGCACCGCCGGACACTTCGGGTCTCCTACCGAACACCTTGGGTCAACAGGGGCCGGCGGACAAGGCCGCGGCCGGTGCCGGTCACCACCGGAGGGGGCGGCCGGTGGAGCCGGCGGCCTGGCGGAGCGGGCGCGCCGGATCTAGGATCACCTAACAAGCGCTTGCTAAGCAACGGAGGCCGACCCCGTGGAACTTCTGCCGATCAGCACCCCGCACTGCCGCGTCGAGCGCGCCGGCCATGTCGTCGTCGTGACCCTGGACCGGCCCGAGGCGAAGAACGCGCTCTCCTCGGACATGCTGGTCGGCCTGGCCGACGCGTGGGCCTACGTGTCGGACGAGCCGGAGGTCCGCGTCGCCGTGCTGACCGGCGCGGGCGGGACCTTCTGCGCGGGCGCCGACCTGAAGGCCATGGGCACCCCGTCGAGCGACCCCCGGGTCCGGCAGCGGGCCTCGGAGATCCCCGACTTCCACTGGAAGGGCCTGCTGCGCGACTGCGCCGCGCTGCCGGCCAAGCCGATCGTCTGCGCGGTCGAGGGCTACGCCGTGGCCGGGGGGACCGAGCTGCTCGTCGGCACCGACCTGCGGGTGGTCGCCGAGTCCGCCACTCTCGGCCTGTTCGAGGCCCGCCGCGCGCTGTTCCCGATGGGCGGCTCCGCGGTGCGGCTCCCGCGCCAGATCCCCTACGCCTTCGCCATGGACATCCTCCTGACGGGCCGGTCCGTCACCGCCCGGGAGGCGCTGAGCATGGGCCTGGTCAACCGGGTCGTCCCGGACGGCCAGGCCCTGGCCACCGCCCTGGAGATCGCCGGCCAGATCAGCGAGTGCGGGCCGCTCGCCGTCCAGGCCATCCTGCGCACCTACCGCGAGACCCTCGGCCTGCCCGAGGCCGAGGCCCTGAAGGTCTCCGACGGCATCGGCTGGCCGGTGATCGGCTCCGAGGACGCCAAGGAGGGCTCCCGGGCCTTCCGGGAGAAGCGCCCGGCCGTCTACCGCGGCAGGTGAGCGCGGCCGACGCGGCGGGCGGACCAGGCCCGAACGGCAGGTGAGCCCGGCCCTCACGGCCGGCGGGTCCGGCCCTCGCAGCGGGCGTGCCAGGCCCGCACGGCGGGCGGGTCCGATCGACGCGACAGGCGTCCTCGGTCACCGCGACGGGCGGCACCGGACGCGACCCGCCGGGTCACGACACGACCTCGATTACGGAGCGTGATTAGCCGACACGGCAGGTGACTCGTGCTACGAAGAACGAGTTGATCTTCGACGCGCCCCAGGAGGCCCGATGACACTCGTCCGCGCTGGTCAGGCCATTGCCCTTGCCGCCTGTCTGCTCGCCGCCCCACTCGTCGGCCCGCCGGCGGCCTCCGCCGCCGACGGGCCGCAGGAGCCCGAGACCAGGTTCACCGCGACCCTGGTCGCCCGGCACAGCGGCAAGTGCCTGGACGTCTACGGCGGCGGCACCCAGGACGGGGCCGACGTCATCCACTGGAGCTGCCACGGGGGCGCCAACCAGGAGTGGCGCCTGGTGGCGACCGACAGCGGCTACTACACCATCCGGGCCGGGCACAGCGGCAAGTGCCTGGACGTCTACGGCGGCGGCACCCAGGACGGGGCCGACGTCATCCAGTGGACCTGCGGGAACGGGGCCAACCAGCAGTGGGAGCTCGTCCAGAAGGACAACGGCTACTTCACCGTCGTCGCCCGCCACAGCGGCAAGTGCCTGGACGTCTACCGCGGCGGCACCCGGGACGGGGCCGACGTGACCCAGTGGACCTGCTGGGGCGGGGCGGCCAACCAGGAGTGGAAGCTCGGCTGAGCCGGCGGCCGGAGCGCGACGCCGGCGGCGCTCACGTCCCGCCGCCGGCGTCGCCGGCCCCGGGGCGACCGGTCGACTCCCTGAGCACCAGGCGGGTGGGGACCCGGAGCCTGCCCGGCTCCTCGCCGCCCAGGAGGTCGACGAGCGCGGCGGCGGCCACGGCCCCGCGGCGCTCCGCTTCAAGGCTGAGCACGCTCAGCGGGACCTCCCAGTGCTTGTCCTCGGCGGTCTCGCACATGATCGTGACCAGCAGGTCGCCGGGAATGGAGAGGCCGAGCCTGCGGGCGGCGCCCAGCAGCGCCTCGCCGTACGTCTCGTTGAGCCCGTGCACCGCGTCGGGACGGTCCGGGCGGGACAGCAGCCGCTCGGCGGCCGTGGCGGGACTCTCGCCGGGCTGGAGCGCCTCGATGATCACTGAGTTGCCGTTCGCCTCCGACCAGGCCCGATACGCCTTCTCGGTGTCGAGGGTGTAGGAGTCGGGCTCGGTGCCGGTGAGCAGCGCGATGCGTGAGGCCCCCGCGTCGCGCAGACGGCCGAGCAGGACGTGCAGGGTCTCGTCTGAGTCGCTCTCGATACCGGGCACGTCCGCGCAGTCCGGGTCGAGGGGCTTGCCGTCGGTCACCACCGGCTTGCCCCGCCGGCGGCACTCGGTCACGATCGGGTCGCCGTGCGCGGGGTCCACGATGATCACACCGTCCAGGGGGACCTTGCCCCACAGGGCCGTGGGCAGGACCACCACCGCGTGGTCGCGCTCGACCGCGAGCATGGTCGCCCCGGAGATGAACGCGGCGTAGTAGGGCCGGTAGGTGTGCTCCCAGTGCCGTGAACTGACGTGCTCGACCAGGATGCCGATCACGCCGACCCGGCCGGAGGCGAGCCCGGCCGCGATCGGGTCGGGCTGGTAGCCGAGCCTTTCCGCCGCCGCCCGCACCACGTCGCGAGTGCGCTCCGAGACCCGGCCCTTGCCGCTCAGCGCGTGGGAGACCGTCGTGATCGACAGCCCGGTCGCCCGGGCGACGTCGCGAATGCCGATGCGGGTGGCCATCTAGGCATAGTGCCATGGATGAGAAAACGTTTTGGCAACATTCCTTGACTCTGCCAAAACGCTTTTGCAACAGTTCCGCCAGGTCCCCAACCAGGAAAGACGCGCCAATGGTCACTAACCGTCCCCGCATCGTCGTCGCAGGTCTGCTGGCGCTGCTGTCCATCGCCGGGTGCGGCACGCCGTCCACCTCGGCCAACACGACCGAGGCGAGCGGCAGCTCCTACGGCGACTGCAAGGTCACCGGCAAACGCGGTGAGTTCACGCTCAAGCCCGTCGTCGCGGACACCCTGAGCGTGCAGGGCGACCTGCCCTCTCCCGGCTGGTGGAACGGCGACACCGTCGCCGCCATCAAGGACGGCTACGAGTACTGCATGGCCGCCACCATCGCCTACCGGGCGGGACTGTCCAAGCTGGCGATCGAGAACACGCCCTTCGACGCCCTCGTCTCGGGCCGCACCCAGAACTTCGACATGGCCCTCGCCGAGATCTCCATCACCGACGAGCGCAAGAAGGTCGTCAACTTCTCCGCACCGTACTTCGCCTCCAACATCGGCGTGATGGTGAAGAAGGGGGCGTCCGTCACCGCTGGGAACATCCGCAAGCTCCGCCTCGGCGTCAAGCAGGGCACCGCGGGCGCGCTGTGGGTGGCCGACACCCTCAAGCCGGAGCAGCAGCCCAAGTTCTTCGCCAACGACCCGGAGATGAGCGCCGCGCTCCAGGCCGGCCAGATCGACGCGGCCTTCCAGGACGTGGCCATCATGCTCGGCTCGGCCGTCAAGTCGAACGGCCTGCTGGAGGTCGTCGGCCAGTACAGCACCGGTGAGTCCTACGGCGCCCTGTACCCGAAGGACTCGGCGAACGCCGAGACCATCAACAAGATCATCGAGCAGATGAAGTCCGACGGGACCCTCGACCAGCTCTCCGCGGCGTATCTGTCCAAGGCGTTCGGCGGTGACCCCGCCCGGGTTCCGCTGTGGCAGGCGTCATGACGGCGACGGCTCAGCCCGTCCCGACGCCGGGACGCGGCGCGGCCCTCGCCGGTCTCGCGGCGGCGACGGTCGCCACCGTGGCCACCTGGTCCGTCGCGGCCGTCCTCTTCGAGGCGGCGAGCCCCGGCGTCTGGCGCTGGGTGCTGGGCGCCGCCGCCCTGCTGGGCGCCGCGGCCGTGCTCCTCGTCTACCGCCCGGCGCTCGACGCCTGGCGCTGTTCGGGCCGGTGCGCCACCTCGGCGGACGTCGTGGAGCGGCGAGGGCTCGCCGCCCGGGTGCGGGAGTCCGCGTGGACCGCGGCCGGTACGGCGTTCGCCGTCCTGTGCGCCCTCGCCCTGCTCGTCTTCGTGCTCGCGAACGACGCCGCCGTGCAGCGGACGTTCTTCCAGGGCGAACTGATCGGCACGAGCACCCTCGACATCGTCCGGGCCTTCGGCACGAACCTGTTCATCGCCGTCGTGGCGCAGGTCCTCGTGCTGGTCTGGGGGCTGGCCCTGGCCCTCGCCCGGCTCGCCCCGGGCCGCGTGGGACGGCCCATCCGGGCTCTGGCGGTCGTCTACATCGACGTCATCCGGGCCGTGCCCGCGATCATCGTCATCTACCTGATCGGCTTCGGCCTGCCGATCGCGCAGATCCCGGTGCTGTCCGGCCTGAGCCAGACCTGGTACGCCGTTCTCGCGCTGACGGTCGTCTACGGCGCCTACGTCGCCGAGGTCTTCCGCTCGGGCATCGAGAGCGTGCACCCGAGCCAGGTGTCGGCCTCGCGCTCCCTCGGCTTCTCCCACCTGGCGACGATGCGCCACGTCGTGGTGCCGCAGGCGACCAAGCGCGTCATCCCGCCGCTGCTCAACGACTTCATCGGCCTGCAGAAGGACACCGCGCTGGTCAACGTGATCGGCACGATCGACGCGTTCAACCAGGCCAAGATCTTCTCCGCGAACCACTTCAACCTGTCGTCGGTCACGGTCGTCGCGGGCCTGTTCATCCTGATCACGATTCCGCAGGCGCGCCTCGTGGACCGGCTGATCGCACGCGACAAAGCCCGGGGGGCGTGATGACATTCCTTGAGATCACCGGGCTGCGCAAGAGCTACGGGGACCACGAGGTGCTGCGCGGCATCGACCTGTCGGTGGAGCAGCACGAGGTGATCTGCCTCATCGGGGCCTCGGGGAGCGGAAAGTCCACGCTCCTGCGCTGTGTCAACGCCCTGGAGACGATCGACGGCGGCCAGGTCAGGCTCGACGGCGAGGTCGTCTCCGGCCCCGGGGTGGACGTCAACCTGCTCCGCCGCGACGTCGGAATGGTGTTCCAGAGCTACAACCTGTTCCCGCACATGAGCGTGCTCGACAACGTCACGCTCGCGCCGGTCCGGCTCGGCGGCCTCTCCCGCGCGGAGGCCGAGAGGAAGGCGACGGCACTGCTGGAGCGTGTCGGCCTGGCGGACCGGGCCGGCGCCTTCCCCGACCGGCTCTCCGGCGGCCAGCAGCAGCGCGTGGCCATCGTGCGCACGCTCGCCATGGAGCCCCGGGTCCTCCTCCTGGACGAGATCACCGCCGCGCTGGACCCCGAACTCGTCGCCGAGGTGCTCGGCATCGTCCGGCAGCTCGCCGCCGAGGGCATGACCATGCTGCTCGCCACCCACGAGATGAGCTTCGCCCGGGAGGTGGCCGACCGGGTCTGCTTCCTCCACCAGGGCAGCCTCCTGGAGCAGGGCCCACCCGAGCAGATCTTCACCGAACCCGTAGAGGAGCGCACCCGAATGTTCCTGAAGTCGATCATCGCGGCAGGCCGTCTGTGATTCTCGCGATCCAGCATGAGGACGGCACAGGACCCGGCCTGATCGGCGAGCGCATCGCGGCGGCCGGCGTCACGCTGGACCTCCGGTCCCCCTTCCGGGGCGACAGCCTGCCCCCGTCCCTCGACGGATACGAGGGACTGCTCGTGCTCGGCGGCACCCCGGGCACCTACGACGTCGACCTCGCCCCCTGGCTGCCGCACGCCGGCGAGCTGCTGCGCGGAGCCGTACGCGACGAGGTGCCCACCCTCGGGGTCTGCCTCGGCGGCCAGTTGCTCGCCGCCGCCTGTGGCGGCGAGGTCGCGGTCGCCGCGCGTCCCCAGGTCGGGCTGTACGGCCTGCACGCCCATCCGGCCGCCGCCGACGACCCGCTCTTCGCCGGTCTCCCCACGGACGCGCAGGCCGTCCAGTGGCACTGGGACGAGATCACGTCGCTGCCCCCGGGAGCCGTGCCCCTCCTGTGGGACGGGGACTTCCCCTTCCAGGCGTTCCGGCTGGGCCCGGCGGCGTGGGGCGTGCAGTTCCACCCCGAGGTGCTGCTCGATTCCGCCCGGGCGTGGGCGAAGGACGAGTCGGGCAGGCTCGCGCGGCTGGGGGTGGACGTGGCCGCGATGCTCGATCGGGTCGAGGCCGCCGAACCGTCCCTCCGGACGCTCTGGGGTGGCGTGGCCGACCGCTGGATCGACCTCGTCCGATCTCACCCGACCGTGCCGGGGGCGTCCGTCAGCGGGCCGTGACGTGACGCGGTCGTCCGTCAGGCGGGCTGGTCCCAGATGCTGGGGGTGTCCGTCTCCTGACGCATGACCGCGGACCATTCGAGCGCCGAGCGCGCGTTCTCCAGATCGTCGGTGGCTATCACGATCCTCACGCCCCCGAAAGTGGTGTAGGCGAGGTCGATGTTGACGTTCGCGTCGGCGAGCTGCCTGGTCAGCTCGCCGAGCGTCCCGGGCCGATCCTCAAGGTCCACCACCAGCACCGGTCGCTCGTCCGCGATCCCCATCCCGGCGCCTTCGAGCACCTCCCGGCACCTGGCGGCGACCGCGTCGTCGACGAGCACGTGGACGATGCCCTTGCCCTCCCCGGTGAAAGCCGCGAGGCCCTTGATGTTCACGCCGGACTCGCCGGTGACCTCCCCCAAGCGGGCCAGCTCACCCAGCTGATCGCTAAGAATGACAGCTATATCCGTAGGCATCGCCCCTCAATCTTCTCATTAAGCAATAAATCCGACAATCCACCCCCTCTGATGCGGTGACCACATACCTTCACCAGGTCGGGGAGTTTTCTCGGGCACCGGCATGGCGGGTGCCGACGCGGGCGCGCCCGGCGCGGGTGGCACCGGTCCTGGCTTCACCCGGGCGGAGCGCGCCGTCACCTGCTTCTCCGGGGACGCCTCGAACTTTTCCGGGGACGCCTCGAAGCGCCGTCGGCCCTTACTCCGCCGGCCGTCAAGCACTCGCGGCCGGAGCCGGAGCCTGAGCCGTTCCCGGCAGGAGCAGCCGGTCGGCGAGTATGGCCAGGCAGAGCGCCCAGCCGCTCCAGGCCACGTATCCGGCGAAGTTGACCAGATCCGCGCCGGGCAGCTTGAGCGGCACCAGCAGCCCGGCCAGGATTGCCAGCGCCGCGCCGGCGCCCAGCGCCCTGAACCAGTGCGGCGGCGCGGGTAGGGCCGCCAGGAGCAGGAGGGTCCAGGCGGCGGTGAACAGGTAGCCGAGAGTTTCGCCGACCCCGGTGCCGAGATAGCCGTGCAGGACGGCGAAGACGGTCTCGGCCGTCGCCCGGTCACTCGCGTGGGCCAGTGCGGGCACCGCGAACGGCCAGCGGATCAGGCCGATGATCTGGACCAGCCCGGCCAGCACCCCGGCCTGCGTCGCCAGCGCGGCGACCGGCCGGTCCGGCAGGCGGCGGCCGAGCAGCACCGCGGCCGGGATCAGCGAGCCGGCGCCAAGCGCCAGCAGCAGGAACCAGGCGGAGACGGCTGTCTGGTTGGCGGCGAACCTGGCCAGGACCGTCGCGGGCGGCTCGGCGAGCACGTCCGGATAGCCGAAGACGGCGCCCAGGCCGATGAAGGCCACGTTGGCCGCGATCACACCCAGGGCGAGGATCGATCTCATGGGACTCCTTAACTCTGAACGGTGTTTAATATTAAACATCGTTCAGAGTTTCTTGGGAAGAATAGAGTTTCCCCGTGAAGAGAGGACCTCAGCGCTCGGTCGATCCGCGAGCCGTCCTGGACGCGGCCCTGGAGCTGGTCGACGGCGGAGGGCTGACCATGCGGGCGCTGGCCGCGCGGGTGGGCCTGACTCCCGGCGCGCTCTACACCTACTTCCCCGACCGGGCCGCCATCATGAACGCGCTGACCGACCGGCTGCTCGCCGCTGCTGACTTGGGTGTGCTGGAGGACCGCGCCAGGCCGCCGCACCAGCGGATCGAAGACTTCGCACTGGCGTTGCGCGAAGTGCTGCTGTGCCACCCGGCGGCGGTGCCCGCGATCCTCGGCGCCGCCTACAGCGGACCGGTCGCGCTGCGGGTCGGTGAGAGCATGCTCGGCGTGCTGCCGGACCCGCGCGCCTGCTACGCCGTGATGGTCTACGTGCTGGGCGCCATCGCCCTGGAGGCGGCCGAGCTGGTGGGTGCGGGAGGCAAGGACGGCACGGGTGCGGAGGCGCGGGGCGCCCTCCCCTCCGAGGCCGAGCGGATCGCCGCGCGCCGGGCCGCCCTCGCCGTCGATCCCGACGTCTTCCCCCGCACCCACGCCGCGGCCGACGCCATCGCCGCCTACATCTCGACCGACCAGTTCCGCTGGGGCCTGCGCCGCCTCCTGGCAGGTTTGTAGCGGTCGCCGGCGCGACACTGCGCGAACAGGCGGTCATGTCGCTGACCGCCGCGGGCACCGCGGGCGGCAGGTCCGCCGAGGATGCCGCCCGAGTGATCGCCAAGGCCGTGACAGCCGGCAACCCTCGCACGCGCTACACCGTTGGTCGCGACCTTGCGACTCGATCCTCAGCGTCACCGGCAATGGGCAGGGTCGTCGGATCCCGGCAGCCGCCGTTTCCGACCAGGCGAACCAAACATCAGGCAGTACAACCGGGTGATCTGCTCGTCCCGCCGAATCAGACGGTCAGAACGATCTTGCCGAAGGTGGCGCGGGACTCCAGCAGAGTGTGCGCGGCCGCGGCTTCGTCCAGCGGGAAGGCGCCGTGCACCACCGGCTTCAGGCGGCCTTCCCGCAAGTCGGCGAAGACGGGTGCGAAGGTCTCGGCGGCGGTCTTCGACGGTGCGCTGGTGAGACTGAGGGTCGAAAAGGCCGACCCCGGCCGCTGCCACCGCCAATACGGCATGGCCCGGCTCGGCGGTCGGGTCCGGCCGGTCGACCAGCTCGAGGTTCTCCGGACCACCGAAGTCGGTGATCTCTACTGCACGCATGGTGTCCTTGTAGCGTTTTACCGCGCAGGAAAGGGGAGGTGGCTGCCGAACAACGAGGCTCAGACGTCCTCGGTGACCTCGATGCCGCGGCACCAGAGCAGGCTAATCCCGCTAAGCGGATGACCCCTTCCATTTGTGGTTAAGTGAGAGACATGCCTGTTCAGCCGTCTCGGAACCCGTCCTCGTCAGCCTCCGAGATCCCCGTCCGGGGGCAGCGGGCCGACGCCAGGCACAACCGCGCCCGGCTCCTCCAGGCCGCCCGCGAGGCGTACGCCCTCAACGGCACCGACGTACCCTCCAGCACCATCGCCCGCAGGGCCGGCGTCGGCGCCGCCACCCTCTACCGGCACTTCCCGACCCGGGGCTCGCTGATCGCCGCGGCGTTCTCCGAGCAGCTCGCCGAGTGCGTCGCAGCCTTGGACGAGGCCCTACGGGACGACGATCCCTGGCGCGGTCTCTGCTCCGTCCTCACCAAGGTGTGCAGGATGCAGGCCGAAGACCGCGGATTCAGCGCCGCGTTCCTCGAGGAGTCTCCCGACGATCCCGACCTCCACCGCGAGCGCGCCCGCGCCGAGGCAGGACTCGCCCAGCTGGTACAACGTGCGAAGAACACAGGGCAGTTGCGCAAGGACTTCGATCCCAGCGACGTCACCCTCCTGCTCCTGGCGAACAGCGGCGTCGTGCGGCAGTCCCCGGAGGCGTCCCTGGCCGCCTCTCGCCGCCTGCTCGCCTACTTCCTCCAGTCCTGCCGGGCCACGGACGGCGCGCCGTCCCTGCCCCGGCCCGCACCGCTCCGCCTCGACGACCTTTACGGGCCGCCACACCGAACCGACTGACCGGCGACTTCCGCCCGGGGCGCGCCCCCACGCCAGATGCTTGCCCGTCTGTGCGCTAGGTACAGCTAGCCCTCAGTCAGGCGGCCCAGGCGCTCGGTGGCCTCGATGTACTCCTCGACCATCGTGAAGACCACGTCCTTGGCCGACCTCACCTGGTTCATGGTCCCGATGATCTGCCCCGCGGGGAAGGTGGCCAGCTCGGCGGCGTCGGAGCGGCCGATCCGGCGCAGGGCGTCGGAGACCAGCATGAACTGCAGCGGCATCGGCAGGGTGCCCGGCGACTCCGGGGACTCCCAGGCGTCGGTCCACTCGTTCTTCAGCAGCCGGGCGGGCTTGCCCGTCCACGACCGGGAGCGCACGGTGTCGCGGGAGGTGGCCTCCAGGATGCGCCGCCTGGCCATCTCGGGGGTGTCGGCCTCCTCGACGGTCAGCCAGATGGACCCGGTCCACACGCCCTCGGCGCCGAGCGCCATGCCCGCCGCCATCTGGCGCCCGTCGCCGATGCCTCCGGCGGCCAGCACCGGTACGTCCACGGCGTCCACGACCTGCGGGATGAGCACCATCGTGGAGATCTCACCGGTGTGCCCACCCGCCTCGGTGCCCTGGGCGACGACGATGTCCACGCCGACCTCGACCTGTTTGACCGCGTGGCGGGGGGTGGAGGCCAGCGCCGCCACCTTCACCCCTTTGGCGTGCGCCTGCTCGACCACGTCGGCGGGCGGCGGGCCGAGGGCGTTGGCCAGCAGCGCGATCGGGTGCCTCAGCGCCACCTCGACCTGCGGCCGGGCGGTGGCGTCGGTCCAGCCGAGCAGGACCTTGCCGGCGTCGGAACCGGACAGCTCCGCGACGCCGTGCGCGGCCAGCAGGCCGTCGACGAACGCGCGGTGGCCGTCGGGGATCATCCCCTGGAGCCGTTCCACCAGGTCCCCGGAGGAGTCGGCGCCCAGCTCGGCCCCCGCGTAGGAGGCGGGCATGACCACGTCGACGCCGTACGGCCTGCCGTCGACGTGGTCGTCGATCCACTTGAGCTCCGTCTCGAGCTCTTCCGGGGTGAAGTAGAGGGCGCCGAGCACGCCCATCCCGCCGGCGCGGCTGACCGCGGCGACGACGTCCCGGCAGTGGCTGAACGCGAAGATCGGAAGCTCGATGCCGAGCATGTCCGTGACACGTGTCCGCATGCGCCCACGGTACGGTCGCGCCCAGCTAACTGCAACGCGTTCTAGTCTAGAACCTTTCGTCGGTACCGCCGGAGAGGCCGTCGGCACCGCCGGGGGACTTCGCCGAGAACATGTTTCAGCGGGGCATCCTGCGCCAGATCGCGCGGGGCAGCACGCGCATCACCGCGAAGACCGCCCGCAGCCTGCCGGGCACCCACACGACCTCGGCCTCCGAGCGCAGCCCGGCGATCACCGCGTCGGCGACCTGGCCCGGCGTGGAGGACATCGGCGCGGGGGACATGCCCGCGGTCATCCTGCCGACGACGAAGCCGGGCCGGACCACCATCACCCGGGCGCCCGAACCGTGCAGCGCGTCGCCCAGCCCCTGCGCGAAGCCGTCCAGGCCCGCCTTGGCCGAGCCGTACACGAAGTTGGCCCGGCGCACCCGCACCCCGGCCACCGAGGAGAGGACCACCAGCGTGCCGTGACCCTGCTCGCGCAGCCGGCGGGCGGCGAAGAGCCCGGCGGACACGTGCCCGCCGTAGTTGACGGCGACGGCCCGGGCGGCGGCCACCGGATCGGCGTCGTAGGCCGCCTGGCTGCCCAGCACCCCGAAGGCGGGGATCACCACGTCGAGGTCGCCGACCAGTTCCGCGGCGGCCTCGATCACCTCACCGTGCGTCTCGGGGCGGGAGGCGTCGAAGTCCAGCAGGTGCACCTCGGCGGCGCCGATCACCGGGGGGGTGTCACCGGCGTCACGGGCAGCGAGCACGACCCGGCGGGCGCCGTCGCGGACCAGCCGCTCGACGATCGCCAGCCCGATCTCACTGCGCCCGCCCAGCAGCAGCACGGTGTCCACCGCGCCCAGGGCGTTTCTCATCGGGCAAGCCTCCCAGCGAGTTTCACAGGCCCGCGCCGCACAGCCGGCCTCACAGCAGGAGCCTCCTGGCCAGGTCGGAGCGGAACACCCCGCCGGGATCGGCCCCCTCGCGGACCTTACGCCACTCCCCCAGCCGCGGATACATCGCGGCCGCCGTCTCGGCCGACATCCGCGAGTCCTTGGCCAGGTAGACCCGCCCACCCGCCTCGGCGACCCAGCCGTCGAACTCCCGCAGCAGCGCGGCCAGCCCGGCGCGGCCCGCCGGGATGTCCAGGGCGAGCGTCCAGCCGGGGATCGGGAACGACAGCATCCCCGGCGTGCCGGGGCCGAACCGTTTGAGCACGGTGAGGAAGGAGACCACGCCCTCGGCCGACAGCCGGGAGACGATCCGCCGCAGCGTCGCCTCCGCACCGGCCGGCACCACGAACTGGTACTGGACGAAGCCACGCGGACCGTAGACCCGGTTCCAGCCGTCCACCGAGTCCAGCGGGTGGAAGAACGGCGCGAGCCCCTGCAGGAGGCCGGTCGCGGGACGCGCCCGGCGGTACCAGGCCTCGTTGAACGCCCGCACGGTCACCGGGTTGAGCAGGCCGCCCGGCGCCCAGGGCGGGGCCTTCAGCCGGGCGGCGGGCGCGAACGCCAGCGGGTCGGCGCCGCGCGGCAGCTCCTCGCGGCCCGCGTGGTCGCCCCGGGTGAGCACGCTGCGGCCCATCCGGCCGCCGGAGGCGAGCAGGTCGATCCAGGCGACCGTGTAGCGGTAGCGGTCGTCGGTGGCGGCCATCGTCTCCAGCGTGTGGTCCAGGTCGCGGGTGCGCTCGACGTCCACCCGCATGCGCGAGGTCTCGATCGGGACGCACCGGAAGACCGCCTCGGTGATCACGCCGGTGAGCCCCATCCCGCCGACCGTGGCCCAGAACAGGTCGTCGTCCGGCGTGAGGGTACGGCCGGCGCCGTCGGCCGTGACCAGGGTGAGGGAGCGCAGGTGGGCGCCGAAGGAGGAGTCGGCGTGGTGGTTCTTGCCGTGCACGTCGGCCGCCACGGCCCCGCCGACCGTCACGTGCCGGGTGCCCGGCGTGACCGGGACGAACCAGCCCCGGGGTACCAGGGCGGCCATCAGGTCGTGCAGGCTCAGCCCGGCGGCCGCGGTGACCAGGCCGGTGCTCTCGTCGATGGACCACGAGGTCAGCGCGGTGCAGTCGAGGACCAGTCCCCCGGCGTTCTGCGCCGCGTCGCCGTAGGAGCGGCCGAGTCCCCGGGCGGCGACGCCCCGGCCGGGGGCCCGCCGTACCAGCTCGGCGACCTCCCTCGCGGAGCGGGGGCGGGCCAGGCGCGCGGGGGTCGGTGCGGTACGGCCCCAGCCGGTCAGGAAGGTCATGGCAGATAGATCCCGAGGGCGAGCGAGACGAGCAGGAGTGCGACGAACGCCTGGATGTGCCGGTCGCGCAGGGCGAGCTCCTCGGGCTCCTCCCCCACTCCCCGGTCCACCAGCAGGTTGTGCCGTAGGACGATGAGCACGAAGGGGACGATGCTGATCCCGTGGAACGGCCCCGGGTGGTCGCTGAGCGCCCACAGGCAGTAGGTCACGATCATGGCGCCGGAGGACATCATACGGACGCCCGCCAGGTATCCGGGAGTGTAGGCGGCCAGGATGGCCCGCGTGGAGCCGCCGCCGGAGGCGCGCAGCTCGGCCTCGCGCTTGCCGGCCACGAGCTGGAGCGAGCCGAGCGAGACCACCACGAGGAACCAGCGCGTCACCGGCACGTCCACGGCGACCGCCCCGGCGTAGGCGCGGACCACGTGACAGGCCGCGACCGCCACCAGGTCCACCACCTCCCGGTGCTTGAGCCAGTAGGTGTAGGAGAAGGTCAGCACCAGGTATCCGGCGACCACGGCCGGAAGCCGCCAGCCGCCGGACAGCGCGGCGACCGCCGGAGCCAGCGCCACGAGCAGGACCCCGGCGACCCGCGCGAGCCGTACCGGGACCAGGCCGGCCGCGACCGGGCGGTGCCGCTTGCGCGGGTGCCGACGGTCGGCCTCGACGTCGGCGGCGTCGTTGAGCAGGTAGGTGCCGCTCGCGGCCACGCAGAACGCCGCGAAGGCGACCAGCGAGCCCAGCAGCCCCTGGACGGTCACCAGCACCCCGGCCGCCGCCGGGGCCGCGAAGACCAGGACGTTCTTCAGCCACTGGCGCGGCCGGCAGGCCCGGACGAGAGCGGCGGGCGAGAAACCGCGGGCAGCGCGCGCGGCCGCCGGCGGGTCCGCCGGCGGCCGCGCGACCACCGTTTCCTCGTTCACCGTCCCGGCTTGTCAGGCCCTGCCGGCACCGCGGACCGCGAAGAACCCGCCGGCCAGCAGGGCGACGCCCAGCACGAGCAGGACGAGCGGGATCGTCACCTTGATCATGGTGATCTGGCTCTTGCCCTCGGTGGCGTTCTTCACCAGGTCGTTGACCGTCTGGGGGGTCATCTTCGCCGTCGCCACGAAGGCGACGGTGCTCTTGGCGCCGTCCTGGGTCTTGAGGACCTCGTGGCGCTGCTGCTCCTGCTTGACCGGCGAGCCGGTGGTGGGCTCGATCCAGTACGTGTTCTTACCGTCGTAGAACCGGTCCACCTGGATGTCGCCCGTCGTGTCGGTCACCCCCAGGATCGAGGCGGGGACGGTGCGGGTCTCGGTCTTCGTCGGCGGGACGTCCTGCTCGAACCGGTAGACCCGCAGCCCGTTGACCGTCTCCTCGTCGACGAACTTGGCGTCGAAGGCCCTGCCGGCGGTGGAGTTGAAGACCTTGTAGGTCTTCTTCTCGACGTCGAACGGGAACTTGTAGATCTGGCCCTCCATCTTGACGGGCTTCTTGTCGATGTTCACCGCGCAGCAGTCGACGCCCTCGCCGGTGTATTTGTTGAAGGCGCTGCGCCGCTCGCCGAAGGAGACGTCCGGATTGCCGTTGGTCACGTCGCTGACCGCGGTGAACTCGTCCCAGACGACCCGGTCGCCCTGGGACTGGGAGACGTCTCCGCGGGTGGTGACGGTGATGCCGAGGTCGCCGGTCATCACCTTGAGAGCCTTGGGGTAGAAGTATTGGGCCCCCTGGGCCTCCAGCTTGCTCACCCCGTACTGCGCGGCCGGAGCCGCGATCAGGCTGCCGCCGATCTGGAAGCGCACCAGCGGTGCCAGCACGATGAGGAACGCCCCGACGGCTATAAGGACTACTCCGACGATCCGGCGCATCTACCCTCCTGGGGGGATCACAGCTTGGGGGGTTTAGGGGGAGATTTGTGGATTAACAAAGCTACTGGCCAGTATGTTAGGTGGCGAGAGTGACCGACGTCACGAGGGATGCGGAAAAGTGACCGAAACAGGTTCTACATTCGGGTCCCTCTCCCGGCGGGATCTCCCCGCGCGCCAGGACGGCCCTCCCGGACACCAGGACGACCTTCCCGAGCACCGGGACGACTCTTCCGGACGTCAGGACGAGCTCCCCGCGCGCCGGGACGGCTCCCCGGGGGGCCTTCCCCGCACCGGCGGCCACCTGGACGCCCTCGACGGCGTGCGCGCCGTCGCCTCGCTCGCGGTGCTCGTCTTCCACGTGGCGACCGAGTCCGCGACCGCGCTGGAGGAGGGTTTCGGCGGCGCACTGCTCGCCCGCGGCGACGTGGCCGTGCCGATCTTCTTCGCCCTCTCCGGGCTGCTGCTCTACCGCCCCTTCGCGGCGTCGCTGCTGCTCGGCGGCGCCCCCGTCCGCACCCGGGCGTACCTGTGGAAGCGGGCCGTGCGCATCCTGCCCGCCTACTGGCTGGTGACCGTCACGGCCATGCTCATCTGGTCGCGCGACCACCTGTCCGACGGCTGGACCTGGTTCCAGCTCCTCACCCTGAACCAGAACTACGTCACCGACCCCTGGTGGTTCGCCCTGGGACCGAAGGGCCTGGCCCAGATGTGGAGCCTCTCGGTCGAGGTGGCCTTCTACGTCGCGCTCCCCCTGATCGCGGCGGGCCTGGCGGCCTTCGCCCGGCGCGGCGGCGAGGACGTGCGCGCCCGCGCCGGACGGCTGCTCGCCGGCCTGGGCGCGTTGGCGGCGCTGTCCTTCGCCTGGACACTGCTGAGCTACTACCCGCAGTACCGGCCCTACCTGAACGTCTGGCCGCCCAGGTCGATGATCTTCTTCGCCGCCGGGATGGCCCTGGCCGTGGTGCTGGTCTGGGTGGAGGCCGACCCGGACGAGAGCTCCCCGGCGCGGCGGTTCAGGAGGGCGGCGGCCGCCTCCCCCGGCTCGTGGTGGCTGGTCGCGGCCATGGCGTACGCGCTCGCGGCCTCCCCGGTCACCGGGACCCGATTCCTCGGCATCGACGGCGTCTGGTCGGGGATGTTCGAGCTGGTCCTCTACACGGCCGTGGCGTCCTGCCTGCTCGTCCCGGCCGCGCTGCCACCGCCGGGCGACTCGCCGGTCAGGCGCCTGCTCGCCAACCGGGTGATGGGCTTCCTCGGCCGCGTCTCCTACGGCGTCTTCCTCTGGCAGTTCGTGGTGATCTACCTCTGGTACGGGTTCACCGAGCAGCAGCCGTTCTCCGGCGGCTTCCTGGGCAACCTGGCGGCCGTCACCGCCGTGACGCTCGTGCTGGCCACCCTGACCCACCGGCTGGTGGAGCGGCCCGCCCGCCGTCTGAACCGCGTCGTCTCCCAGCCCGGCCGGCCGCCGTCGACCCGGCCGTAGGGTCACGGACCTTTAATTAGTATGCACAAATACCTCTTCGCCGCCATCGCCGAGGTGCTCGGCGACGCCGTCACCCCCGAGGTGGCCGAAGCCTGGGAGGAGGTCTACTGGCTGATGGCGGAGGCGCTGATCGCGCTGGAGGCCGGCCTCCGGCGCGACCCGGGCGAGAGCTGGCTGCAGGCGACGGTGACCGAGCGGCGGCCGCAGACCGCGGACGCGGTCTCCTTCACCCTGCGGCCCCAGACCTCGCTGTCCTTCAAGCCCGGCCAGTACGTCAGCGTCGCGGTCACCCTGCCCGACGGCGCGCGGCAGATCCGGCAGTACAGCCTGTCGTGCGCCCCGGAGCGGGACGACTGGCGGATCACCGTCAAGCGGGTGCGCGGCGACGACACCCCGGACGGTGAGGTGTCCGGCTGGCTGCACGCGAACGTCCGGGCCGGCGACGTGCTGACGGTCTCCGCGCCGTTCGGCGACCTGACCCTGCCCGAGGGCGACGCCCCGCTGCTCCTCGCCTCGGCCGGGATCGGCGCCACCCCCGTCCTGTCGATGGTCGATCATCTGGCGGCCACCGGCTCCACCCGCCGGGTCACCGTCGTCCACGCCGACCGCACCCCGGCCGACCACACCCACCGGGGCGAGCTCACGCGGCTGGTCGCCGCCCTGCCCGGCGCCACCCTGCACCGGTGGTACGAGGAGGCGGGCGACTGCTCCTGCCGGCCGGCGCCGAACGTCGGCCACGTCGACCTGGCCGGGATCGACCTGCCCGACGGACTGGTCGCCTGCCTCTGCGGGCCGCTGCCGTTCATGCGCGCCGTCCGCTCCCAGCTGCTCCGGCGCGGGTTGCCCGCCTCGGACATCCACTACGAGGTGTTCGGCCCCGACCTCTGGCTCGGCCGGGACTGACCGGGGCCTGCGACCCGGACCGCGCGGCCGCCGTACGGCGGGGCTAGGAGGACGGATCACCCTCGGCGGCCGGCGTGCCCAGGGCCACGGCGGCCAGGCAGACCGGGGCCGTCGGGTCGTCCATCACGATCCGCATCCCCCGGCTCACGGCCGTCACCGGAAAGTGGATCAATCCGCCGGGCGTCTTCCGCAGGTTGAGCACGATGCGCTCCTGCCCGACCTCCACGGTCACCGAGACCGGCCGGTCGGCCGAGTAGGCCAGGCCGCCCGCGGTGGCCGGCCCGCCGAAGGAGAGCGCGTCCGGGAAGACGGCGGCCCCGTTCACCACCGGTAGGCAGAGCTGGTCCTCGGCCCGGGCTGCGAAGAAGCCGAAGACCTTCATCCGGACCAGTTCGCCGTCCCGGTTGAAGACCCGGGCGTCCTCGGTCGGCTCGGGATGGGCCATCCTCGCCCGTACGGCGGGACGGGCCAGCGGGGCGAGCAGCCGGTCGCTGAGCCGCCGGTCGCCGTTCCACGACAGCACGATGTCCCCGGGGAGCGGGGTCGGGTAGATCACGACGTTGTCCGGTGCGGCGGCGAGCTGCGCGGCGGCGGTGTCCAGGTAGGCCCGGACGCGCTCGCCGCTGAGGGTCTCCCGGTAGGTCACGGTCGAGATCACCGACAGCACCAGGTAGGCCCCGGTGGTCAGCCCGGCGACCAGGACGAGCGGGGCCCGGGCGGGCAGCGCGCGGCGGTAGGCGCCGTCCTCCCCCTTGACCGGCAGCAGCGCCAGGCCCAGACAGACCGCCAGGACCACGGCGGCGTCGGCGACGTAACGGGTCTCCGCGCCCACCAGCGCCACGTGGCCGCCCCGGGCGATCACCGTCGGGACGGCGTCGGCGAACAGCAGGTAACCGGCCAGGACGATCCACGCCCGCAGCGCTCGGCGCCGGTGGACGACCGTGACCGCCAGCAGTGCCGCCAGCACCGTCCAGGAGAGGGCGACGACGGCGTCGGAGGGGCCGGCCAGGCCACCGGTCGGGGTGACCGGCGCCCACGTCACCGGGCCGCCGACCGCCCCGCTGGGGAACGTCCGGCCCAGCAGGCGCGAGACCAGGCCCACGGCCACGTCGGGATCGGGCACCGACGCGCCCTCGCCCGGGGCGGTCCCCATCCTGGCGAGGTAGACGATGGTGTAGGCGGCCATCACCATCACGTGCGCCGACCACAGCCGCCAGTGCCACCGCACCTCGCGGCACATCGACCGGACCCAGCCGGTCTCCCGGTCCCGGAGGAAGGCCGTGGTCAGCGCGTAGAGCAGGAAGGCGACGAAGACGCCCTTGGTGCTGAAGGCCATGCCGGCCACGCACCAGGCCAGCGCGTGCCGGCCGTACCGGGCGCCCTCCCCGCGGGTGAAACGGACCTGGGCGGTCAGCGCGAGCACCAGGACGAGCTGGAGCGGGACCGCGTTGACGGCGGCCGCCCACCAGCCGAACGCCGGGACCGTCAGCGGGGAGAACAGCAGCAGCGCCAGCGGCGGCAGGATCGCCGGGCGGGTGCCGAACAGGGTCCGCAGCAGCCGGAGCGCGAGCACGCCGAGCAGTGTCTGCGCGGCGAGGGTGACGGCGGCCACCAGCAGCCAGTCGTAGGGGGCGATCCGCGACAGCACCCAGGTCAGCGCGATCGCGCCGGGCATGAAGTGGCCCTTGTGCACCCGGGTCACGTAGTCGAGGGTGAGGCCGTTCTCGTAGGCGTTGCCCACGAACAGCAGGTCGTCCTCGACGAAGTAGGAGTCGCGCAGGATCAGCGCCCGCAGGACGAGTGAGGCCACGATGAGGGCGACCGCGGCCGGCAGCACCGGGCCGCGCAGGGCCGCCAGCCAGCCGGGCAGCGTGATCCGCAGCGCGGGCGGTTCCGACCGCCCGGTCTCCATGGCCTCCACCGGCTCTCCCTCTGATCCCGCGCTCCGGCGGGACACCCTACGAGCAGGACAAGATTGCTATCAATGCGGTGTTATGCTCCGGCGCACCCGATCTGTTTGACTCGGTGAAGAGCTGATCTGTTCGACTCTGTCGGGACCTGATCCGTTCCACATCTGTCCGACTCCGTGGAGGAGCAGCGTTGGAGATCCCTCAGGCACCGTTCCGGGCCACGCTGGGCCGGTCGGTCAGGTTGCTCGGCGCCTTCCGCAAGGAGCAGAGCGACCCCGACTTCTTCTACGGCATGCTGGCCCGCGACACGGTCGCCCAGCTCGCCGCCTACACCGAACTGGACGGCGCGCTCGTCGCCGACGTCGGGGGCGGCCCGGGCTACTTCACCGACGTGCTGCGGGCCGTGGGCGCCCGCCCGGTGTGCGTGGACTGCGACGCCGGCGAGATGCTGGCCCGCCAGGGCGCCGCCCCCGAGGGGGCGGTGCTGGGCAGCGCGCTCGACCTGCCGCTGGCCACCGGTTCGGTGGACGTCTGCTTCTCCTCCAACGTGCTGGAGCACGTGCCCGACCCGTGGCGGATGGCCGACGAGATGGTCCGGGTGACCAGGCCGGGCGGCGTGATCTACCTGTCGTTCACCAACTGGCTGTCGCCCTGGGGCGGTCACGAGACCTCTCCCTGGCACTACCTCGGCGGCCACCGCGCCGCCGCCCGCTACACCCGCAAGCACGGCAGGTCCCCCAAGAACGTCTACGGCGCGAGCCTCTACCCCGTCTCGGTGGGCGCGGCGCTGCGCTGGGCCGGCCGGCAGCCCGACGCCACGGTCCTGGACGCCCTGCCCCGCTACCACCCGCGCTGGGCGACCCCGGTGATCCGCGTCCCGGGGCTGCGCGAGATCGTGAGCTGGAACCTGCTGCTCATCCTGCGCCGGCACTGACCGCCCCCGCCGGACCGCCGCCGGCCGCCCTCGGGGGGACCGCCGGCGCCCGCGCCGCGCCGCCGGCCGGCCTCTCCGGTACGGCGGCGCCGAGCACCACCGCCCGCAGGCAGGCGGAGCCCCCCGGGACCGAGATCCGCACCGGACCCCGGGCGATCTCGGCCGGGAAGTAGACCCGGTCCCGGCCGGCCCGGAGCAGGACCTCGCTCCGCCGGCCGCCCCTGAGCACGGTCACCGGGGCGTCCCGCGACACCCGGTAGTCGATGCGGACGATGTTCCCCGCGCGGGCCTCGGGCAGGTCGGCGACGGCCGTACCGCCGCGCAGCGGGAGGCAGGAGCCGGCCGGCGCCGCCACGTACCCGCCGAAGACGGTGGCGGGCACCAGGTGGCCCCGGTCGTCGAAGGTCACCGCGCGGTGGGCCGCCCCCGGACGGCTGATCCGCTCGCGCAGCGCGCCCCGGGCCAGCGGGCTGAGCGCCCGGGAGGTCAGCCGGTCCTCCATCGCCTGCCAGGGGAACATCAACCTGTCGGGCAGCAGGGCGGGGTAGACGCCCGTCTCCGGGCCGAGCGCGGCCAGATCCGCGCGGGCCGCCTCGAAGTAGGCGCGGTTGGCCTCGCCCGGCAGGCCCCGGGCGAAGCCCGAGGCCGACACCAGGGCGAGCACCACATAAGCACACACGGCCGGCAGGACGGACAGGGAGACGGCCTGCGAGGACCCGCCCGCCGGGGGCGGCGCCCCGGTGCCCGAGGGCGCCTCCCCCGGCGGAGGCTCGGCCCTCGGGGACGGACCCCGCGGCGAGGGGCCCGGCCCGGGTGGGAGATCCCGCCACGGCATCAGGACCAGGGCCAGGCAGACGGCGAGCACGGGCATCGCGTCGGCGATGTAGCGGCTCTCGGAGGCCGACCCGGGTCCCGTCCGGACGATCATGATCAGCAGGCCGTCGGCGACCAGGAGATAGCCGGCCGCCAGCGCCCAGGCGGGGACCGCCGCGGGGCGCCGGCGGCAGGTGCCCGCCACGACGGCGGCCAGGACCAGCCAGGCCACCGCGACCTCGACCGGCCGGTGGGCGACCAGCGGCCCGGTCGTGGTCTCCGCGCCCCAGCTCAGCGGGCCCCCCACGAGCAGGGTCGGGACCGTGCCGCCGAAGAAGGTCCCGGCGTAGTCCGTCGCCGTGTAGAAGTCCGGGAACGCGAACCCCTGGCCGCCGGCCCGCCCGGCGGCCAGGACGTAACCGAGGAGGTAGGCGCCGCCCACCGCCAGGTGGGCCGCCCACAGGCCCAGGTGCCTGCGCGCGGCCCCGATCACGCCGTGCTCCCGGGCCGACAGCAGCACCGTCAGGAGCAACAGCACCGGCGGGATGAGGAGCGCCTTCTCGAAGAAGAGCAGGCCGGCACAGGTCCAGGCGACCCCCGCGAGCGCGTGCCGGAGCCCGCCGGTGCGGATCAGCAGCACCTGGGAGCACATGGCCATGAGCATGGCCACCTGGAGGGGCAGGATGTTGAGCGCCGCCGCGAACCAGGTGCCGGCCTGGAAGTTGGCCGGCGCGAACAGGAAGAAGGCGAGCGGGACGAGGATGAGCGGCCGGGCGCCGCACAGCAGGCGCAGCAGCCGGTACAGCGCCAGGGCCGCCGCCGCGCACAGCGCGAGGATCACGGCCGAAGCCAGCGTCCAGCCGTAGGGGGAGATCGCCGTCATGACGCGGACCAGCGCGAGTGAGCCCGGCATCAGGTGGCCGATGTGCACCCGGAGCAGGTGATCCCAGCCGAAGGGCTCGGCCACGGCCCGCCCGATGAAGACGATGTCGTCCTCGGCGAAGTAGGACCGGCTGAGCAGCCATCCCTTGAAGGTGAGCCCGGCCAGCAGCAGGAGCGCCGCCGTGACCGCGAGCCCGTGCCGCCGCACGGAGGCGCTCCGCGCCCAGCCCGGCAGCCGCAGCTCGACCTCGACCGCGCCGCCGCTCATGCGCGCTCCCGTCCCGGCCGCTCCGCACCGGCCGCACGCGCCTGCGGCCCGGTCTCCTCCGGCCCGGGGGGCCGGGGCGGTCTGCGGGGACGGCGGCCCAGGAACGCCAGTACGAGTCCGGCCGCGAGGAAGAGGCCGGGCAGCAGGTCGCGGACGGCGAGCACCCACCGGGTGAAGGCCCGCGCGTCGGCGGCCCTGCCCCTGACCTCCTCGGGGGGCATCGACAGGTCCGCCCGGAGGCTCACCCTGCGCTCGATGCCGTCGGGGGTGCGCAGGCCCTGGCGGTGGCTCTCCCGCACCTTGACCGTCATGCCGCTCTCCGGTTCGACCCAGATCGTGCGGGTCACCTGGGCGTAGCGGGAGACGCCGATGGCCCGCCACTCGGGCAGGCCCAGGACCTTGCCGGGGAACTGTCCGGGGATGTCCTCGATCTTGATCGGGCCCGCCGTGTAGGTGTAGCGGTAGGTCCGCAGGCCCTCGACCTGCTCCTGCTGCTCGTAGCGGAGCGGGACCGCCGTGCGCAGCACCGTGTCGTACATCGGGTAGGAGCGCGGCTCGGCGCGGAAGGGCAGCCGGAAGGCCAGGCCCGTCTGCCGGGCCCTGGGGTCCTCGTCGACGTACTCCCCGCAGCAGGCGACCGCCATGCCCGTCCTGCGGTCGAAGGCGGTCCTGCGCTCGTGATAGTCGATCCGGTCGCCGGAGGCGGTGGTGAGCGAGGCGAACTCCACCCACACCGCCGTGCCGGCGTCTCCGGCGCGGGTGTCCCCGCTCACCGTCCTGGTGGACACCAGCGGGACGTGGGCGTGGGAGGTGAGGGTGGCGGTGTCGAAGTAGTCGGCGTCCCGGGCGACCAGGTGGTAGGTCGTGCTCTGCTCCAGCGGCAGCACCAGGACGCTGTCGTAGACGTAGAAGCGCAGCAGCGCCGCGAGGGTGACGAGGAAGGCGCCCGTGCCCGCGAGCACCGCCCGGGAGGTCGCGGAGCGGATGACCGGCCGGGAGGCCGCGGAGCGGGTCACCGGCCCACCGCCACCGGCCCGGACCGGCCGGCCGGGGCGGGCCGCGCCGGAGGAGGCGCGGCCGGGACCCGCTCGGGGACCGAGGCCATCAGCCATGCGAGCGTCAGCAGGCAGAGCACCTGCGGCACGGCGCCGGTCAGCGGGCCGGCGAGCGCCGCGGTCGCCTCGGCCCCGCCGTACACGGTGCCCGCGGCGAGCGCGAGACCGGCCAGGCCGGGCGGGACGGCGAGCACCCAGGGCGCGGTGGCCGCGCCCGCGAGGCCGGGCAGCGAGGTGAGGCGGGCGTGCCTGGCCCGGGCCACGGCCCCCAGCCAGGCCCACAGCGCCAGCGCCCCGGTGACGATCGCGGCGCCCGCGGCGCCGCCGGTCCACAGGCCGACGAGCGGGGCGAGCGGCCAGATCCAGGCCGCGCGGACCGCGGCGGGCGCCGTCGCCGGCGGCGGGGCCGTTCCGGAGGGGCGGACGAGCGCCAGCGCCGCCACCAGGAGCACCAGGATCCAGCCGCCGAACAGTGCCGTGCGGTAGGCGGAGTCGGGCTCGTAGCGCATGGTCACCACCCCCTGCCCGGCGGGCAGCTCCCACGCCTGCCGCCAGCCGTCCAGCCTGGCCGGCGGCAGCCGCCTGCCGTCGAGATATGCCTGCCAGCCGGCGTTGTGGTTCTCGTTGACCACCAGGTAGGAGGGGACCGAGGTGGAGACCCGCACCCGGCGCTCCCCCTGCCCCCACGACTCCGCGACGGTGGGCGCCGCCGAGACGGCGCCGGGGGCCGCCTGGGCGGCGGCGGACCGGACGACGACCGACTCGATCCTGAAGGCGTCGGTGGCGGCGGCGGTGATGCGCGCCGTGCCCGTGCCCAGCTCGACCGGATCGCAGGCGCGGTAGCCGAGCGGGCGGCCGTTGACCACGTCGTCCAGCGTGCCGTCCACGATCTCGGTGGGCACGGCGTTGCCGTTCACGGTGAGCGTCGGACCGTAGCCGCAGGGCAGTCGCAGCGGGAACGGCGCGAGCGAGCCGACCGGCTTCACCCCTGGGATGGTGACCTCCGCCACCTCGATCGCCCGGGACGCGGGGGCGGTGAAGCCGATCACCAGGCGGTCGGTGCGGATCGGCGAGAAGGCGACCCGCCCGTCGGCGCCGATCCAGCCCTGCACCGTACGGCCGCCGCCGCTCACGCTCACCTTGACCGGCGGCTGCCCCAGGAACGAGTCGGGGAACAGGACCATGATCTGCGAGATCCTGATCTTCTTCCGGAGCTTGACGGTCAGGGTCGGGTGGCGGTCGAGGGGCTGGGCGTACCAGAGCGTGGTCAGGTCCCCGTCCATGGCCGCGCGGCCGAGCACCGCCGGGTGGTCGGTCACCATGGAGGAGGCGCTCACCTGGGGGAAGACGCCGGCGACAGTGGTCAGCAGCCGGGCGGAGAGGGGATCGGTCAGCACGGCCCTGCCGGTGACGGTCAGCTCCCCGTCGTCACGGACGGCGAAGGTCCGGTCGAAGCCGCGGCCGTCCTCGCCCGTGATCTCCAGGGAGGGCGAGCAGGTCCAGCTCGCCGATCCACGCATGCAGGCGGTCGCCGCGCCCTGGCGGGTCAGCAGCACCGTGCCGGGGTCCGCCGCGCCGTCGGCGGGGACGGCGATGCTGCGCGTGGCCCGCACGCCGGGGATCGCGACCTCGGTGATGCCGACGCGGGTGCCGACCCGGATCCTGGGCTCGGAGGCGAGCTTGGTGACCCGGATCCGCAGCCAGGAGGTCCGGCCGGCCGGCGGGTGCAGGAGCTGCGGGTCGGCGGTCTCCTGGACCGGCACCAGGCGCGTGCCGCCCTCGGTCTCCAGGGCGACCTCCGCCACGGGCGGCCCCAGCGTGCCCTTCTCGAACGCGACGGTGATCCGGGGCATGTCGACGCGCTCGACGAAGCGCGCCTCCAGCCACTCCCCGACCGCGCCGTTCCAGCCGTCGGAGCGCCACCCGGTGCGCGGGTCGCCGTCGAGCGCCGCGTACGGCTGGCGTCCCGGATCGCGCCCGCCGGCGGCCCCGATCCCCGATTCGGCGGAGGAGGCTCGCACGTCCTCGATGCCGGAGTAGCGGGCGGTGGCGGTGGCGTCGGCCCAGGCGGGGTCGGTGAGGTCGCTCTGCCGGCCGCGCTCCAGCGGCTGCTCCTCGGTGAGCGTGGCGGTGGCGATGCGGCGCAGATCGCCGAAGACGATCTCGCGCCGGCGCAGCGTGTCGGTCACCACCCGCCGGCCCGGAGGCGTCGTGGCCGTCCCGGGCTCGTCGCCGATCATCATGGGCCGGTCGTCGTCGAGCAGCCCCTCCTCGGCCAGGGCGAGCGCCGCCTCGGGGGCCCCGGCGACCCGGAGCGTCCCGTCGCGAGGGACGGTGGCGACCGGCGGCGCGGGGTCGGGGACCGCGTAGACCTCCAGCGCGGGATAGGGCTGCTCGACCCAGCCCGCGGCCGTCGGGCTGGACCTGGCCCCGACCTCCGGCCCGAAGGCGGCGACCCGGCGCAGGCCGGTGGAGTCCGTGAGGGTCTGGTGGACCCGCGCGGGCCAGGCCGTGCCGAGGCTCTGGCGGGCGAGGTCGTTGCGGACCAGCAGGTGGGTGACGCCGATCCGGCGCAGCGCCGAGGTGAGCCCCGGCGAGCCCCGGCCCGTGGCGAAGCGCTCGTCCACCGCCTGGACCAGCCGGGCCAGCCCCGGCGAGCCCCAGGGGACGTTGGTGTGGGTGGCCCAGCGCACGGTCAGCAGCGACTGCATGGGCTCGTCCATCGGGCGGCCCCACAGATACTCGCCCCGGCGCGAGCCGGGGACGGCCAGGACCATGCCGTCGCCGGTGTTGCGGTTCAGCCAGGTCGCGGCGTCCCTCCAGTAGGAGGGGATCTCGGCGAACGCCCCCGTGGGGGTGACCCCCGCGGCGACGGGCAGCGTGGTGAGGGCGACGAGCCCGGCGGTGGCGGCGAGGACGGCTCTGCGCAGCCGCGCGGGAGCGGTCAGGGGCAGCGCCGCCAGGCCCAGGGCGAGCGGGAGCCGGATGAGGGCGTCGAATTTGTGCAGGTTGCGGAAGGGCGCGAGGGGGCCGTCCAGCAGCGCCCTCACCTGGCCGGTCCACGGATGGGCGAGCGCGTCGGCGTGCCCGGCGGAGACGATGACGACCCCGGCCAGCAGGCTGATCGCGAGGAAGGCCCGCTCCGGGGTCGCGCGGGCGGCGATCCCGGCGAGGCCGCACCCGGCGGCGAGCGCGGTCAGCGCGATCAGCACGGGCCCGGTCGCCTGCGCGAAGGCCGCCGGCAGCCACGCCTCCCCGTCCACCGGCAGGAACGCGATCCAGCTCGACGTGCCCCGCAGGACGTTGATCAGCGAGGTGACGCTGGTGGTGGCGCCGGCGGTCTCGATGAACGGCAGGAAGGAGAAGATGTAGCGGCCCATCACCAGCAGCGGCGCCAGCCACCACATCGACACCGCGCCCACGCAGCCCAGCCACCACAGCAGCAGGCGCCGCCGGCGGCGCCCGCCGCGCCGGGTCAGCAGGTACAGCAGCGGCACGACGAGCACCGCCAGCTCGGCCACCGCGTTGACCCCGCCGGCGAACAGGAACGCCAGGGCCGACAGGGCCGCCGCCCGGCGCGGGCTCGCCTGCGGCCGGGTGCCGTGCACGAGCGGCAGCAGGATCCAGGGCAGCACGGCGCTCGGCTGGAACTCCGAGGAGTTGACCCCGATCAGCGCGACGGCGTGCGGGGCCAGGGCGTAGGCGAGGCCGGCTAGGACCCGGGTGGCGGGGGTGCCGGCGCCCATCGCGCGGGCGACCCGCTCGACGCCGGCGAACGCCGTGCACAGCACCAGCGTCATCCACAGGCGCTGGATGTTCCACGGGGGCATGTCCAGCGCCTGGAAGAGCGCGTAGAACGGCCCCATCGGGAAGAGGTATCCGTAGGCCTGGTTCTGCAGGTGGCCGAAGAACGCGCCGTCCCACAGGTGGACCGCCCGGGCCAGGAAGCCGAGGGGGTTGAGCGCCATGTCGAGCTTGGTCTCGGAGATCACCTGACCGGGCGAGGTGTTGAAGGCGATGGCTCCGAGCAGCAGGAAGCCCGCCAGCATGTGCAGCCGGTGCCGCAGCCGGGCAGGCCCGGCGTCCACGCTGTCAGGGGTCAATGCGGCACTCAAGTGGGGTCGGTCTCACCTACGGCGAGACGGAGATCGGCGGTCCGGGCCGGCGAGCCCGCGGACCGGTCCCGGCGACCGGCCGTGGGGAGTTCTGTGGCGATGAGCCTGGTTATCGTAGCGCCGGTTCTCCCCCAGGTGAACTCCCCCGCCCAGGCCCTGCACGCCCGCTGGATCTCCGTGCGCCGCACCGGGTCGGCCAGCTCCCCGATCGCCCGGTCGACCACGTCGGCGAGCGCCTCGCCGTCGCGGACCAGCCAGCCGGTCACCCCGTCCTTGACGGAGTCGCGCAGCCCGGCGACGTCGTAGGCGACCGTGGGCACCCCGGAGGCGGCGGCCTCGATCACGGTCAGGCCCCAGCCCTCGAACTCCGAGGCGGTCACGTTCAGCAGGGCCGAGCCGAGCACGGCGTTCTTGTCCGGCTCGCTGAGGAAGCCGTGCAGGTGCACCCGGCCGGAGACCTCCAGCTCGGCCGCCCGGGCGGCGAGGGCCCCGGACTCCGGGCCGCGTCCCACGACGTGCACGTGCAGGCCGGGCCGGCGCTCGCCCAGCTCGGCCGCCAGGGAGACGACGCGCTCGACCCGTTTGTGCCCGACCAGCCTGCCCAGGTAGAGCAGGGCGGGGTCGCCGGGCAGGGCGTGCCGCGCGGCCGGGCGGGCCGCGGGGGCGCCGTTGGGCACGACCTGGATCGGGGCGAGCCAGCGCAGCCGCGTGCGGAGGTCCTCCCGGGACGACTCCGAGACCGTGACCGTCGTGCGGCGGCGGTAGAGCAGCCGCGCCACCGGCCCCTCTACGAAGCAGCCGATCCTGGCCAGCCACGGTGGGAGGAAGGCGTGGAACTGCCGGTCGTGCACGTGGTGGACCAGGCAGATCACCACGGTACGGCGGCGCACCACCAGCGGGGAGAAGAAGGGGACGCCGTTCATCGAGTCGATGACCACGTCGAAGCGGCGGCGGCGCAGCAGGAGCCAGAGCGGCACGAGGAGGTAGACGAGGTAGCGGTTGCCCATCCTGCGCAGCTCGACGCCGTCGCGCCGCTCGGACCTGGCCTGGCCCGGCTCGCGGGCGGTCGCGAAGTGGACCGAGGCCCCCTGGGCGGTCAGGTGGCGGCTGACCTGCCAGGCGTACTCCTCGGCGCCGCCCGCCACCGACTGCTGGGGTTCGCGGAAGTTCAGCACCGCCACCCGGACCCCGCGTAACGGAGCCTCGGGGGCCGGTACGGCCTGCACGCTCGGGCGGGGCCACTGCGGGGCCGGCGGGCGCGGTCCGGCGCTCGGGGTCCCGCCGGAAAAGGCCACGGTGTCGGCCACGGTGTCTCCTCGTCCTCTACGGCGACGGCGCGCCCGACTCAGGGCATGGCGGAGCCACACCCCGTTCCTGATGACTGGTGCTCAAGCCCGGCGGGCTGGAGAGAAACGGCGTCCGGGGCCCTCAGGCCCGGCGGATCACCTGTCGCCGTAGTTGTACAGCGGCCGGTTGGGCGGCTCCGGCGTGGGCGAGGCCACGTTGACCACTGCCACGGAGGCACCGACCGCAAGGACGGCCCCAACGGCCAGGGCTGCGATCACTCGTATCACTGAGCTCTCCCTCTAAAGTCCTGACAGTGTGCCGAGAGTAGAACGTGATTCATCTCATAGGCCATAGCCTTAGTGAAACCGTGACAAAGAAAGTTACCGCCGGGTACTTCCAGGAGCTGCGGATACACGAGCTCAAGAGCGTGGATCAAGACGTAGCAGGCGGAGTTCGCGGCCCTGGAAGACGGTCGCGGCACCTTGGAACGTGTTATCGCCAGGCTCCGCCAGCACGTAGCGGATCCCGAGGGCCGCCAGCGCCGCCGCCCGCTCGCCCGGTCCGGCGCGCAGCGCCGTCTCCGCCGCGGTGACGGCCGGGTCCTCCGCCGCGACCCGCAGCCGGCCGCCGCCGGGCAGCCCCACCAGCAGCGCGTCGTTCCAGAGCACCCGGCGCCGGAACATCTTGGTGGCGGGGTCGAGGACCACCCGGTGGCCGTTCCACGCGAACGCCCGGTGCGCCCCCCACGGCAGCGACAGCAGTGCCCCCGGCGCCGGGTCGGCGTTCACGATCGCCTGGACCCGGCGCCACTCGTCCGGGTAGTCGACCGCCGCCAGCCTGCCGAACGCGCCCAGCGCGAACGTCGGCAGGACCAGCACCGGGACGGCCACCGCGACCGCCGCGACGGCGCGGGAGCCCCACCGCGCGACGGCACCGGCCAGGCCCACCGCCTGGAGCAGGACGAACGGGGCCAGGTAGAGCTGCCCGTCACGCAACGGCCCGAACCCGGGCCACCAGGCGATCAGGCCCTTCAGCGGGCCCGGCGCCCAGGCCCCCGCCAGCGCCACCGCCAGCCCGGCCCCCGCCGCCACCGCCAGCCCGGCCCGGTACGGCGGCGGTTGCGGGGTGCGCAGCCGGGCGAACCCCCAGAGCGCGACCGCGGCCAGTGCCAGCCGTACGAGCGCCGACCACCAGGACCCCTGCCCCGGCACGACGGCGTTGGCGTTCCAGATCCCGCCGAGCGTCAGCAGGCTCCCGGCCGTCCCGAGCGGCCCGTCGGCCCGGGCCGCGAACGCCTGGACCCCGGCGGGGTCGGTGACGGCCCGGCTGAGCAGGGCGGGCACCAGCCAGGGCAGGCTCAGGCACCCCAGCGCCAGCGCGGCCTCCGCCACCCGCCGCGCCCTCGCCGGGAGAGCGGGGGCCGGCGCGGCCGCCGCCGTCGCGAGCACGGCCAGCGCGGAGACCAGCATCGCCTGGAACCCGCCCACCGCGGCCGGGATCAGCGCGGCGACCAGGCGGAGCCGCCCGCCGAGCGCGACCGCGCGCACCGCCCAGGGCAGCCCGGCCACCCCCAGCAGCAGCGCCCACTGGCCGAGCAGGAGCCGCTGGGCGAGGTATGCGTTCCAGGCGTAGAAGGCCGCGGCCGCCAGCCGGGGGCCGAGGCGCCGCGAGGGCACCAGGGCGGCCGCGCCCGAGGCGGCCAGCACGAAGATCCCGATCAGGATCGCCTTCTGGACCGCCTGCGCGGGTACGACGCGCGAGAGCAGGGCGACCACCAGGTCGCTGGGCACGGCCCGGGGGAAGCCCGCCCCCGGCGGGATCAGCGGCGGATCGGGCACGAACACCATGTCGTACCTGAGCACGTATCCCGGTCCCAGCGCGGGTCCGAGGGCGAGCAGCCCGAGCAGCAGCCCGAGCAGGGCGGGCGCGGACCGGTTCACCGTCTCGACCCACCCACTGCGCATAGTGACCGACTTTAGGCGGTGCCTAGGGATATGTCCGCAGGCACCGCCTCAGCCGGCTACTTGCCCGGCTCGGGGTCGCGGGGCAGGCCGAGCATGCGCTCACCGATGATGTTCAGCTGCACCTCGGTGGTGCCGCCGTAGATCGTCATGGCGCGGGTGGCCAGGACGGCGCGGTTCCAGTAGCCCGCGTCGCCGAGCTTCATGTCGGCGGCGACCACGGCGGAGGCGCCGAGCAGCCCGACCGCGCACTCCGAGACGTGCTGGGCGTGCGAGGTCGACAGGAGCTTGCGGACCGAGGCGTCGGCGCCCGGCTCGGCACCGGTGAGCTGCTTCAGCGTCACCCGCAGGCCGAGGGCGTTGATCGAGTGACCCTCGCAGACCACCCGGGCCAGCTCCTGGCGCTCGACGGGGGTGAGCTCGCGGCCGAGCCTCCCGGCCAGCCCGACCAGGTCGGGGACCGACGAACCGGTGCCGCCGGAGCCCGAGGAGAGCGAGACCCGCTCGTTGGACAGGGTGTTGCGGGCGACCTTCCAGCCCTGGCCGACCTCCCCGACGACCAGCTCGTCCGGGACGAACACGTCGTCGAGGAAGACCTCGTTGAACAGGTTCTCACCGGTCATCTCGGTCAGCGGCCGGACCGTGACGCCCTGGCCCTTCATGTCGACCAGGAAGTAGGTGATGCCGTCGTGCTTGGAGCCCGCCGAGGAGTTGCGGGCGATGCAGATGCCCCACTCGGCGACGTGGGCGACCGAGGTCCAGATCTTCTGGCCGTTGAGCCGCCAGCCCCCCTCGACCTTCTCGGCCTTCATCTGCAGCGAGGCCAGGTCGGAGCCGGCGCCCGGCTCGGAGAAGAGCTGGCACCAGATCATCTCGCCGCTCAGCGTGGCGGGCAGGAAGCGCTCCTGCTGCTCGGGCGTGCCGTAGGCGGCGATCGACGGGACCACCCAGGCGCCGATGATCATCTGGGGCAGCTTGACGCGGGCGGCCTTGAGCTCCTGGAAGATGAGCACCTGCTCCAGCGGTCTGGCGTCGCGGCCCCACGGCCTGGCCAGGTGCGGCATGACGTAGCCGGCTTTGGCCAGCGCCCGCTTCTGCTCCCTGCCCTCCAGCTTGGCGATCTCGGCGATCTCGGCCCGGATCTCCGCGCGCAGCGCGGCGGCGTCGTCGGGCAGATCGATCTCCATCTCCCGGCTCACCCCGCTCAGCGCCAGCGAGGCGACCGTCTCGGCCCAGTCGGCGGAGGGGCCGAGCAGCGCGCGCAGGGTCAGCGCGCGGCGGTAGTAGAGGTGGGCGTCGTGCTCGTAGGTGTAGCCGATGCCGCCGAAGATCTGGACGGCGTCCTTGGCGCACTGCACGGCGGCGTCGGGGGCGACCACGCCCGCGATCGCGGCGGCGTAGGCGGCCTCGCCGGCGGCTCCCTCGGTCGCGCCCGCCTCCCCGCCGGCCCCGCGGCCGGCCCGCTCCGCGGCGCGGGTGGCGTCCCATACGGTGGCCCGGGCCTGCTCCAGCGCGACGAGCATCCGGGCGGCCTTGTGCTTGATGCCCTGGAACTGGCCGATCGGACGGCCGAACTGCACGCGCACCTTGGCGTACTCCGACGCGGCGCGCACGCACCACGACGCGACGCCCGCGGCCTCGGCGCCGAGCAGGATCGCGGCCAGGTCGAGGACGTCCGGTCCGTCCAGCC
Organism: Streptosporangium sp. NPDC048886; assembly: GCF_055586905.1. Lineage (NCBI taxonomy): Bacteria > Bacillati > Actinomycetota > Actinomycetes > Streptosporangiales > Streptosporangiaceae > Streptosporangium > Streptosporangium sp. NPDC048886. Next base: position 194,290 of record NZ_JBVJHH010000002.1, read on the forward strand.
CGTCCAGCACCCGCCCCGCCGGCACGGCCACCTCCTCCAGTTCGACCTTCGCGACGCCGCGGGTCAGGTCGAGCGAGCCGAGCGGGGTGACGGTCGCCGCGGAGGCGTCCAGCGCGACCCACTCCTCGCCGCGGTCGGTGCTCACCGGGAGCACCAGGACGTCGGCGAGCGTGCCGCCCAGGACCGGCTCGGCGACGCCCCGGACGGTCAGCGTGCCGTCCTCCCCGTGGGTCCCGGTGATCGAACCGGTCAGCGCGACCGCGCCGGTCAGCGTGCCGTCGGCCAGGCCGGGCAGGAGCTCGCCCCGGGCCTTGCCGTCGGAGGCCAGGATCACGGCGCCGGCGAGCACGGTCGGGACGTAGGGGCCGGGGGCGACCCGCTCGCCGAGCGCCTCGACGGCGACGGCGGCCTCCAGCAGGCCGTAGCCGCTGCCGCCGTACTCCTCCGGCAGGTGCAGGCCGAGCAGCCCCTGCTCGGCGAGGCCGGGCCAGAAGGCGGGGCGCTCCTCGGTCTCCGCCGCGACGGCCGCGCGCACGGTCTCGGAGCGGATGTTCCGCTCCGCCCAGCCGCTCACCGACTCGTGGAGCGCCTCGTGCTCCTCGCTCAACCCGATCGCCATGACAGCCTCCAGACACGGTTCAGTGGCAGAACCATATTCTAGAAGGTGGTTCCATCACAACGCGCGGACACTCGCCACCAAAGGTGCGATATCAGCCCAGAGCTGCTTGCGCGTGTCGGGCACGGTCACGAAGAGGATGGCGGGCTTCCGGCGGCCCACGTCCAGCAGCGCGAGCGCCGCCTGGGAGCTGCGCACAGCCCCCTTGACCCGGTAGGTCACCCGGTAGCCGAAGGTCCAGCCCCTGCCGGCGACCGGCTCCTGCGAGGCGGTCCAGGCGACCCTGCTGCCCGCCGGGTAGTGCTTGCGGACCGTCCACCTGACCGCGCTCAGCGCCGCCTTGCGGAAGTCGGCGCCGGTCTTCAGCGCGGCGGCCGGCGCCGCCCCGGGGAGCGGGCCGGAGGCGGCCATCGTGCGCGGCAGCCGCGCCGCGCCCACCAGCTGGCCGGCCGAGAACGACGGGATGGCGCCGAGCGCCCACGGGCCGCCCAGCCTGGCGTAGGTGATCGCGGCCTTGGCGTCGGTCACCGAACCCAGCACCGGACTCGGCGTGCCCGGCAGCGGCTGCAGGGCCTTCACCCTGGGCACGCCGGGCAGCGTGATCGTGGGCACGGCCCGGGGGAGCATCGGCTCGGTGGCGGCGTCGGCCTGCGGGAGCGGCACCGGATCGTCGGGCTCGTCACCGGCGAACAGCACGAAGGCCCCGACGATCGCCGCGGCGCTGACGACGGCGGCGACGACGCTGATGGCCGCCCGGAATCGGGCGACGCCCGTCCGCGCCGGCGGAGCGGGGTGCGGGACCGGGCCGGCTCCGCCGGGCACGCCGCGGTTACCGAGAGTGCCGGAGGGGTGGGACGGATCAGGGTCGGGGAACGCTCCATCGGAGCCGCGCCGCGAGACGAGCACGGCCTCCTCCCCGTCTCCGATGGGGAAGCGCCGGGGCACCCGGGTGCCGATCATCGCACCGTCATCGTCACGGACAGCGGGTATAGGTGCCGTGAGCGCCTCATAGGACGGGACATATCTCTCACGAGAGCGCCCGGAGGAGTTTCCACCAACGTCCGCCATAGGCGTCACATTACGTCACCTCCCGTGATCGATACACCGGCTCACAATTACACTTAAGCCACGAGGTGCCCATTTTCCCTGGTGATGTCTGCCCTCTTCCATAAACAGAATGTCGTTCTGTATGGTCACGCCATGAGGGGCTTCTACGAGATCGCCGTGGCCGACCCCGGACGCGTCGCCGTCGTCGCGGGCACCGCCACGACGTACGGCGAGCTTCACGCCCGGGCCAACCAGGTCTCCCACGGCCTCCTCGCCCGCGGCACCCGGCCCGGCGACGCCGTGGTCACGGTCCTGCCCAACGGCGCCGACGCGGTCACGATGATGCTCGCGACCTACCAGATCGGCGCCTACCACGTCCCGGTGAACTGGCACTACACCGCCGAGGAGGTCGGCTACATCGTCACCGACTGCGCGGCGCGCGTGGTGGTGGGCTCCGGACGCCACGCACACGTCCTGCCGGCCGGCTCCGTGGAGCCCGGCGACCTCGCCGCGGGACGGCCCGCCGCCCCGCCCCGGGAGCGCCGGGCCGGATCGATGATGCTCTACACCTCCGGCACCACCGGCAGGCCCAAGGGCGTCCGGAGGCGGCTGATCGATCTCACCCCCGAGGACCTCCACCCGATCCTGACGCGCAAGAGCTGGCGGCACTTCGCGCTCCCGCCCGACGGCGTGCACCTGCTGCTTTCCCAGCTCTACCACTCCGCCCCGTACGGCCAGGCGATGATGGCCCTGCAGCTCGGTCACACGCTCGTGGCCACCGAGCGGTTCGACGCCGAGGAGACGCTCGGGCTGATCGAGCGGCACCGGGTGACCAACACGTTCATGGTGCCGACCATGTTCCACCGGCTGCTGGCCCTGCCCGCGGAGATCAGGGAAAAGCATGATTTATCGTCATTGACTCACCTCTATCACGGCGCCGCCCCGTGCCCGCCCGCCACCAAGCAGGCGATGATCGACTGGCTCGGCCCGGTGCTGTGGGAGTACTACGGCTCGACCGAGGCCGCCGTGGCCACCATGGTCTCCTCGGCCGAGTGGCTGGAGCGGCCGGGCACGGTCGGCCGGGCGATCGACGGCATGGAGTTCACGATCCTCGCCGACGACGGCACGGAGCTCCCGCCCGGCGAGCCGGGACTGGTCTACATCGGCGGCATCAACCGGTTCGAATACCACCAGGACCCGTCCAAGACCGCCGCCGCGATGCGCGGCCGCCTCTACACCCCCGGCGACATCGGCTACCTGGACGGGGAGGGCTACCTGTTCCTGTGCGACCGGCGCACCGACCTGATCATCTCCGGCGGGGTGAACATCTACCCCGCCGAGATCGAGGCCGCCCTGCTGGAGCACCCCGCGGTGGCGGACGTGGCCGTGATCGGCGTGCCGGACCCGGAGTGGGGGCAGCGGGCCGTCGCCCTGGTCCAGCCGGCCCCCGGCGCCGAGCCCGGCCCCGGCCTCACCGCCGACCTGCTGGCCCACTGCGCGCCCAGGCTGGCACGGCTCAAGCATCCCCGCGTGATCGAGTATCGCGACCGGCTGCCGCGCACCCCCACCGGCAAGCTGAGCCGCAGCAGCCTCCGGGACACGTATCTTCCATCCTGAGCTGGGAAGATATCCCTTCATGGGGGGATCGACTTCACGTGTCGTGCTGGCCGCCGCCATCGCCGTGGCGCTCGCCGGCTGCGGCCAGAGCACACGATCGCAACCGTCCGGCACGGCCACCGAGCCGACCGGAGTCCCGCCCCCGGCCTCGTCCCCGGCCCAGACCCAGCCCCAGGCCCAGCCCCCGGGCGGCCCGGCGGCCCTGGAGGGCGCCTACGAACGGGTCATCACCAAGGTGCTGCCCTCCATCGTGCAGATCACCACGGAGAGCGGTCTCGGCTCGGGCATCGTCTACGACAGCTCCGGGCACATCATCACCAACGCCCACGTGGTCGGCCGGGCCAAGCGGTTCGAGGTGACGCTCGCCACCGGCGGCACCCCCCGCCGGGCCGAGCTCGTGGAGTCCTTCGACCTCGGCGACCTGGCCGTGATCAAGGTGAACGACCCCGCCGGACTGAGGCCGGCCGTGTTCGGCGACTCCGGCAAGCTGCGGGTCGGTCAGATCGTGCTGGCCATGGGCAACCCGCTGGGCCTGTCCGGCAGCGTCACCGACGGCATCGTCTCGGCGCTGGGCCGTACGGTCAGCGAGCCCACGGACGGCGGGTCCCCCGGCGCGACGATCGCCGGCGCCATCCAGACCTCGGCCGCGATCAACCCCGGCAACAGCGGCGGCGCCCTGGTCAACCTCTCCGGCGAGGTCATCGGCATCCCGACCCTGACCGCCGTCAACCCCGAGCTCGGCGGCGGGCAGGCCCCGGGCATCGGCTTCGCGATCCCGTCCAACACCGCCACCGACATCGCCCGGCAGATCGTCGAGACCGGCAAGGTCGCCAACACCCACCGGGCCGCCCTCGGCGTCACCATACAGACCGTGATCGGCTCCGGGGGCGGTCCCGTGGGCGCCGGTGTCGTGCGCGTGTCCCGAGGCGGCAGCGCCGACCAGGCGGGCATCAGGCCCGGTGACGTGATCGTCTCGATCAACGGCACGCCCACCCCGACGGCCCAGGCCCTGTCGGAGATCATCGCCGCCCTCCGCCCCGGCGACCGGGCCAAGGTCGAGCTCCTGCGTCCCGACAGGTCGTCCTCCACCGTCACCGTGACCCTGGGCGAGCTGCCCGGCGGCTGACCGGCCCGCTCACCGCCGGGCCCTCCGCGAGCGCGCCGGGGCCCGGCCGCTCCGGGCCGCGCGCCGGGGCGGGACCGCTCGGGCGCGGGGCAGGCCGTACGGCCGGCCCTCGGGTGCGGGGCAGGCCGTACGGCCGGCGGGAGCGAGGGAGGGCACTGTCCCGCCACAGCCGGGAGACACGGGCACCGGCGGCGCGGGGCAGGCCGTACGGGAGCGCGGGAGGGCGCTTCCTCCCGCGGTCACCTGGCGGTGAAGACGATCTCGACGCGGCGGTTCCTGGCCCGGTTCTCCTCGACCGGCCTGCCGTCGACGAGGTTGGGCGCCTTCGGCCGCCGCTCGCCGAGGCCGGTGGCCTCGAAGGTCACGTTCTGCCCGGCCAGCAGGTCCCGCAGCGCCCCCCGCACGGCCTGCGCCCGCCGCAGGGACAGCCGGTCGTTGTAGGCGTCGGTCCCCTGGTCGTCGGTGTGCCCCAGGATCTTGATCAGGCCGCCGGCCGACTCCGCCTTGATCCGGCCGGCGACCCCCCGCAGCCGTGCCGTCGCCTTGGCGGTCAGCGCGGCCCGGTCGAGGGCGAACAGCACGTCGCTGGTGAGCGCCAGGGTGACCGTCCGGCCCTGCTTCGACTCGCTCTCGCTACCGTCCAGGGACTCGGACTCGGCCAGGATGTCGTCGACCGGCAGGAGGAGGTCCTCCACCGGGGCCGTGGCGTCGGCCGGCGGGTCCGGCTCCGCCCACGCCGCCGGCCCGGCTCCGGCGACGAGCCCGCCGGCCAGCACCGCGGCGACCAGGGCACGCCGGGCGCGGTCAGGAGATCGGGACATCGGTGAACACCCCGAGGACCGGGAACTCAATGTTGATCTTCTCTACGTCCGACGGCGGCGCGGCGTACGACGCGTACAGCGGCAGGACCTCCCCGGGCTCGGTCGTGATGTCGTACTCCGAGCACAGGCACTTGGTGGCACCACCGGTGCCGGTGCGGGCGGGCCGGTAGCGCTTGGCGTTGACGGGGTCGACGAGGTTCACCCCGGCCACCGTCAGGCCGAGATAGGCGGGCGTGTCTCCCATCAGGCTGCTCATGTTCCACTTGGTGTCACCGGTGTTGGTGATGGTCCAGCTCAGCGTGGTCAGCCGTCCCTGCCGCCGGAGACCGGTGACGTCCACGGTCAGCTCCGCCCCGCCCGCCTTGACCTGGCGGGTGGCGATCACCTCCCCCTGCTGGGGCGGCGCGCTCGCCTGCGACTCGGGCCGGGCCTGCTCCTGCGTCCCGGACGGGGCCTGCTCTCCCTGCGACGGAGCGCCGGAGGCGGCCGTCCGGGCCGCCTGCCGGGCCTGGCGCTCCTGCCCGCCACCGCCCTGCAGGTCGCCGAGCGCGCCGCACGCCGTCAGGGCCATCACCAGTCCGGGGGCGGCCACGGCGAGGGCGATCTTCCTTCGCATCCTGTGTCACCTTTGCTTTTTCGGGGGTCAGGGTCACGAATGTAGGGGGGCGACCTTCAGGATCCGTATAGCCCGCCGTATCCGCAGGTGGTGCGCTATCGACGCAGACCGCGGCGGCGACGCGCCTCCTGGGCGAGCTCCTCCGCCTCGGCCGTCCCTCGCCGATCGCCGAGAGCGTCGAACTCTGCCAGAGAACCGGCAATCGCGGCAAACGCCCCATCGATCTCATCAAGGTCGAGATCCGCCCCTGCCAGGACCAGGGACGCACGGGCGGCCCCCCGGCGGTCGCCGTACTCCTTGAAGATCGTCGACGCCTCCCGCGCCGCCGCCCGCGCCGCCTCCGGCACCCCCTCGGCACGCGCCACCCGGGCCAGCAACAGCAGGCCGGCGGCCTCGGGCAGCCGGTCACCCAGCCGCCGGTCGATGCGCAGGCCGCGCTCGGCGCAGTCCCGGGCGGCCGACACCCGCCGCAGGTCCAGGTGGAGCAGGGCCAGCTCGCGCAGCGTCGCCGCCTCGCCCCGGGGGTCTCCCAGCTCACGGTAGGCGTGGAGGCCGGCCGTCAGCAGCTCCTCGGCCCGCCGCAGCGTCCCCAGCGCGCGCAGCGCGTCCGCCCGGCCACGCGCGTCGCCGGCCGCCTCGAACGCGGCCAGGCACTCGGCCAGGCACCGCTCCGCCTCGGCGGGACGGTCCTGGGCGGCGAGGACCAGGCCGAGCCGGTGGCGCGCGCGGGCCTCCTCCGGCCCGTCGCCCAGCTCCCGGAAACGGGACAGCGCCGCCTGGAGGGCCCGCGCCGCCTCCTCCAGACGGCCCTCGATCCGGTGCAGGTCGGCCAGCGCCCTCAGCAGCAGCGCCTCGCCGTGCCGGTGCCCCGCCAGCCGCGCGGCCTCCAGGCCGGTCCGGTTCGTCGCGTGCCAGTCCTCGTGGTGGGCGCGCAGTTCGAAGAACGGCGTCAGGTAGAACGCCAGCCGCCAGGCCGCGTCGGCCAGCCCCGCGCGGTGGAAGTCCGCGACGGCGGCGACCAGGAACCCCCGTTCGGCCCCGAGCCACCGGGCCGACTCGCGCAGGTGCGCCGTCTCCAGGGCCGGGCTCCACTCCGCCGTGCGTGCCACGGTCTGGCCGGTGCCCGGCTCGGCCGGCAGCAGCAGGGTGCGGGCCCGCCGGACCCGCTCCAGAACCTCACGCGCCACCACGGCGAGCACCCGCTCGGCCGTGCCCTCCTCCTCGACCAGGCGCTCGGCGGCGTAGAGCCGGGTCAGATCGTGCCAGCCGTACCGCTCCTGGCCCGCGTCGTCCAGCCCGCGCGCCTGGAGCAGGCCGGCCCCGGCCAGCTCCTCCAGCTGCCGCTCCACCCGCAGGCCGCCGAACGCCGCGGCGGCGGCCCACGGCGCGACGTCCGGCGCCGACAGCGACCCGAGGCGCCGCAGCAGCCGCTGCTCCTCCTCCGCCAGGCCCCGGTAGCCGAGGCCGAGACTGCCCCGCACGGCCAGGTCCCCCGCCGTCAGCTCGTCCAGCCGCCCACGCTCGTCGCCCAGCCGGCCGGCCAGGTGCTCCAGGGTCCAGCCGGGCCGCCGGGCCAGCCGGGACCCCGCGATCCGCAGCGCCAGCGGGAGCCCGCCGCACAGCTCGGCGATCCGCCGCGCGGCCTGCGGCTCGGCCCGCACCCGTGCCTCCCCCGCCACCCTGGCCAGCATCGTCACCGAGTCGGCGGTGCCGAGCACGCCCAGCTCGAAGGCGCGGGACGCCTCCAGCCCGTACAGCGGTGACCTGCTGGTCACCAGCGTCAGGCAGCCCGGCCCCGTCGGCAGCAGCGGCCTGACCTGGGACTCGCCGACGGCGTCGTCCAGCACCACCAGCAGCCGCCGGGTGGCCGTCATGCTGCGGTAGAGCCGCACCCTGTCCTCAAGGCCGGCGGGGACGGCCCCCTCGGGACAGCCGAGGGAGCGCAGCAGATCCTCCAGCACCCCGCCCGCACCGGCCGGACGGCTGCCCGCGCGCAGCGCGGCGTGGAGGCGGCCGTCGGGGAACTCCGCGCCCAGCAGCGTGGCGGCGTGGACCGCCACGGCGCTCTTGCCCGACCCGGCCGGCCCGTGCAGCACCAGATGGACCGGGGCGCCGCCGGCGGCGGTCGCCTGCCCCGCGATCCAGCTCAGGACCTCCGCGCGGCCGGTGAAGTCGGCGATGTCGGGCGGCGTCTCGTGCGGGACGGCGCCGCGCTCCCCCGCCTGCCCGGCCGGTCCCCGCCCGGCCAGCACCCTGTCGTGAGCCGCCCGCAGCTGCGGGCCCGGCTCCAGCCCCAGCTCCTCCACCAGCACGCGGCGGGCGTCCTGGTAGGCCGCGAGCGCCTCCGACCGCCTCCCCGCCTGGTGCAGCGCGAGGATCAACTGTCCCCAGGCGCGCTCCCTGAGCGGGTAGGCCGCGACGAGCGCGCGGAGCTCGCCGACGACCTCGCCGTGGCGTCCGAGCGTCAGGTCCAGGTCGATCCGCTCCTCGGCCGCGCTGAGCCGCAGCTCCTCAAGCCGTACGGCCTGCGTCCGCCGCAGCTCGCCGGAGTCGACATCGGCCAGCGCCGGTCCGCGCCACAGCCCCAGAGCACCGCGCAGCCCGTCGGCGGCCTCCGCCGCGCGCCCGGCGTCACGGGCCCGGCGCGCCTGCTCGACCATGCGCTCGAAGCGGTGCGCGTCCACCTCCTCGGCGGGGATCGCGATCAGGTAGCCGCCGGGAGCCGTGCGGATGGTCTCGGCCCCGACCAGGCGGCGCAGCGCGCTCACGTAGACCCGCAGCACCGACTCGGCCGAGGCCGGCGGATCGTCGCCCCACACCACGGCGGTCAGGCGGTCGAGCGTCACGACGTGCCCCGCGCGCAGCAGCAGGGCGGCCAGGAGCGCGCGGTGCTTGGCCGGGCCGGGGGTCAGGACCTGGCCGCCGTCGAGGATCTGGAGCGGCCCCAGCAGACCGAACCGCATGCGGCTACCCCTCCGCCGGGCGCGCGTCGAACGTACCGAACCTGACCCGCACCGCCGCGTCGCCGTCCGGCGCGGCGTGCACGCCGATCTTCCCCGGGCCGTGGGGACTGCCGTCGACGGCCTGCCCGGCCATGGCCTCGTTGACCCACACGCGCAGGACGAGCGCCGACCCGTCGGGCCGGCATTCGGCGACGATCCGGTTGTCGGCCGACTTCTTGATGTCCGCGTTCCCGGCGGGGCCGTACAGGACTGCGCCCTTCTGCCCCGCCCGCCTCTTGGTGATCGAGACCGTGCCGGAGCCGCTGACCGTGAACTCGTAGCGGTCGCCGCCGCCGGAGTCGCCCCGGCACCAGACGCCGAACTCTCCCGTCCCCCCGGTCAGCCGCGCCGAGCTGCTGATGACCACTCCGCCCTCGGGCTCGTCCGGCGCGGGCGCCGACTTCCACAGCCGCCAGCCCGGGTTCACGGTCAGCAGGTAGGCCCCGCCGGTGACCTCCGCGCGCCCGGCGTCGGTGGCGCCCACCGACCAGGAGTGGTCCGCGCCGCCGAAGTCGGCGTGGAAGGGCCACGTCCCGCCGGAGCGTCCCATGGCCCACCACGTCACCGCCCCGGCCGCCACCGCCACGACGGCCAGAGCGGCGGCCAGACCGGCGAGCAGCCGCCTGCGCCGCCCGCTCCGGGCGGTGTGCCCCGGGCCCTGCCCGGCCGCCCCGGCCACCCCGGGCGCCCCGGCCGCCCCGGCTGCCCCGGGCAGCGGACCGAGGTGGCCCGTCCAGGTCCGCTCGACCACCTGGGTGGCCGTCGCCGGTGTCATGTCCCGGCCGCCGACCAGCTCGCCGAGCAGGTCGCGGGCGCTCGGCCGGCCGGCCGGGTCCTTGGCCATGGCCCGCTCGACGAAGCCGCGCAGCCGCCCGTCCAGACCGTCGAGATGCGGCCCCTCGTTGACGATCCGGTAGAGCACCTCCGCGGGCGCCCCGCCGCCGAACGGCAGCCGCCCGGTCCCCGCGAACGCGATCACACCGCCCCAGGCGTAGATGTCGGCCGCCGGGGTGAGCGCCTCCCCGCGCACCTGCTCGGGGGCCATGAACGCCGGCGTCCCCACGACCGCCTGGCTGGCCAGGCTGTCCCCGTCGACCAGTTTCGCGACCCCGAAGTCGATCACTCGGGGGCCCAGCGGCGAGAGCAGCACGTTCGACGGCTTGAGGTCCCGGTGGATCACTCCCGCCCCGTGGATGGCGTTCAGCGCGACCGCGATGCCGACCGCGAGGGCCTCCAGGTCGGACCCGGCCATCGGCCCCTGGTCCCGTACGGCCTGCGCCAGGTCGGGACCCTTGACGTATTCGGTGACGAGGTAGGCCACGTCCCCGTCGAGCCCGGCGTCCAGCACGGGGGCCGTGCAGAAGCGGGCCACCAGGCGGGCGGCGGCGACCTCTCGTTCGAACCGCCGCCGGAAGGCGGGGTCGCGCGCCAGCTCCGGATTGATCACCTTCACCGCGGCCAGGCCGCCGGTCGGGGTGGTGGCGAGATGCACGGTGCCCATGCCGCCGCGCCCGAGCACGCGCCGGAGCAGGTAGCCGCCGATCACCCGCGACTCGCCCGGTGCGGCCCGTTCCGAAGGATTCATCGGAGTCAGCGTAGCTTTCCGGCGTTCTGCGCACTTTCCGGTATCCCCACCCGCGCCACCGGGAGGGGCCGCCGTCAGTCCTGGTCGACGGTGCTCATCAGGGACTCCGGATAGCGCTCGCCCGAGGCGGTCCCCAGCGCCTCCAGCGCCTCAGCCTCCCCGGGGGTGAGCGTGAGACCCGCCGCCGAGGCGTTCTCCGCCACGCGGGAGGCCCGCCTGGTCCCCGGGATCGTCACGACGTCCTCGCCCCGCGACAGCACCCAGGCCAGGGCGAGCTGGGCCGGGGTGACGCCCTTGGCGGCGGCGAGCTCGGCCACGGCGGCGGCCAGAGCCTGGTTCCGGGTGAGGTTCTCCCCCTGGAAGCGCGGGTCGGCCCGCCGGAAGTCCCCCTCGGGCAGCTTGTCGGGGGTGGCGAAGGAGCCGCCGAGGAACCCGCTGCCCAGGGGGCGGTAGGCGACCAGTCCGACGCCCAGCTCGCGCAGGGCGGGCAGGATCGAGGTCTCGACGTGGCGCTCCCACAGCGAGTATTCGGTCTGGAGGGCCGCTATCGGGTGCACGGCACAGGCCCTGCGGATCGTGGTCACGCTCGCCTCGCACAGGCCGAGGTGGCGCACCTTGCCCTCGGCGACCAGCTCGGCCATGGCGCCGACGCTCTCCTCGATCGGGACCTGGGGATCGACCCTGGCCAGGTAGTACAGATCCACGTGGTCGGTGCCCAGCCTCCGCAGGGAGCCGTCGATCGCCCGCCGGATGTGGGCGGGGCCGCCGTCGATCCTCATCCCGCCGGGGCCGCGCACGCTCCCGGTCTTGGTGGCCAGCACGGCCTGCGCCCGCCTCCCCTGGAGGGCCTTGCCGACGATCTCCTCGCTCGACCCGCCGCCGTAGAAGTCGGCGGTGTCGAGCAGGGTGACGCCCAGGTCGAGCGCCCGGTGGATCGCGTGGACGGACTCGCTCTCGTCGACCGGGCCGTACGAGCCGCCCATGCCCATCGCGCCGAGACCGACCGCGCCGACCTCCAGGGTTCCAAGCTTCCTCACGACTGGCTCCGTTCCGTTTGCCGTCTATCGACAGGAAGACGCTAGCCGGCTAATTATTAGCCGTCAATTCATTAGCCGACCAGCTATCATCGGAAGGTGACCGAGATCCTTGATCTGATGACCACGACCCACAAGGCCCTGCGCGCCGTCGCCGAGGAGTCGATGCGCCGCCACGGCCTCCACCTGGGCCAGAACCTGGTCTTGGCCGCCCTGTGGGAGCAGGACGGCCGCACCCCGGGCGAACTCGCCGCCCTGCTGAACGTCACCACCCCCACCGTGGTGAAGATGGCCACCCGCATGAGCGCCTCGGACCTGCTGGTCCGGCGTCGCGACGACGCCGACAACCGCCTGGTCCGGCTCTATCTCACCGATCGGGGACGGGCCCTCCAGTGGCCGGTCACCAGCGACCGGGAGTCGCTCGAACGCCACATCACCCGGGGCCTGACCGACGAGGAGCTGCGCGCCCTGACCTCCGCCCTCGGCAAGGTCCGCGAGAACGCCAGATCACTCGGCGCTCCCCCACTCGACCACACGGCCGAAGCCTGACCTCACGGGCCGGCCGGCGGGTGATGTCGCCTGCCACCTTCACGGGACCACCGCTCCGGCCGGACCACGCCGGCCGCACCTCACCGGTGGGCGTCGGGGACGAGGACGACCTTGCCCGTCGTCGCCCGTGACTCCAGGGCGGCGTGCGCCGCGGCCGCCTGCGACAGGGGGAAGGTCTGGAAGGCGGGCAGCATGATCCCGTCGGCAGCCGCCGCGAGCGCGCGAGCCTCGTCGGCGGGCCTGTCCTGACCCTCCAGCAGCAGCATCAGCGCGTCGGTGAAACGCACGCCGCGCTCCTTCAGCTCCGCCTCCTCGGGCCGGAACTCCTCCCGCGAGGCCGCGCCGATGGTGACGTAGCGCCCTCCCTCGGCCAGCAGCCCGAAGGCGGCGCGCCCCTTGTCGCCCTCGACACCGTCCAGCACGACCGTGACGCCACGCCCGCCCAAGGCGTCGCGGACGATGTCCGCCCAGTCCGGCAGGTTGTAGTCGACGGCGATGTCGGCTCCGAGCTCTCGCACGTCCGCCGTCTTCGCCGCTCCGCCCGCCACGCCGATGACCGTGGCGCCGAGGCGGCGAGCGGACTGGACGGCCAGACGGCCGATACCGCCGGCCGCGGAGGTGATCAGGACCACGTCGTCGGAGGTGAGATCGGCGATGTCGAGCAGGCCGACGGTGGTGGTGCCGGTGACGACCATGGTGACGGCGGCCTCGTACCCCAGTCCGGCCGGAATCCGGTGCAGGGACGAGACGTCGGCGACGGCGAGCTCGGCGTAGCCTCCCGGCCCGCCCCGCGCGGTCACCACCTCGGCGCCGATCCAGGTCTCGTCCACGTCCGGCCCGACCGACTCGACGACACCGGCCACCTCTCCCCCGAAGATCGCCGGGAGTTCGGGAAGCGGCGGACCGATCTCCAGCCCTTCCCGCATCGCCGTCTCGATCTGGTGGACTCCCGCGGCCCGCACCGAGACGCGGACCTCGCCCGGCCCCGGTACGGGATCGGGCACGGTCTCGTAACGGAGGTTCTCAGCGGGCCCGAACACATGCAGCACGACGGCGCGCATGACCGTTCCTTCCGGTAGATCTACTGAAGAACCCCTACTCTGTGACCTCAACTTAACTTGAGGTCAAATCTCGCAGCGGGTGCCGGGGAGTGACCGCTCGAAGATGAGGCGCGCGCTGTCGCGGAACATGGATGACACGCTCTCCATGGATCCGCTTCCGGACAGCCCGCAGGCCCGACAGAGACCGAAGGGCGGCCGGGTCGGCGATGACGCCGACCCGACCGCCCTTGGACGATCTGCCCCGCACGCTCGGGCGCGGGACGGGGGTGGAGGTGGCGGGAATCGAACCCGCGTCCTTCAACTCCAAGACAGGGCTTCTCCGGGTGCAGCCTGCTGTGCTTTTCTCAGCCCCGGCGTTCACACAGGCAAGACGCCGACGGGCTCAGCCACTGTTTGATTTCCCGATCTTCCCCGTGGCCGGGTCGATCGGTTGAGCCTCCTAGCGATGCCGGATCCGGGCCGGAGGCGCTCCCGGGCCGGCAGAGGTCACTCGCTGCTTAGGCGGCGAGGGCCAGGCGAGCCTGGCTGACCTCAGAGTGCGTCTTATTGGCACTTGTTGGTCGCGGTCACAGTGTTAACGAGGTTATGTCCGCAGTCCTCGACCCGCTTCTCCTGACTTGCAAAGCCAAAGTCGAAACCAGTCACCCCCCTGTTGAATTGTCAACCCGGCTCCGAAGAACCGAGCCATCCGAAGATACCTGTTACAACACGGGTAACGCCAACTCAATTCCCGTCCGGCGAGCCCGGCAGGTCCGGCGGGGCCGGAGATGCCGAAACCCCGGGAGCGCGGGACTGTCGCACGCGCCCCCGGGGCCGACCGGCAGGGTCGAGCCGGTCCGGACGGCAGGGCCTCCCCCGAGACGGGGCCCTGATCTCATCGCGGCGACTGAGCCCGCAACCCCCCAAGCGGTGCCCAGTCACTTAGAAGGACGCACACAGGGCACGCGATGGTTGCTCGACGTGAGGAGAATATTCCGCTGGGTCACAGGTGGTGCGTACAGGCCCTGCGTGACTCCCGTCACAGACGGCGCACACAGATCTGCGCGGCCCCGTCACAGGCGGCACGCGCAGACCCTGCGCGACTCCCGTCACCCGGCACGCGCAGCCCCTGCGCAACCCTCGGTCACAGACCCGCGTGCAGCCCCTGGAAGAACCGTCCGGCGATGGCCGCCCCCGCCGTGGGGTCGGAGCTCTCGGCCAGCACCGCCACCGCCACGTCCTCCTGCCAGCCGGCGAACCAGGCCATCGGCTTGCGGCCCTGCATCACTGAGGCGGTGATGCCGGAGACCGGGTCGCCCGGGGCCGCCGCCGCGCGGGCCGACCCCGAGGTCACGCCGGCGCGCATGAGCGTCTTGAGGGTGTCGATCGTCCTGTCGTCGATCTTGATCGGGTCGGGGGCCTTCACCGCCTCGGCCTCGGCCGAGGGATCGGGCGTCTTCGGCTCGGTGACCAGGACGGGCGGGTGCCAGGTGCCGGTGGGAGAGGCGATCGCCCCGGCGACCAGGGCCATGGACAGCGGGCTGACCAGGACGTTCTGTCCGGCGATGGCCTTGGCGGTGGCCGCGTCGTTGATCAGCGGCCGCATCTTGCCGCTGAAGGTCTTCAGCGGCAGGTCCCACTGCGAGCCGATGCCGAACCGGGCGGCGCTGGCCTCCAGCTCCGCGCCGTCGATCCGGCGGGCCAGCGAGGCCAGCGCGGTCACGCAGCCGGTGGCGAAGTTGCCCTTGAGGCTCAGCGTGCTCCCGGCGGGCGGCGAGGCCTGGTGGAACTCGGCGCCGCCGACGGTCCGGTCGACCGGGCAGGCGAGCTTCTGCTTGAAGTTCACCTGGGCCTTGAGCAGCCCCTCGACGGACATGATCGAGAAAAGGCCGCCCGCGCGGAACTTCCCGGCGAGCGCGTGCCGCTCCTGGTGGTATTCCTTCGTGGTGCTGACGGCCAGCACGTTACCGGTCGAGGCCTGGACCGCGACCAGCATGGCGGGCAGACCGCCGCCGAGCAGCGCGGTGTCGGCGACCTTCTGGATGGGCCGGTCGAGGGTGGTGCGCACCGAGGCGGTGGACCGGTTGGGCCGCCACTTGCGCAGCTCGGCGACCGGCTTCAGCGTCTTGAGGTCCAGGGTGATCACACGGGTCTCGGTCGAGCCGGTGAGGTATTCCTGGTAGGCCTTCTGCAGCCCGCTCCGGCCGACCGTGTCTCCGGCCCGCTGCGGCCCGCCGAGCTGCTGCTCGGTCTCCGGGGTGACGGCGGTGACGGTGCCGACGAGCTGGACGGGCGAGGCGGGGGCGAGCGGCAGCGGCTCGGCGGTCATCTTGATGCCGGGGATGGCGTCGAGCTGCTGGCGGAGCTGGGCGTATTTGGTACGGCCGAAGGTGACCAGCGGCACCTGGACGTTGGGGATCGCCGACCGGATCCTGCTCAGCAGGCGGTCCTGCGGGAATCCGGTGATCTTGGAGAGCTCCCGGCAGACGGCGACCTCGTCCTTCAGCAGGGACGGGATGACGTTGGCCACGTAAAGCGTCTGCTCGTCCTGGAGCGGGTCGTTGTTGCGGTCGAGGATCGGCTGGCGCCCCTGGGGGGTGACGTCCACGGCGAACCGCTGGCCCTCCTGGAGCTGGGGGTGGAGCACGCTGGGCGACCAGTGCACCTTCCAGTGGCCGCCCACCAGGCGGAGCGGGAGCTTGCCGGTGTATTCCCAGAGGGGGTTGTTCTCCCCCAGGTCGACCTCGGCCTCGAAGTCGGCCTCGGTCTGCTCCCCCGCGCCCCGGATCCCCTTGAGCTTGAAGCGGAACGAGGCCGCGTCGAGATGGATCTTGGCGTCCTGCAGGGCCTGACGGACCGCCTTCTGGTCCCCGTCGGTGCGCCGGGCGGCCATGGCGTAGTCGCCCGTCTGCCAGCCGACCAGGAAGTCGCGCACCGCCTCGTGGGCCGACGGCTCCTCGAAACACGCGGACAGCATGGGGGCCGTCGCCGCCAGCACGAGCGCCGCGGCAACGGTCCGCCGAGCCTTCCCCGTCACGATTACCTGTTCCTGTACCTCAGCGAGCGGGCCATCTCACGCTTGGCCTGCTTCTCGGCCAGCGTCTGCCGCTTGTCCCAGTCTTTCTTGCCCTTCGCAAGGCCGATCTCGATCTTGGCCTTGCCGTCCTTGAAGTAGATCGCGAGCGGCACCAGGGTGAGGCCGCCCTCCTTGGTCTTCGAGACCAGCTTGTCGATCTCCTTACGGTGCAGCAGCAGCTTGCGGGTGCGACGCGCCGCGTGGTTCGTCCACGTCCCCATGGTGTATTCGGGGATGTGGACGTTGATCAACCAGGCCTCGCCGTCCTTGATGACCGCATAACCGTCGATGAGGGAGGCGCGGCCAAGGCGCAGCGACTTGACCTCGGTGCCCTGCAGCACGAGACCAGCTTCGTAGGTGTCCTCGATGTGGTAGTCGTGCCAGGCACGCTTGTTCTGGGCGATGACCTTCCGCCCGGTCTCACGTGGCATGCCCACGAGCCTACCGGGGACCGGGGCGGTGAACCGCGCCGGAGAGCGGGAGGGCGCTCAGCGAGCGAGCCGGAAGCACGGCCGCGTCACACCCGCAGGTAGCGGCGGAGCGTGACGAACGAGGCCAGCACACAGATGAGCACACCGATGATCATTGTAAGGGTGATCACCCCGGCCAGGGTCTCCCAGGACAGCTCGCTGTTGTTGAACAGGTAGATCTGCACCCCGTCGAAGATGAAGACCTTGCTGACGATCAGCAGCACCGCCGCCACCACACCGCCGATCAGGCCGGCGATGACCCCCTCCATCACGAACGGGAGCTGGATGTAGAGGTTGGAGGCGCCGACCAGGCGCATGATCCCGGTCTCACGCCTGCGGTTGTAGGCCGACAGGCGGACCGTGTTGCCGATCAGCAGCGTGGCCGCGAAGACCAGGACGATCGCGATCACCAGGGCCGCCCAGCGGAGCTTCTCCAGCAGTCCGAAGAACTTCTCCAGGAACGTCTGCTGGTTCACCACGACCGAGACGCCCTTGACTCCGGTGAGCTGCTGGACCACCGCCTCGTAGGTGTCGGGGTCCTTCAGCTTGACCCGGAACGACTCCGGCATGTCCCCGACCTGGATCGCCGAGAGCATCACGGTGTTGTTCTTGTTCTGGGCCTTGAAGTTCTCGTAGGCCGCCGCGGCGTCCTCGAACTCCACGGACTGGACCTGCTGCATGCTCTCGATCTGCGTCTTGAGCGCGGCCCGCTCCTGCTCGTTGACGCCGCCGCTGCCCTTGCACTGCGGGAAGGGGTCATTCTTCTTGCACAGGAAGACCGAGAGCTCGACCTTGTCCGTCCAGTAGTCCCTCATGCTGGAGATCTGGGAGTTGATCATCAGACCGACGCCCAGCAACGCCATGCCGATGGCCACCGTCACGATGACGGCGATGGTCATCGTGAGGTTACGGCGGAGGCCGATCCAGACCTCGGAGAAGATGAAGTTTGCCCGCATGCTCTTCCTGTCGCTGTCTCTGGTCCTGGTGTCTCAGTACGCCTGGCCGTACACGCCACGCGACTGGTCTCGGACGATCTTTCCGTCCTCCAGTTCCACTACGCGCTTGCGCATGGAGTCGACGATGGCCGCGTCGTGCGTGGCCATGACGACGGTGGTGCCGGTCCGGTTGATCCGGTCGAGCACCTTCATGATGCCGATGCTCGTCGCCGGGTCGATGTTTCCGGTCGGCTCGTCAGCAAGCAGGATCATAGGCCGGTTGACGAAGGCGCGGGCCATCGCGACCCGCTGCTGCTCGCCGCCGGACAGCTCGTCGGGCATCCGGTGCGCCTTGCCCTCCAGGCCGACGAGCTCGACGACCTCGGGCACGACCTTGCGGATGAACCGGCGCGGCTTGCCGATGACCTCCAGCGCGAACGCGACGTTCTCGTAGACGTTCTTGTTCGGCAGGAGCCGGAAGTCCTGGAAGACGCAGCCGATGCGGCGGCGCAGGTGCGGGATCTTGAAGTTGGACAGTCGGGCGAGGTCCTTGCCGGCCACGTGGATCGCTCCCGAGTTGGGGCGCTCCTCCTTCAGGACCAGGCGGAGAAAGGTCGACTTCCCGGACCCCGAAGGGCCGACGAGGAACACGAACTCGCCCTTGTCGACATCGACGCTGACGTGGTCCAACGCGGGCCGGTTCTGGTTCGCGTAGACCTTGGT
Source organism: Streptosporangium sp. NPDC048886 (assembly GCF_055586905.1). Lineage (NCBI taxonomy): Bacteria > Bacillati > Actinomycetota > Actinomycetes > Streptosporangiales > Streptosporangiaceae > Streptosporangium > Streptosporangium sp. NPDC048886. Next base: position 212,547 of record NZ_JBVJHH010000002.1, read on the forward strand.
GACATTATCAAAATGGATCACGGGCGCATCACGGCATGCCAGTCTAGGGGTTAGGACGGTCGCAGGAGTGGCAGAGGTCCACTTCCGCCTCTCGCCGGCCGGGGGGCGCCGGTCTTTACTCTTGATCGACGTTCCGGTTGGCCGGAGCCCAGTCTAGGGGGAAGACTGGCATGGAAAGTCCATAACGGAAACAAAACGATTCGGCGCCCGGTAACGACCACATAAAGTGGTTCTGACCTCGGAGAGGTCGGAGAGGGAGGACATCATGAGCTGTGAGGACCTGGTCTGCGCGGGGTGCGCCCACCCTGTCGCGGAGGGCCGCTGCCCCATGTGCCGCGCCAACCGCGAACGGATGCACCAGCACGGGATGGGCGGGATGACCCCGGCGCTCGTCTCGCTGGCGCTGCTCGCGCTCTTCTTCCTCACCCTCGCCCTCAGGCACCTGACGGGCGCCTGAGGCTCCGCGGGCACCCCAGGGAGCCGCTGAGGCGCTCTCAGGGCACCCCACACGCGCCCGGGGTGCCCGCCGGCTACTGCTCGGCGCCCGACTCCTGGCGGCGGGTCCACCGGATCTCGGCCTCGATGAACTCGTCGAGGTCGCCGTCGAGCACCGCGCTCGGGTTGCCGGCCTCGGTGCCGGTCCGCAGGTCCTTGACGATCTGGTAGGGGTGCAGCACGTAGTTGCGGATCTGAGTGCCCCACGAGGTGGTGGACTCGCCCCGGATCTCGTTCAGCGCCGCGGCCTCCTCCTGACGCTTGCGCTCCAGCAGCTTGGACTGCAGGACCGCCATCGCGGTCGCCTTGTTCTGCAGCTGGGAGCGCTCGTTCTGGCAGGAGACCACGATGCCGGTGGGCAGGTGGGTCAGGCGGACCGCCGAGTCGGTGGTGTTGACGCCCTGACCGCCGGGGCCGGAGGAGCGGTAGACGTCGACGCGCAGGTCGTCCTCGTTGATGTCGATGTGGTCGGTCGTCTCGACGACCGGCACCACGTCGACGCCGGCGAAGGAGGTCTGGCGGCGGCCCTGGTTGTCGAACGGGCTGATGCGGACCAGCCGGTGGGTGCCGTGCTCGCCGCGGAGCGTGCCGTAGGCGTAGGGCGCCTTCACGGTGAAGGTCGCCGACTTGATCCCGGCCTCCTCGGCGTAGGAGGTCTCGTAGACCTCCGTCGGGTAGCCCTTGCGCTCGGCCCACCGGATGTACATCCGCAGGAGCATCTGCGCCCAGTCGGCCGCGTCGACGCCGCCGGCCTGGGAGTTGATCGTGACGACCGCCTCACGCGCGTCGTATTCGCCCGACAGCAGGGTGCGGACCTCAAGGGCGCCGATGTCGCTCCTGAGGGACTCCAGCTCGCGGTCGGCCTCCTCGCGGGTGTCGGCGTCGTCCTCGGCGGCGGCGAGCTCGTAGAGGACCCCCAGGTCCTCCAGCCGCTGCCCGAGGGACTCGATCCTGTTGACCTCGCCCTGCAGGTAGGAGAGCTTGCTGGTGACCTGCTGGGCCCGCTCCTGGTCGTTCCACAGGTCGGGCGCGGCAGCCTGCTCCCCGAGCTCCTCGATCTGCTTGCGCATCACGCCGAGGTCGAGCACGTCCTGGATGCTGTTGAGCGTGCCGGTAAGCTCGTTGATCTCTTCTGCCGGATCGATGAGTGCCACGTCTGTAAAGGGTACGCGACCGCCGAACCCCATTGTGTACGGCTCCTGCCCCCGCCATGGCTAGCATGGGCCCGCGAGGGGACCATCGGGAGGCGGACGTGCGGGAACGTGGGCGACGGGATCTGCTCGTGCTCGCCCTGAGCCTGGTGACCGCGACCGCGGCGTGCTCGGGCTCCGGCGGCGCCGCGCCGGGCCAGAGCCCCCGCGGCACCGGCGTCACCTCGGCCCCCGCCGCCCTGCCCGCGCCCCGGGTCACGCTCGCCGAGGCGGAGAAGGCGCTGGCCGGCATCCTGGGCGCCGAGGGGGTGCTGAGCCGCGCCACACCGCGTCAGGAGGCCGACGCCAGGAACATGGCCGAGCAGACCCGCGACGGTCAGGAGGCCCTCGCCCTGGCCGCCCTCAACAGCTCGCGGGGCGCGCCGCCCCACTACACCTGGGGCAGGCCGCAGCTGCTGGTCCCGCGGGTGCAGCGGAGCCCCTTCTGGTTCGCCGCGATCGTCAGCCGTGAGGACGCCGCGGGCAGCACCCGCCCCGCCGTGCTGACCCTGATCAAATACGGCGGCGAGCGGTGGTACCTCAGCTCCGCCTCTCTGCTGGAGCCCGGCGTGCGGCCGCCGGAGATCGCCAAGGACGCGGAGGGCTACACCACCGCGCTGGGCTACGAGGACACGAGCGTCGAGATCAGCCCGCGGCTCATGGCGCCGCTCCACGCGACCTCCGCCGAGGAGGGCACCGCGGGATTCACCGCCGGGCTGATCGAGCAGGGCCCGCACACCACCGGCTACGCCGACGAGATCTCGACCAAGCGGCTGGACTACAAGAAGGACGACTGCCTCGGCTACGACTCGATCTTCGCCGCGAGCAACTACCCCGTGCACGCGCTGCGCACGGCCGACGGCGGCGCCATGGTCACTTACTCGCTCATCAGGACCACCACCCTGACCTCCAAGGTCGAGCCCTGCGCGGAGATCGTGGTGCCGCCGAGCGCCCGGGGGCTGATCTCCGAGCGCCGCGCCTCCAAGGAGCTGCGCACCGTCGAGACCCAGCAGTACGTGAGCACCGTCCCGGCCAAGAACAGCGGCCGGCCCGCCAAGATCATCGGCTATCTGGGCGGCATCACCAAGGCGTTCGTCTCCTGACGGAGGCCGCCGGGAGGACCCGGTGACCCGGTGATCCACGTGGCCGGCGGACGCCGCCCGGACCACCGGGCGGCCTTCCGCCTGCGGCGGTCCGACGGCACGCGGCCGGGCGCCCGTTCCGCCTGCGGCGGTCCGGCGGCGCGCGTCACGGCCCGGGCCCCCGCTCGGGGTCCGGGCCGTGTCGGGCCGCGCGTCGCCGTACCGGCCCTGTCGGGCCGCCCGTGCCGGTTGTTCACCCGGCGCGGGCCGTACGGGCCCGCGCGGGTGCTCAGGCCTCGCTGTGCGGCAGGCTGGTGGCGGTCACCAGCGTGCGGATCGCGCGCAGCGCCACCGACAGCGTGGCGAGATCGAAGTTGTCGCTCTCCCAGATCTCCGACAGGGTCTGCCGGGCCCGGGCCATCGCCGCCGAGTTGACCTCGATCCAGCTCGCCAGGCGCTCCTCCGGCGACAGGCCGGGCGCGCTGTGCGCCAGGACGTCGCGGGTGAGCGTGGCGTGCGCGGCGTAGAGGTCGTCGCGGAGCGCGGCCCGCGCCATGGAGTTCCACCGGCTGTCCCTGGGCAGCGCGATGATGCGCTCGCGCAGCCCGGCGAGCTGGAGCCGGTCGGCCAGGTCGAAGTAGACCTCGGCCACCTCGTTGACCGGCCGGCCGAGGTGCGCGGCCGCCTCCACCAGGTCGAAGGTGGAGTAGGCCGGGACCATCGCGGCGACCCGCTCGGCGAGCTCGGCCGGCACGCCCCGGGCGACGAAGCTGTCGCGCCGCTCCTCGAACGCCGTCAGGTCAGAGCCGGTCAGCAGCTTGGGCAGGTGGGTCAGCAGCCCGTTCATGCCCTTGGCGAAGAAGCTCACCGTGGAGGCCAGGTCCAGCGGCGCGCGGCGGTTGCCGAGCAGCCAGCGGGTGCCGCGCTCGGCCAGCTTGCGGGCCTCCAGCTCCATGGCGATCTGGGTTGAGGTGTCCACCTTGTTGTCCAGCTCCTCGATCTGCCGCCAGAAGCTGGGCAGGTCGAAGACCTCGCGGGTGACGAGGTAGGCGCGGGCGATGTCCGACGTGGACGCGCCGCTCTCCTCGCCGAGACGGAACATGAAGGTGGTCCCGCTGGAGTTGACCAGGTCGTTCACCACGCCGGTGGTGATGATCTCGCGGCGGAGCGGGTGGGCGTCCATGTAGTCGCGGAAGCGCTCGCGCAGCGCCGTCGGGAAGTAGGACACCAGCCAGGACGCCAGGTAGGGGTCGTCGGGCAGGTCGGAGCCGAGGATCTCGGCGTCGACCACCAGCTTGGTGTAGGCCAGCAGCACCGAGAACTCCGGCGCGGTCAGCCCGAGCCCGGCCTGGCGCCGCTCGGCGAGCGTCTTGTCCGACGGCAGGAACTCCAGCTCCCGGTTGACCAGGCCGGCCCGCTCCAGCTTGCGGAGCTGGCGCGAGTGGATGTGCAGCATCTCGGTCGCCTGCGCGCGGGCGGCGGCCAGCACCACGTTCTGGTCGTAGTTGTCCCGCAGGACCAGGTCGGCGACCTCGTCGGTCATGTCGAGGAAGAGCTGGTTGCGCTGCTTGTCGGTGAGCTCGCCGTCGCGGACCGCCCGGTCCAGCAGGACCTTGATGTTCACCTCGTGGTCGGAGGTGTCCACGCCCGCCGAGTTGTCGATGAAGTCGGTGTTGACGAGCCCGCCGTTGAGGGCGAACTCGATCCGGGCGAGCTGGGTGAAGCCCAGGTTGCCGCCCTCGCCGATCACCTTGCAGCGCAGCTCGGAGGCGTCGACCCGCAGGCCGTCGTTGGCCTTGTCGCCGACGTCGGCGTTCGACTCGCTCGACGCCTTGGCGTAGGTGCCGATGCCGCCGTTCCACAGCAGGTCCACCGGGGCCCGCAGGATGGCGCTGATCAGGTCGTTGGGGGCCAGCGAGGTCACCTCGTCGGCGATGCCGAGCGCGGCGCGCATCTGCGGGGAGAGCGGGATCGACTTGGCCGTGCGCGGCCAGACGCCGCCGCCCTGCGCGATGAGCGAGGTGTCGTAGTCGGCCCACGAGCTGCGCGGCAGCGCGAACAGCCGGGCCCGCTCGGCGTAGCTGCGCGCGGCGTCCGGGTCGGGGTCGACGAAGACGTGCCGGTGGTCGAAGGCCGCGATCAGCCGGATGTGCTGGGAGAGCAGCATGCCGTTGCCGAACACGTCGCCGGACATGTCGCCGACGCCGACCACGGTGAAGTCGGTGGTCTGGATGTCCACCCCGGCCGTGCGGAAGTGATACTTCACCGACTCCCAGGCGCCGCGGGCGGTGATGCCCATGGCCTTGTGGTCGTAGCCGATCGAGCCGCCGGAGGCGAAGGCGTCCCCCAGCCAGAAGCCGTACTCCTTGGCCACCGCGTTGGCGATGTCGGAGAACGTCGCGGTCCCCTTGTCGGCGGCGACCACCAGGTAGGTGTCGTCCCCGTCGTGCCGGACCACGTCGGCGGGCGGGACCACCTGGCCGTCGACGAGGTTGTCGGTGATGTCCAGCAGGCCGGAGATGAACATCCGGTAGCAGGCGACGCCCTCGGCCAGCACGTCCTCCCGCGCGCCTGACTTCGGCGGGTTCTTCACGACGAAGCCGCCCTTGGAGCCGGTGGGGACGATGACGGTGTTCTTCACCATCTGCGCCTTCACCAGGCCGAGGACCTCGGTGCGGAAGTCCTCCATCCGGTCCGACCAGCGCAGACCGCCGCGCGCGACCTTGCCGAAGCGCAGGTGCACGCCCTCGACCCGGGGCGAGTAGACGAAGACCTCGAACTTCGGCCGGGGCAGCGGCAGCACGCTGATCGACGGCGAGTCGAGCTTCAGGCTGATGTACGGCTTGCGCTCGCCGTCCACCGTCTGGAAGGCGTTCGTCCGCAGCGTGGCGTTGATCATCTCCAGGTAGGCCCGCAGGATGCGGTCCTCGTCCAGGGAGGCCACGTCGTCCAGGGCCCCGAGGATCTCCTCGTTCAGCGCCTCGCTCAGGTCCGAGCGGACCTCCTCCGAGCGCCGGGGGTCGAGCCTGGCCTCGAACAGCCGCACCAGCAGCCGGGCGAGCCGTACGTTGCCCAGCAGCACCCGCTCGATGTAGTCCTGGCTGAACGTGGTGCCGGCCTGGCGCAGGTACTTGGCGTAGATGCGCAGGATCTCGGCCTGCTCCCAGGTCAGGCCGGCGGCCAGGACGAGCCCGTTGAAGCCGTCGCTCTCCACCCGGCCCCGCCACAGCGCGCCGAAGGCGTCCTGGAACAGCCGCTTGAACTCGTCCCTGTCCACCTCCGAGGAGGGGGTGTAGCGCAGGCCGAAGTCGTAGATCCAGGCGTCGTTGGTCGCCGGGTCGTTGTCGCGGTCGATCTCGTAGGGCCGCTCGTCGACCACCTCGACGCCCATCCGCTGGAGCAGCGGCAGCACGTGCGACAGGGAGATGGGCGCGCCGATCCGGTAGAGCTTGAACCGGCGCTCGCCCTCGGCGGCGTCGTAGGGCTCGTAGAGGTTCATCCCGATCTCGTCGGAGGAGGCGGCGAGCGCCTCCAGGCGGCGCAGGTCGGCGACCGCCAGCCGGGCCGGGAAGTCGGCCTTGTAGCCCTCGGGGAAGGCCGCGGCGTAGCGGCGGATGAGGCCGGGCGCCTCCTCCTCCGAGCCCAGCTCGGCGATGGCGGTGGCGAGGTCGTCGTCCCAGGAGCGGGTGGCGGCGGCCAGCTTGGCCTCCAGCTCCTCCACGTCGACGGCGTCGGCGTCCAGCGGCCTGCCCCGCTCGCCGCGCACGACCACGTGCAGCCGGGCCAGGGCGGACTCGCCGATCATCGCGCTGTAGTCGAAGGCGGTGCCGCCGACCGTCTTGAGCAGGATCTCCTGCATCTTGACGCGGATCTTCGTGGTGTAGCGGTCACGCGGGAGGTAGATCAGGCAGGAGATGTAGCGGCCGTAGTCGTCCGGGCGGAGGAAGACCTTGACCTGCTTGCGCTCGCGGAGCCTGAGCACGCCGAGCGCGATCGGCAGGAGCTGCTCCACCGAGGTCTGGAAGAGCTCGTCGCGGGGGAAGGTCTCCAGGATCTCGATGAGGTCCTTGCCGTCGTGGCTGTCGGAGGCGAGCCCGGCCAGGACGAGGACCTCGGCCAGCTTGCGCCGGAGCACCGGGATGCGGGAGATCGACTCGCTGTAGGCCACGTGGGTGAGCAGGCCGAGGAAGCGCCGCTCGCCGACGACCTCACCGGAGGCGTCGAAGATCTTCACGCCCACGTAGTCCAGGTAGGCCGGGCGGTGCACGGTGGCGCGCGTGTTGGCCTTGGTGATGATCAGCATCTGCTGCTTCTCGCGGGCCTTGGCGCGCAGCTCCGGGGAGAGCGCGGCGAAGCTGTCGGAGCCCGCCTTGTCGTGGCGGAGGATCCCCAGGCCGGTCCCCGGCACCGGGCGCAGCCTGTCGCCCTCCTCGCCCCCCTCCAGGCGGTATTCGCGGTAGCCGAGGAAGGTGAAGTGGCCGTCGGCCAGCCAGCGCATCAGCTCCAGGCTGTCCTCGACCCCCGCCAGGTCCAGCGGCGGCGGGTTGACCGACACGTCCTCGGCGGTCTGCACGGCCAGGGCCCGCATCTTGACGAAGTCCTCGACGGCGTAGCGGACGTCCTCCAGGACCCGCTGCAGGTCGGCTTCGAGCCCCTTGAGCGTGGCCTGGTCGGCCTGCCTGTCGATCTCGAAGTGCATCCAGGACTCCACGAGCATCTGCCCGGTGACGTCCTGCTCCTCGGGGCCGAGCAGCTTGCCGGTCATGTCCCTGCGCACCCGCATCTGCGGGTGGATGACGAGCTGGATGCCGATCTGGTGGCGGTCGAGCTCCATCGTCACGGAGTCGACCAGGAAGGGCATGTCGTCGGTGACCACCTCGACGACGGAGCATCCGGGGTCCCAGCCGTGCTCCTCCAGGCTCGGCGTGTACGCCCGCACCATGGCGCGGCCCTGGGGGCGCTTCTCGGCGAGCTGCCGCTGGGCCATCGCCGGGCCGTACACGTCGACCTGGTTGCGGCTCAGCAGGTCTTCTGGCGCGACATGCCGGTAATAGAGCCTGAGGTAGGCGAGCGCCTCCTCAACACCCACATGGTCGCTGCCCGGTGTGTGCGCGCACGTTTCGGCGGCACTCCTCAGCAGCTCGTCCTTCGCCTCGTCGAGCGGCATGTCGCTCTCACTCCTTTGTGAGGGGGTTTTGCATATTTGATGGGGATCTAGGACCAAGTCCGTAGTTCCCACAGAAAGGGGAAGTAATGCGGGCGCGGGCGGCGCTCTCCGGGACGGGACGTCCATGGCGGAGCACCCGGCCCCGCCGCGGTCCGCCACCCGGCCGCCGGCGCGCGAGGCGTCCGCGGCGGGAGGATGGTCTCGTCGTGGGTGAGCCGGTCCTCGGCCAGTCGTCGCGGGTCGTCATGTGACCCGCGGTCCCTCGCCGCCATCGGCGGAGAACCGGAGGTCTCCTGGTCGGAGACGGCGGGTCGGCGCCGGGAGAGGACGGTGGGACAAGCATCCCACACGGCCGCCCCGGAAGGGCGGCAGCGCCGCCTGGCGCGTCCGGACGCACCGGCGCCTGTCAGGCAGTCCAGACAGCTCACGTCTCTCCGCTCACCGGACATGGCCCGCGGCACAACACCTCCAGCGGCCATCTGCCCCGATCCCCGTTGACCGGAGCATGCCGCCGCTCCTGATATCACCCGAAAAGCCGTAAAACGTCAACGTGACGGCCCGCCGTCTCCGGAGCGGCCCCAGACGGCCCCTCCCGGCGGCTCCTGCCCGGTCCCGGGAGCGGGATCCCCTCCTGTCCTTCAATCGTAGAGCCCGCGGCGGGTGCGTTCGATGGCTTCCCGGGACTCCGGTGGAGCCGACGCGTCCCGCGCCCGGCCCACGAAGTGATGGGAATGTGACCAACCAGCCGGGCCGGGCGGCCGTCTCAACGGGCAGGCAGACGGAACTCTCGGGGAGACGAACATGCGGCCCGCTCCGGACAGGCGGACATTCCTTCGGATCGGCGGCATGGCCGCCCTGAGCGTGGGGGCCGGGCTGCCCGCCCGGGCGGTCCCCTCCCGCTCGGACTGGAACGCCCTGGGGAGGGGACTGGAGGGCACCCTCGTCAGGCCGGGCGACGCCTCCTACGACACGGCCCGCCGCCTGTTCAACCCCGCCTTCGACGCGGTACGGCCGGCGGGCGTGGCCTACTGCGCCACCCCCTCCGACGTGATCGAGTGCGTCGGCTTCGCCCGGCGGGCGAACGTGCCCCTGGCCGTGCGGTCGGGCGGGCACTCCTACGCGGGCTGGTCCACCGGGACCGGCCTGGTCGTCGACGTCTCCCCGATGAACAAGGTGGGCTATGCCTCCGGCCGGGCGACGGTCGGGGCGGGCGCCAAGCTCGTCGACGTCTACGACAAGCTGGCGGCGCGCGGGGTCAGCATCCCGGCGGGCAGCTGCCCCACGGTCGGGGTGAGCGGGCTGGCGCTGGGCGGCGGCATCGGCGTGGTGTCCAGGAAGTACGGCCTGACCTGCGATGTGATGGAGTCCGTCCAACTGGTCACGGCCGACGGCCGGCTGCTGACCTGCGACGCCGATCACAATCCCGACCTCTACTGGGCCTCACGGGGCGGGGGCGGGGGCAACCTCGGCGTGGCGGTCTCCTTCGGCTTCCGGACCCACCCCACCCGCGAGGTCACGGTGTTCTTCCTGCACTGGCCGTGGGCGAAGGCCGCCCGGGCGCTGCGGGCCTGGCAGGCGTGGGCGCCCACGGTGCCGGACGAGCTGTGGTCCACGATGCACCTGAGCCGCGACGGCGGGACGGACGTGCAGATCGGCGGCCTCTACCTGGGCGGCAGGGCGGACTGCGAGCGGCTGCTGGACCGGCTGGCCGACCGGATCGGCCCGGTCTCCTCCAGCTACGTCCGGCAGACGTCCTACCGCCAGGCAATGATGATCATGGCGGGCTGCTCCACGCTGTCGGTCTCCCAGTGCCACCGCGGCGGCTCCCTGCCCGGCCAGACCCGTGACGGCAGGCTCTCGCGCGACGACTTCAGGGCCAAGTCGCACATGGCCTACCGCCCGCTGTCGGAGGCCGGCGCCAGGGCGCTGGTCGCGGAGGTCGCCCGGCCGGGCAGCCACACCGTGCTCCTGGACGCCCTCGGCGGCGCCGTCGGCCGGGTCCGCCCGGAGGCCACCGCCTTCCCGCACCGGGCGGCCCTCTACAGCGTGCAGTACTACGCCCACCGCGCCGGGGCGGCGGGCTGGGCCAGGGCGGCGCACGCCCGGATGCGCCCCCACTTCGGCGACCACGCCTACGTGAACTACGCCGACGCCGAGCTGGGCGGCTGGCGCGCGGCCTACTACGGGGCGAACGCCGGCCGGCTCGCCCGCGTCAAGGCCGTCCACGACCCGGGCCGCCTCTTCCGCCTCCCCCAGGGGATCTAGGCCCGCTCACCCGGGGACCCGGGAGGCCCAGGCCCAGGGCGGGGTCTCGGGGCCTCAGGGTCTGCCGGGCTCGCGCGGCGGCCGGTGCTCGGCGGCGATGCCGATGTGGCGGGACCCGGCCGGCCGGGGCTCCGCGTCGTAGGTGGCGGCCCCCAGCCGGATGACCGTCTCCGAGGCCTGCCGCTCCATGCTCTCCAGGCGTTCGAGGTCGGCCGCCGGGACCAGCGCCACGAGCGGTTTGCCGTGCCGGGTCATGACGATGCGCTCCCCGCCGTACGCGGCACGGTTCACCAGCTCGGCGAAGTCCGAGCGGGCCTGCGTCACCGGGATCTCTTCGGCCATGCCTCCAGCATAGCAGTCTGTGCATAATGTACATTTTAAATGTTCTGTACAGAATGGAGGCGCGCATGAACGGATTCACCGACCGCCACGTCCTGCCGGACCTCGTCGAGCGGACCAGCTACGGCACCACCGTGACGGATCCCTACTCCAAGCTCCTCGCCGGACGGATCATCTTCCTCGGTGCCCCGATCGACGACACCAGCGCCAACGACGTGATGGCGCAACTGCTCTATCTCGACTACAGCGACCCCGGACAGGACATCTCGCTCTACATCAACTCCCCCGGCGGCTCGTTCACCGCAATGATGGCGATCTACGACACCATGCAGTACGTCACGGCGGACGTGGAGACCGTCTGCATGGGCCAGGCCGCCTCCGCCGCCGCCGTCCTGCTGGCGGCCGGGACGCCGGGCAAGCGGATGGCCCTGCCGCGCTCGCGCGTCCTGATCCACCAGCCCTCCGGTGAGGCGCAGGGATCCTTCGGCGACCTGGAGCTGCACGCCCATGAGCTCCTGCGCGCGCGAGAACTCATGGAGATACTCCTGGCCAGGCACACCGGGCAGAGCGAGGAGCGCATCCGGCGCGACATCGAGCGGGACAAGGTCCTGGACGCCGACGGGGCCGTCGCCTACGGCCTCGTCGACGTGACGGTCCCCGCCCGCGAGGCGACGGCCTCCTCCCCGGAGTAGGCCCCGCCCCCGGACCAGGTCCCGGGACACCGTCCCGTCCCGCCTGGGCGCGAGCGCTTGTACGGTGTGCCGGACGGCTCGGGAGGGACAGTGATCGCAGCGGCACGCACCGCCTGGCCCTGCTCCGTCCTGACCCTGACCCTGGTGGCCCTGTCCGTCGGCCTCGCCGCGCTCAACGAGACCGGGGTGTGGGCGCTGAGCCACCTGCTGTTCGTGGGGGCCTGCGCGCTGGCGGGCGGGCTGATCGGCTCGCGCCGGCCGGAGCACGTGGTGGGCCGGCTGCTGGCGCTGAGCGCGTTCTGCTTCGCGCTCATGGAGGTCTGCGGCCAGTACGCCATCCTCGGCCTGCTCACCCGGCCGGGACTGCCGCTCGCCCAGGCCATGGCGTGGCCGCAGACCTGGCTCTGGGTGCCGGCGAACCTGTCGCTCGTCCTCGTCCCGCTGGTCTTCCCCGGCGGGAGGCTCTCCTCGGCCCGCCTGCGGCTCCCGGTCCGCGCGGTGGCCGTCGCCGCGGCGCTCACCATGGCGGTGGACGCGCTGCGGCCCGGGGAGAACCACCAGGTGGGCACCGGCACCGGCGTGGTCAACCCGCTCGGGGTGGCCGAGCTGGCCCGGGTGGCCCCGGCGGCGGAGACGGCGATGACGGCCCTCATGGCGGTGGTCTTCCTGGCGGGCGGGATCGACCTGCTCGTCAGGGCGTTCCGGAGCGGCGAGCCCGAACGCCGCCAGATCAAATGGCTGACCTACGCGGTCGGGCTCCTGGTGCTGGTCGTCGCGGCCCGGCTGGCGGTCGGGCTGACCGACGGGGCCCCGGAGGCGATCTGGCCGGCCACCAACTCCCCGTGGGAGCTGCCCGGCGCGCTGGGCACGGCGCTCATGCCCGTCGCCATCTGCATCGCGATCCTGCGCCACCGGCTCTTCGACATCGACCTGGTGATCAACAGGACGCTGGTCTACGCGCTGCTGTCGGGCTGCGTGACCGGCGGGTACGTGGCCGTGGTGGGCTACCTCGGCGCGATCTTCCCCACCGGGGACCTGCCGGTCTCCATACTCGCCGCCGGACTCGTGGCACTCGTCTTCGCGCCGCTGCGGGAACGGCTGCAGAGCGGGGTCAACCTGCTGATGTACGGCGAGCGGGACGACCCCTACGCCGCGCTCACCCGGCTGGGCCGCCGGCTGGAGAACACCGGGGAGCCCGGCACCGTGCTGGCGGGGGTCGCGCGGGCGGTGGCCGAGGCCCTGCGCCTGCCGTACGCGGCGGTGGAGACGGCCGCGGGCGCGCGGCACGCCTCCGGCACGGCCGTCGGCGACCCGGTACGGCTGCCGCTGACGCACAACGGCGAGCGGGTCGGGGACCTCATCCTGTCGCCCCGGCCGGGAGAGACCGGGTTCGGCCCCCGCGACCTGCGCGTGCTCACCGTCCTGGCCGGGCAGATCGCGGTGGCCGTGCACGCCGTACGGCTCTCCGCCGACCTGCGGCACTCGCGGGAACGGCTGGTGATGGCGCGCGAGGAGGAGCGCCGCCGCCTCCGGCGCGACCTGCACGACGGGCTCGGCCCCACGCTGGCCGCGCTGACCATGCGGGCCGAGGCCGTGCACGACCTGGTCGAGGACGGGCCCGCGCGGCGGCTGCTGGCCGACATCGTCGGCGACGCCGAGGCGGCGGTGGCCGACGTGCGGACCCTGGTGGACGGGCTGCGGCCGCCCGCGCTCGACTCCCTCGGTCTGCTCGGCGCGCTCCGCGCCCACGCCACCCGGCAGCCGCCCGGCCTGCGCGTCGCCGTGCACGCGCCGGACGGCCTGCCGCCGCTGCCGGCCGCGACGGAGGTGGCGGCCTACCGCATCGCGACCGAGGCGCTGGCCAACGTGCGCAGGCACGCGGCCGCGACCCGCGCGGAGCTCCGGGTCGAGCTGGCCGGAGGCACGCTCAGACTTGAGGTGTCCGACGACGGCGGCGGCCCGGGACCGGCCGGGGACGGCGGGAGGCGGCCGGGCGCGGGAGCCTCGGGCCGCACCGGGGTGGGGCTGGCGTCGATGCGCGAGCGGGCCCTGGAGTTGGGTGGATCGTGCACGGTCGAGGAGCGTCCGGAGGGCGGGACCCTGGTCAGGGTCGTGCTGCCGGCGTACGAGGAAGAGGACGCCGGTGATCCGGATCTTGCTGGTTGACGACCATCCCGGGTTCCGCGCCGGGCTGCGCGCCCTGCTGGCGGCGGCCGAGGGGATCGAGGTCGCCGACGAGGCCGCCAGCGGGGAGCAGGCGCTGGCCCTGGTCGGGCGGGCGCAGCCGGACGTGGTCCTGATGGACCTGACGATGCCCGGCATGGGCGGGATCACGGCGACCGAGCGGATCGTCCGCGACCACCCGCACATCCGGGTGATCGTGCTCAGCATGTCGGACGACGACGACTCGGTGTTCGCCGCCATGCGGGCCGGGGCCCGCGGCTACGTCCTCAAGGGGGCGCGCAAGGCGGAGCTGGTCCGGTCGGTGCAGGCGGTGGCCGAGGGGGAGGCCATCTTCGGCCCGGCGATCGCCGCCCGGCTGACGGGCTACTTCACCGAACGGGAGCGGAGCGAGCCGGCGCTGCCCGAGCTGACCCGGCGGGAACGGGAGATCCTCGGCCTGGTCGCCGAGCACCTGACCAACCCGCAGATCGCGGCCAGGCTCGGGTTGAGCCAGAAGACCGTGCGCAACCACGTGTCGGCGGTCTTCGCCAAGCTCCAGGTGGCCGACCGGGCCCATGCGATCATGCGGGCGAGGGAGGCGGGGCTGTGAGGCCCGCACGCCAGTCGGCGTCCGGCATCCGCAGCACGCGCAGCGCGACCCAGCCGTAGGCGGCCAGGTGGAGCAGCGCGCCCGCGGACTGCACGGCGGGCGGGCGGTCGGCCGTCACGAACGGCACCAGCGTCCCGGCGAGGGCGGCCAACGGCACCCACCAGGGGGCGATCCGGGCCACCACGAGCCCGGTGAGCAGGGTCAGCAGCCCCACGTGGACCAGGAACCCCGGCAGCAGCATGCCGAACAGGAACCCCGGCAGCTCGCCGGCCCGCGCGGTGACCGCCTCCGCCTGCGCGTCGGGCAGGGCCTGGGCGAGGGCCAGGTCGTAGAAGTCGGTGGTGAAGAGCGTCAGCGCGTGACCGGCGCCGAGCAGGCCGAACACGGCGCCGACGTTGCCGGTCCCCGGGGCCCTCCCGCGCAGCAGGTGGGCCAGGCCGAGCACCACCGGGATGAGGCTGAGCGCCGCCCAGAGGTAGAGCAGGCCGCTGACCTGGACGAGGGCCGGGTGCTCGCGGAAGACGGCGGGATCGTGGTCGGCGGCCGGGGGCGAGGTCAGGAAGGCCAGGAACTCCAGCACCGGCCAGGCGAGCAGCGCGATCCCGGCGACGATCCGGCGGAACGAATCAGGATTTTTCATCACCTGTCCACCGGACCGGAGCCCCGTCCCGGACCGCCTGAGCCCGTGTCCCACCCACCCGGGAGGATTGTCCCCCGGGGTGATCCGGGAGCCGCCCCGGCTGCCGTGAACACCCCGCCGGCCGGGAGGCGTCCCTCGGAGGGATCCCTTTCGGCCGGGAGGCGTGACCCGGCGGAGAAAGGCCCGGCGGCCGGGGGCGTGACCCGGCGGCAGCCCCCACCGAGGAGACACCGACTGGGGAGGCGTCCCTCGGAGGGGACCCCTGCGGCCGGGGGCGTGACGGCCGTAAACGAGTGGATTCCCCGGTGGCCGGGTCGGCAGGATCGGGGCATGCGCAACTGGCCCCTTTTCCGGCTCCGGGTGACCACTCCCCGGCTGGAACTCCGGATCCCGTCCCTCGACGACCTGGACGAGCTCGCCGACCGTGCCGCCGAGGGCGTTCACGGGCCGGGCTTCATGCCGTTCACCTTCCCCTGGAGCGACGCCGCGCCGGCCGAGCGGGCGCGCAGCACCGTCCAGTTCCATTTCGGCCAGTGGGCCGGCTGGTCCCCGGAGAAGTGGAGCTGCCTGTTCGTCGTCGTCGACGGAGGCCAGGTGGTCGGCATGCAGGAGGTGTCAGGCACCGACTACGCGGTGACCCGCGAGGTCGCCACCGGCTCCTGGCTCGGGCGGCGCTTCCAGGGACGGGGCATCGGCACCGAGATGCGCGCCGCGGTGCTCCACCTGGCCTTCGACGGCCTGGGCGCCTCGCAGGCGACCTCGGCGGCGTTCGCCGACAACCACGCCTCCTACGCGGTCTCGCGCAAGCTCGGCTACCGCGACGACGGCATCCAGATGCACAACCGCCTGGGCAAGGCCGTCGAGACCCGCCGCCTGCGCCTGTCCCGCGACGACTGGAGCACCCCGGCGGGGTTCGAGATCCACGGTCTCGGCCCCTGCCTGCCGCTGTTCGGCGCCGGCGAGGACCCGGCCGGCTGAACCCCGCCGGCGGCCCGTCTCACTCCTCCAGAGGGGCGAAGTGCGGCAGGACCTCGGGGTTGGCCATGGCGTCGAGGTTGGCGGCCTTCTCCGGAGGGACGCCGAGGAGGATCTTGCGGACGGGCACCTCCAGCTTCTTGCCGCTGAGGGTGCGCGGGATCCCGGGGACCTCGATGATCTCGTTCGGCACGTGCCGGGGGGACAGCGCCTCCCGCAGGGCCCCGCGCAGCCGCGCGACCAGCTCGTCGGACAGGGCCGCCCCCTCGGCCATGGTGACGTAGAGCAGCAGGCGACCCTCCTGGCCGAGCTGCCCGGTGTCGATCACCAGGCTGTCGGCGATCTCGTCGAAGCGCTCCACCACGCGGTAGAACTCGCTGGTGCCCATCCGGACGCCGCCCCGGTTGAGGGTGGAATCGGAGCGGCCGTAGATCACGCAGCCGCCGTCGGGAAGGATCTTGATCCAGTCGCCGTGCCGCCAGACGCCGGGGTAGTCGGCGAAGTAGCTCTCCCGGTATCTCGTCCCGTCGGGGTCGTTCCAGAACATGACCGGCATCGACGGCATCGGCGCGGTCAGCACCAGCTCGCCGACCTCGCCGACCACCGGCGTGCCCGACGGGTCGAAGGACTCGACCCTGGCCCCCAGGCAGCGGCAGGGGATGACGCCCGCGCGGACCGGCAGCAGCGGGGCCGCGCCGACGAAGCCGGTGCAGACGTCGGTGCCGCCGGAGAAGGAGCCGAGCTGGATCTCCGGCAGCGCCTCGTGCACCCAGGCGAATCCCTCGGGCGGCAGCGGCGAGCCGGTGGAGCCGAGGCCGCGCAGCGCCGTGAGCCCGGAGGGTCGCAGGTCCGCCTTCATGGACGCGATCAGGTAGGGCGCGCCGGTGCCGAAGTAGGTGACCCCCTCCTCGGCGGCCAGCCGCCACAGCGCGTCGGTCCCCGGATGGGTGGCCGACCCGTCGTAGAGGACCACCGCCGAGCCGACCAGCAGGCCGCCGATGAGGTAGTTCCACATCATCCAGCCGGTCGTGGTGTACCAGAAGAAGACGTCGTCCTCGCCCAGGTCCTGGTGGAAGGCGAGCGCCTTGAGGTGCTCCAGCACCACGCCGCCGTGCCCGTGCACGATCGGCTTGGGCAGCCCGGTGGTGCCGGAGGAGTAGACGATCCAGAGCGGGTGGCCGAAGGGCACCGGCTCGAACTCCTGCGGCCCGGCCGTCTGCCGCAGCTCCGCCCAGCTCAGGACGGGGGTGCCGGCCTCGTCCGGGAGCTGTCCCCCGTCCGGCGCGCCGGCTCCGTCCGGCGTCGTCATCCGCACCCGCGCGACGAGGGTCGGCAGCTTGGCCGCGATGTCCTGGACGACTCCGGCCCGGTCGAACCGCCTGCCGTTGTAGTCGTAGCCGTCGACCGCGATGAGCACCTTCGGCTCGATCTGGGTGAAGCGGTCGATCACGCTGGGCGCGCCGAAGTCCGGGGAGCACGACGACCAGATCGCGCCCAGCGAGGCGGTGGCGAGGAACGCGACCAGCGTCTCGGGCACGTTCGGCGCGTACGCGGCGACCCGGTCCCCCCGGCCGACGCCCAGCCCGGCCAGGCCCGTGCGGACCCGTGCGACCTCCTCGGCCAGCTCGCCCAGGGTGAGCGTCCGCCGGCCGCCCCGCTCGTCGCGGAAGACCACCGCGGGCCGGTCGGGCTCGGAGGCGGCCCGGCGCAGCGCGTTGGCCGCGTAGTTCAGCGTCGATCCGGTGAACCATTCGGCGCCGGGCATCGTCCCGGATATGACGGGCCCGTCACCACGCTCACCCACGACATCGAAGTAGTCCCAGACCGACGTCCAGAACTCGGCCGGGGCGTCCACCGACCACTGCCACAGGGACTCGTAGTCACCGGGGCGGCCGAGCCACTCCATGTAGCGGGTGATCCTGGCTTCTCTCACGACCTCCGGGGTGGGTTCCCAGAGCAGCGCACCTTCCTCAACCATGGCCCCATCCTCTCGGCGGCTCGCCGGAATGTCATCCCCCGGGACCACACACCCTCGGGGCGTACGGTGTGGGTCAGCCACGTAACCGCTCCACGGCGGCCCGCGCCGCGGTGCCGATCACCGCGTCGGCGCGGGGCTGGTTCTGCGCCGTGCCGTAGGAGCGGGTGAAGACCGCGACCGCGTAGCACCCGCCGTCGGGATACTCCACCACGCCGACCTCGTTGCGGATCGTGGGCAGCGTGCCGGTCTTGCCGCTGACCGCGACGTCGTCGTAGGGGAAGCCGGCGGCCAGCCGGTGCGGCCAGACCTGCAGGCCGAGCAGTCCGCGCATCGAGGCGCACGACTCGGCCGAGGCCGCCTCGTCGCGCCAGATCATGCTGAGCAGCCGGGTCATGTCGCGCGGGGTGCTCCGGCTGGTGCGCGCGGGGTCGAGCGCCCGGAGCCGGGCGATCACCGCGGGGTCGGTGGGCATCTCCTCCTGCCCGGCGTCCTCGACGATGCTGGCGAACAGGCCGCGGCAGTCGTGCTCGACCCATGTCCCGGCCAGGCCCGCGGCGGCGAGCATGGCGTTGACCGCCGGCAGGCCGACCCTGCGGACCAGGGTGTCGGCGGCGGTGTTGTCGCTCACCGCCATCATCAGGTAGGCCAGGTCGCGCAGGGACATCGTCACGTCGTCGGCCATGACCGACACTCCGGTGGGCCCGGGGGTGTGGCCGTCCGCCATGACCGTCACCCGTTCGGACGGCTCCAGCCGTCCGGCGTCGGCCTGCCGGAAGAACTCCACCAGCAGCGCCACCTTGAACACCGAGGCCAGCACCACCGGCTCGTCGGCACCGTGGGTGACCTCGGCCCCGGTGTCGACGTCCACCGCGTGCAGGTATCCGGTCACCCCGGCCGCGCGGAACAGCGCGCCGAGGTCGCTCATGCGAGGAATCCAGAGGAGGGCCTGGCACGGACCCGCCGCGCCGGCGCCGCACCGTCGTCCGTCATCCCGGCTTTCTCCTTCAGCACTCGTACGGCCACCGCCCCGAAGGCTACGGCAGCGTCCGCGGCCTGCCCCCGCCAGGCCGTGGACACCCGCCAGGCCAGCGGGCTGCCCAGCAGCGGCCTCCACCGCAGTCCGGGCAGCTCCACGCGGGGCCCGAAGGCGACGGCCGTGCCGGCCAGGACCAGCCCGAGGGTCTGCGCCTCGTGCACCTCCTCCGGGACGTATCCGTGGTGGCGGCACTCGGCGAGCGTCTCCTCGTGCAGGCCGGGCTCCCGAGGGAAGAGCACGAGCTGCCGGCCGGCCAGATCGGCCAGGTGCACCGACGACAGCTCCGCGAGCGGGTCGGCCTCGGCCAGCACCACGCCGGGACGCTGGACGAGCACCGGGCCGAAGCTCAGCCCGGGGGCGGCCACCGGATGGCGGAGCAGGCCGACGTCCAGGGTGCCGTCGGTGAGCGCGATGACCTGGTCGGCGCTCCACATCTCAGCCGGGGCGAGCCGTACCTCGGGCACGCGCTCGCGGAACCCGGCGATCAGCGCCGCGATCACCGAGGATCCCAGGTCGGGCGGGACGCCCACGCGCAGCGCCGCGCCCTCCCCCCGCCCGGCCAGGTCCCGCAGCCGGTCCACCCGCGCGACGATCTCGCGGGCCTCGGCCAGCAGCAGCCGCCCCGGCTCGGTCAGCCGGACCTGGCGGCTGGAGCGGTCGAACAGCCGCACGCCGAGCTCCTCCTCCAGCCGCCGGATGCGCTGGCTCAGCGGCGGCTGGGCCATGCCCAGCCGGACGGCCGCGTTGCCGAAGTGCAGCTCTTCGGCGACGACCGTGAAGTAACGCAGATGCCGCACGAGGTCCATGAACAGCGATTATATCTATTTTCATATTGATATCACCTGCATACCAATATTGGACATATATGACATCCCTCTGGTCTCCTCGGTCCGCGAAGACAAGGGGGACGATCCATGAACCTGAAACACCTGGCGGCGGCCGTGCTGGTGCCGGTCACCGTGATCGGCGCGGGCGCCTGGGCGCTGCGTACCCAGGGGTCGGCCGAGGAGACGGCCCAGGAGTTCCTGACCGCCTGGGCCGGGCAGGACTACCCGGCCATGCGGGCGCTCACGGTCGATCCGCCGGGTGACTTCGACCGGTGGTACCGGCGTTTCCGCACCGACCTGAAGCTGTCCAAGGCCGCTTTCGCGGTCACCGGGGGCACCGGCTCCAAGGTCACCTTCCACGCGACGCTGGACGGGCCGGTGGACTGGTCCTACGACGGCTCGCTGACCCTGGTCGAGCACGAGCGGGCCTGGCGGGTGAAGTGGAGCCCGGCGGCGCTCCACCCCCGGCTCAAGGCCGGCCTGCGGATGAGGACCGTGCTGGTCAAGGCCGAGCAGGCGCCGGTCCGGGCCGCCGACGGGACCCGTATCGACACCGCGGGCACACCGGGCTCGGTGCAGCAGCTCGTCGAGGGGCTCAAGGAGAAGTACGCCGCCCGCCTCACCGGCGCCGCCTCGGCGCGGGTGGACCTGGTCCGGGGGACGGAGCGGGTCGCCACACTGGCCACCGCCGAGGCCGTGGCGGGCAAGGAGCTGCGGACCACGATCGACCTGCGCGTCCACCGGGCCGCCGCGGCGGCCTTGGAGAAGGTGACCAAGCCCGCCTCCCTGGTCGCGCTGCGGCCCTCGACCGGGGAGATCCTGGCCGTGGCCAACAAGCCCGGCGGGTTCAACCGGGCGCTGCTCGGCCACTACCCTCCCGGCTCGACCTTCAAGGTGGTCACGGCCTCGGCCCTGGTCGCCGACGGCATGACCGCGGGCGAGCGGGTGCCCTGCCCCGCCGAGCAGAACATCGGCGGCTTCCCGTTCCACAACGCCGGGTTCAAGGACTACGGCACGATCGCCCTGCGCGAGGCGTTCGCCCACTCGTGCAACACCACGTTCGGGCGGCTCAGCGTGGACCGGCTGGGCGGGGATCGGCTGGCCTCGGTGGCCGCGAGCTTCGGCTTCGGGGGTCCGGTGGAGCCCGGCGTGCCCGCCGTACGGGCGCAGTTCCCCGACCCCAAGGACGACACCGACCTCGCGTCGGCCTCGATCGGGCAGGGCCGCGTCCTGACAAGTCCGCTGAACATGGCCACCGTCGCCGCGGCGATCGCCGACGGCGCCTGGCGCCCGCCCCGGCTGGTCGACGCCGGCCTGCTTCCGGCGGCCCAGCCGAGGAAACTGGAGCCGGCCGTGGTGCGGGCGCTGCGCACGCTGATGCCCGCGGTGGTGGTGGAGGGCACGGCCAGCGCGGTCTCCTTCCCCCCGGGCACGGCGGGCAAGACCGGGACCGCCGAGTTCGGCTCCGGCAAGGAGCCCCCCTCGCACGCCTGGTTCATCGGCTACCGGGGCGACCTGGCGTTCTCGGTGATCGTGGAGGGCGGCGGCGCGGGCTCCACGGTGGCCGCCCCCGTCGCGGCCCGGTTCCTCGCCGGGCTCGCCTAGCCCCGGCCGTCGAAGATCGAAAAGGGGCTTGGCGGACCGTGTCCGGGCGTGCTTCCCTGAAGGATGAGTGATCCTTTGCACGAGCGCGACCAGGCCGCGGCGGCCCTGGAGCTGGTGGCCGGCGCCGTCCGGCCCTACCTTGACACGCTCGACGACCGCCCCGTCCACGATCACGGGGCCGACGGGCTGCTCGACCTGCTCGACGGCCCGCTCTCCGAGCGTGGCGAGGGCACTCTCGACAGCGTCGGGCAGCTGCTGCGGGTCGGCACCGCGGCGGCGACGCACTCCTCCGGACCGCGTTTCTTCCACTTCGTCGTCGGGGGGTCGACCCCGGCGGCCCAGGCGGGCGACTGGGTGACCTCGCTGCTGGACCAGGCCGGGGGCCTCTGGCTGACCTCGCCGTTCGCCGCCCGGGCGGAGACCGTCGTGCTGCGATGGCTGAAGGACCTGTTCGGGCTGCCGCGGTCCTACGGCGGCGTGCTGACCCCGAGCGCGACCTTCGCCAACCTCACCGGGCTGGCGTGCGCCCGCCAGTGGTGGGGCGAGCGGCACGGCGCCGACGTGGCGGCCGACGGGCTGGCCGGACTGCCGCGGATGCCCGTGCTGGCCGGCGGCTACCTCCACCCCAGCAGCCGTAAGGCGCTGCTGACGCTCGGCTGCGGCCGGGACGGCGCCCGGATCCTCGCCCGGGACCGGGCCGGCCGGGTCGACCTGGCGGCCATGGAGCGGGAGCTCAAGCGGATCGACGGCCCGGCGGTGATCGTCGGGAACGCGGGCGAGGTGAACACCGGTGACTTCGACCCCATCGACGACCTGGCGGACCTGGCCGGACGGTACGGCGCCTGGCTGCACGTGGACGGCGCATTCGGACTGTTCGCCGCGGCCTCGCCCCGCCTGTCGCACCTGGTCAAGGGGGTGGAGCGGGCGCACTCGGTGACCGCCGACGGGCACAAGTGGCTCAACGTCCCCTATGAGAGCGGGTTCGCGTTCGTCCGCGACCCGGAGCTCATGGGCCGGACCTTCGGCCCGTGGGGCGCGGCGTACCTCCCCGGCGGCGACGACCAGCACGTCAACTACAACTTCCTGGGCCCGGAGTCCTCCCGCCGCGCGCGGGCGCTGCCCATCTGGGCGACCCTGCGGGCCTACGGCAGGCAGGGCCACCGGGAGATGGTCGAGCGCCACCACGGGCTCGCCCTGCGGCTGGGCGGGATCGTCGAGGAGGCCGCCGACCTGGAGCTGCTCGCCCCGGTACGGCTGTGCGTGGTCTGCTTCCGCTACCGCCCGCCGGGCGTCCCCGAGGAGGAGCTGAACGCGCTGAACGCGTGGATCGGCCAGGAACTGCTCGCCGACGGCCGGGTCTACGCCGGGACCACCACCTACCGGGGGATGACCGCCCTGCGGCCGGCCATCCTCAACTGGCGCACCACCGAGGCCGACATCGACCTGCTGGCCTCGGTCATCCGCGAGATCGCCGCCCGCCGTACGGGATGAGCCGCCGCTAGCCGGCCCTGCGGGCCGGCGAGGTGAGCCCGGCCACCGCGGCGACGACCTCGGAGGGGTTGGACAGGTCGGGCAGGACCACGTCGGCCCCCGCCTCGTGAAGCTCGGCCGGGAGGGAGCGGCCGGTGGCGACCGCGATCATGGACGCCCCGGCGATCTTGGCCGCCTGGACGTCTCTGGCCGAATCACCGATCATCACGGTGTTACCGCCGTCGAAGGTCCCGCCGTGCTTCTGCCTGGCCCGGCCCTGCGCGACCTGGAGCAGGGTGGCCTTGGGGTAGACCTCCTCGCCGTAGCCGCCGACCTCGAAGTCCACGTGCCGGTCCAGGCCGAAGGCGGTCAGCTTGTGCACCGCGTTGCTCTTGATCGTGCCGGTGAGCACCGACTGGACCACGCCGTCGAGCCTGGCCACCGCCTTCAGCGCGTCGGCCGCCCCGGGCATCATCCGGCCGTCCTTGGCCAGGCGCTTGCGCCTGGCTCCGAAGGTCTCGGCCAGCGCGTCGAGGAACTTCGGGAGGTGGCCGTCGTCGGCCACGACCCCGTTGAGGGCGAGCATCTCGAAGACGATCTCGGAGTCAGGACGCCCGTTGTGCTGGGTCAGCTTGACCAGGGGCCGTCCGGTGACCTGCCGGAAGGCCTCCGCGTAGGCGTCGCGGGTGACGATGGACACGTCGACCAGCGTGAGATCGACGTTCCACAGGACGAGGCGGCTAATCGTGGGCCTCCCGGAATGGGTGCGGATGCCCAGAGTACGGCCATCGCCGTCCCCGTCCGCCATCGATGCCCAGACCGTCCGGTCACGGGGGGACGGTCCCGGACCGCGGTCCCGGGCGAGGGTCACGGATGGACCGCGGTCCCGGACGGGCGGCGGTCCCGGGCGGGCAGTGCCGGAGGGGCGGTGGATCGGGGCGGGTTCAGGCGTAGCCGACGGCGTCGGCGAGGGTGTCCACGACCGGGACGCCCAGCGCCTTCAAATCCGCCCGGCTGGTCATGCCGCCGGTGTAGAGGACGGCCCGCGCCCCGACGTGCCGGGCGGCGTGCGCGTCGTCCACGCTGTCGCCGATCACGAGCACGTCGGCGGGGTCGACCCCGAGCGCCGCGAGATGGGCCACCATCGAGTCGGCCTTGTGCCCGCCGGACGCGCTGCGCAGCCCGTCGATCCGGGTGAAGTGCCGGTCGATGCCGAACTCGGCGACCTTGGGCCCCAGCCGCTCGTGCGCCCACATCGACAGCAGCGACTGCCTGCCGCCCTCCCGCTCCCAGCTCGCCAGGGTGGAGGCCGCGTCCGCCGCCAGACCGCACTCCAGCATCAGCCGGTGGTAGTTCTCGTGGAAGCCGAGATCGAGCCGCTCCCACTCGCCGTCGAGGAGCGCACGGCCGAGCATGCGCTCGTAGGCCGTCCAGATCGGTCGGGTGTAGACCGCACGGAAGCGGTCGACGTCGTAGGAGCCCAGCCCGTAGGGCTCGAACACCGCGTTCGTCGCCCCGACGACGGCGTCGACGTCGTGGAAGAGAGTGCCGTTCCAGTCCCAGACAATATGCTTCGTCATATCGGCTCAAGCCTAGCCAGTCGGTCGGACATTTCGCCGCCCCGCACCGCACGGGCGGCCCCCGCGAGGCGTGGACCCCGCGGCGGGCCGGGGTGCCCGGCCCGCCGCGGGGTCCACGCTCACCGCGCCACGGGGGCGCTCAACCGCAGGCCTTGCCGGTGGTGCCCTGCCCGTTCTGGCCGCCACGGCCCCCGTTCCAGCGCACGTGGACCGAGCCCCACGCGCAGATGCGGGGGGCGTACATCATGTCGCCCCAGTGACGGCCGCCGTTGCCCGCCTTGAACCTGAAGGTGTCCGAGCCGCGGTCGGTGTAGACGCTGATCGTGCCCGAGGCGGAGCTGGAGGTCGAGACCTCGGTCCAGTTGGTCTTGCAGGACCTCGACCACATGAGCTTGACCGTCCCGACCGTCTCCCTGGCCGGAGTCTTGACGGCGGCCGTCCGCACCACCTTCGCCGAGGCGGCGCAGCCCTCGCGGTAGGGGTCCTTGTGGTCGTAGGTGTGCGCGTCGGCCGGGGACGCCGCGAACAGGGCCAACCCGGCCGCGGCGACCGTGGCCGTGACTACTCGGATCTTCACTGACATCCGCTCCTTCTCGTCATGAGGCTGGCTGGACCGGAGCGATCTTAGCCACGATGGTCACGAAAAGGTGGGAAATTATTCATTTTTCGGTAATGGCGGTAAACCTAAGGGCCGGCTCCCGCGTCGTCGCGCGCTCAGTCGAGCAGGTCGGGGATCTCCTGTGTGGCGTACCACATCAGCTCGTGGGCCTCGGCGCCGTCCACGGTGAACCTGGCGTCGTCGTCACCGCGGTCGGCCGCGGGCAGCGCGGCGACGGCGGCCTCCACGTCCTCGGCCGCGGTCGGGTCGTCCACGTGGACCGCGGCGATCTTCGACAGCGGGACCGGCGCCGACAGCCGCACCCGGGCGCGCTCCTCCAGCCCGGCGCCCACGCTCACGACGTCGTCCGGCACCTCGGCGGCGATCACCACCCGGCGCGCGGCCACCTCCACCCCGTCCGCGCGGTCGGCGGCCAGCATCCGCAGGGACGCCCTGGCCGCCTCGGTCAGGGCGACGTACTCCAGCTCCTCGGTGTCACCCGAGACGTACCACTCGACCAACGCGGGGGTGACCGCGTAGCCGGTCAGCGGGGCCGGGCCGAACTCCCCCAGGGTGACCACACGGGCCAGCGCGGGGAGCGTGCCCGGCAGGTAGACGCGCATCCATGCCTCGATCTTCTGCTCCGACACCGGCGCCGGTCCGGCGCCGATCACCCATCGAGTGTGCCAGCCCCGGCGACCCGGCCGCGAGATCCGGGGTCCGGAAGGGGGCGGCGAGCCGGACGGCGGGCCTCAACGCAGCGGCACGCCGAAGAGCCGCTCCAGCTCGGCGATGGTCAGCTCGGGCTCCCGGTGGTGCACGCCCACGATGCCGAGGGCGCGGGCGGCCGTGATGTTGGCCTCGATGTCGTCGACGAACACGCATTCGTGCCCCGCCAGGCCGACCCGGCCGAGCGCGTGCTCGAAGATCCTCGGCTCCGGCTTGCGCATGCCGATCTCCCCCGAGATGACGACCGCGTCGAAGACCTCGTCCCAGCCGTCGCGGGGATACTCGTTGGCCCAGGAGTTGGACAGCAGGCAGGTCCGCAGCCCGGCGGCGCGTGCCTCGCGGAGCATCACGTACATCGCGTCGACCCGCTGGAACCCGGCGAACATCCTGGCCAGCAGCCCCTCCGCGACCGGCGGCACGCCGTCCGTCGTGATCAGCCTGGCAGCCAGGTCCCGCTCGAAGTCCAGGCCGGAGATCTCACCCCGCTCCAGGGCGTGGATCGTGTTCTCTCCGCTCTCGGAGCCCTCGTAGGCGTGCAGGATCAGCTCCCGCATCACCTCGCGGTAGTGGGCGGCGTCGATCCGGTCGGCGGCGATCCAGTCGGCGATCGCCTCGGACATCCCCACGGTGAGCACGCCTCCCCAGTCGATCAGCACACCCTTGAGCATCCCGCCTCCTCGTCTAGAACCGGCTCCAGATTAGGCATGGCCGGTGAGTGAGCCGGAAAGGGGTGGTGCGAAACTGACCGCCATGGACTTCGCGCTCAGCACGAAGGCGGAGGAATACCTCGCCAACCTGACCGATTTCATGGTGTCTCATGTGTATCCGGCGGAGCCGGTCTATCACGAGTGGCGGCTCGCGAAGGGCCACGGCAACCACGACCTGCCCCCGGTCGTCGAGGGCCTCAAGGCCGAGGCCCGCTCGCGCGGCCTGTGGAACCTGTTCCTGCCCGACGAGTCCGGCATGTCGGTGCTCGACTACGCCAGCCTGGCCGAGGTCACCGGCCGCTCCATCGACCTCGCCCCCGAGGCGCTGAACTGCGCCGCCCCCGACACCGGGAACATGGAGGTCCTGCACATGTTCGGCTCGCCCGGACAGCGGGACCGCTGGCTCAAGCCCCTCCTCGCCGGGGAGATCCGCTCGGCGTTCGCGATGACCGAGCCCGCGGTGGCCTCCAGCGACGCCACCAACATCTCCACCTCCATCACCCGCGACGGCTCCGAATACGTGATCAACGGCCGCAAGTGGTTCATCACCGGCGCGGCCGACCCGCGCTGCGAGATCATGATCGTGATGGGCAAGACCGACCCGGACGCCCCCACGCACCGCCAGCAGTCGATGATCCTGGTCCCGATGGACACCCCCGGGGTGGAGATCGTGCGCCATCTGCCGCTCTTCGGCTACCAGGAGCAGCACGGCCATTCCGAGATCACCTTCACCGACGTCCGGGTGCCCGCCTCCAACCTCATCGCGGAGGAGGGCGACGGTTTCCGCATCGCCCAGGCGCGCCTGGGACCGGGCCGCATCCACCACTGCATGCGGGCGATCGGCATGGCCGAGCGCGCCCTGGAGCTGATGTGCTCCCGCGCCGCCAACCGCGTGGCCTTCGGCCAGACCCTCGCCCAGCAGGGCGTCGTCCAGCAGCAGATCGCCGAGTCCCGGCTGGCCGTCGACCAGGCCCGGCTGCTCACCCTGAGGGCCGCCTGGCTGATCGACACCGTCGGCGCCAGGGCCGCCGCCGCCGAGATCTCCGCCATCAAGGTCGTCGCCCCCAGGATGGCCTGCGAGGTCATCGACCGCGCCATCCAGGTCCACGGCGGCCTGGGCGTCTGCGACGACGTGCCGCTCGCCATGATGTACGCCCAGGCCCGCGCCATGCGCATCTTCGACGGCCCCGACGAGGTCCACATCCGCGCCGTCGCCCGCAGGGAGCTCAAGCCCTACCTCCTGTGAGGCCCCGGGCGGGCGACCATCCCGGAGGTTTCCCGCCGAATGTCCGATTCGATGGCTGGACGGCGTTTCAGGCCCGCGGTTCGAGGAAGGCTAGGAGAAGAGTGGCCCCAGGGCCAGATGGCCGCAGGTGAGAGGCGCCATCGGCCGCCCGCGGGCGCCACCCGGACCGATCCCTCGACTCCTTCTGAGGAGGGGCGATGACCGTAGGCCAGACGGCTCGCGGAACGCGTGCCCGCACGTCGGCGCCGTCCGCCACGGCCACCGGGCGCAGGACCACCGCGGCCGCCGGGCGTAAGACCACCGCGGCCGGGAAGACCACCGCGGCCGGGCGCAGGAGCGCCACGGCCGCCGGGCGCAGGACGGCGGGGCGCACGTCCGCGGAGAAATCCACCGGGCACCGGACCGCCGGGCGCAGGCAGGCGGAGCACGGGCACGACGGACAACAGTTCACGCTGAACCTGCCGATGATGACCGTGCAGTTCCGGCCTCCCCAGCTCCACCTGCCCCAACTCCATCTGCCCCAGCTCCACCTGCCGCGCGTCAGCCGGCAGGAGGCCGGCCAGGCCATCGACGTCGCCAGGTCGTTCCTCCCGCCTCCGGAGCGGATGGCCTACTACGGCGGGCTCGGCGCGCTGGCGGTGGTGGGAGTGGTCGAATGGCCGGTGGCGGCCGCGATCGGCGTCGGAACGCTGATCGCCCAACGCGCCCGCAGGGAGGGCGGGTCCGCTCCCCGGACGCCCGCTCCCCGGGCATCCACCACCCGGGCATCCACGCCCCGAACATCCGCTGCCCGGACATCCACTGCTCGGGCATCCACTGCTCGGGCATCCACGCCCCGGGCGTCCGCTGCCCGGACCGCGGCCTCCTCAGGCCACGCGAGCGCGTCCAAGTGATGACGGCCCGGTGAGGCGGCCGGCCTGGCCGTCGCCCCGTCGCGGCCTGACGGCCTGAGTTTCCCTGCTGGAGAGCCGGATGTTCCTGTCGCGTGTGCTGACGCTTCCCACCGAGGCACTGTGGAGCGTCCTGCCCGGCGCGGTACGGGACACCCTGCCGCGCCCGCGCGGCAGGCGGACCTGTCCCGGCGGGTTCCACCTCGACCTGCGCGTGATCGGCGGCCCGGGCACCGCACAGGCGGCACGGCGGCTCGAAGGGCTGCTGCTCGCACTGGAGGGGGTGGAGCGGGCGGAGGTCAACGGCGCGCTCGGCGCCGTCTTCGGGGGATGCGACGAGGGCCTGGTCGACCTGGAGGAGCTGACGTCGATCGTCGAGGAGCTCGACACCCTCGGCGCCCTCGGCACCGAGGAGGACACCGGCCGGGACGAGGAGCAGGACCGGGTGTCGTCGCTGTCCAGCGTGGTGGAGCAGCACACCCGCGCCGGCATCAGGCTCGGCGCGAGCCTGATCGGCACCGGGCTGGCGTTCGCCGGGCGCGCGGCCCGCCTGCCGCCGCTGCTGCCCGCCGTGCCCACCCTGCTGCACCTGGCCGAATCCACCCCCGCGGTCCGCGCCGGGCTGGAGCGCCGCCTCGGCCGACCGGCCACCGGCGCCCTGTTCACGGCGGCGAACATCGTCACCAACACGCTCGCGCTGCGCCCGCTGGGGCTGCTGATCCACTCGGTCTCCTCCGCCGGCCGCTACCTGGAGGCGCGTGGCACGCAGCAGGCGTGGGAGCTGCACGGGCAGAAGCTGGCCTCCCGGGAAGGGACCTACCGGCACACCCGCGCGGCGCGGCGGCCACGCCCGGCTCCCATGGCGCACAGCCCCGTGGCACGGTTCGAGCGCGCCGTGGCGCCGGTGGCGCTGGGCGCCTCGGGGCTGACGCGCCTCATCAGCGACAGTCGACGGCGGGGACTCGCCATGATGGTCTCGACGACGCCCAAGGCGGCCAGAGCGGGCCGGGAGTCCTTCGCCTGCGCGGTCGGGCGCGCGCTGGCCGGGCGCGGCATGGTCGTCCTCGACAGCGAGGCCCTGCGCCGCATGGACGGCATAGACACCGTCGTCCTCGACGCCGCCCTGCTCGACACGGGCGCCTGGGCGATCGACCGCGTCGTGCCCCTCGTCGACGGCGTGGACTCCGACGAACTGCACGCACGGCTCTACACCCTCATCGACTTCACCGATCCGGGCGCGCGGCGGGAACGCGACACCTGGACGGCCGAGCCGCTGGCGGACCTGGCCGGGCTCGTCCCGGCGGCGGACGTCCCGCATTGGCAGGCCCGCGCGCTCCGGGCCGTCGGCGTGCGGCGGGAAGGCGCCCTGGTCGCGGTGGCCGGACTGGCACCGGAGGTCGATCCACTGGCGGACGCCGTCGTCGCCGCGGCCGGGAGCGGGTGCACCGTGCTGCTGGCGGGAGGCGGCCGGGGGCTCGGCAGCCGGCTCGCCGTCGAGGAGGTCGTGCCGGGCGGTCCCCGGCTGGCCGCGTCGGTCCGCGCGCTCCAGGCGGCCGGTCACGGGGTCGCCGTGGTGTCGAGGCGCTCCGCGGCGGCGCTGGCCCAGGCCGACCTGGGCATCGGTGTGCTGAGCCGGTCGGGCCGCGTGCCGTGGGACGCGGACGTGATCGGCGAGCTCGACGGGGTCCACCTGCTCCTGAGCTGCCTGGCACCGGCCAGGAGGACGAGCGAGCAGTGCGTGTGGCTCAGCGTGGCGGGGGCGGCCGTCGGGGCCACGCTGACGGCCGCCGAGGCGCGGGAGGCGGCGGTGCGCAGGGCTCAGCTCGCCAACGACTGCACGGCGCTGGCCGCGATCGCCGTGGGTGAGTGGGCGGGCCGCAGCGCCGGGCGGGGGGCGTCCCCGGTCCGCGCCGACCGCACTCCGTGGCACGCCATGCCGGTCAAGGACGTGCTGTCCCGGCTGGGCTCCTCGCCCGGCGGGATCACCGAGGCGGAGGCCCGGCGGCGCAGGACCGCACCGGGGCCGGGCGGCCTCGAGACCCCCGATTCGCTGCTGCGGGTGTCGGTCGAGGAGCTGGCCAATCCGCTGACCCCGGTGCTGGCGGCGGGCGCGGGCGTGTCGGCCGTGGTCGGCTCGGTCTCCGACTCGGTGCTGATCGGCACGGTCCTGGTCGTCAACGCGCTCATCGGCGGGGGCCAGCGGTTCGCCGCCGGCCGGGCGCTGCACCGGCTGACCGAGACCGTCGCCGTCCGCGTACGGCTCCGCCGTCCCCACACGAGCGTGGGGGCGACCGTCGACGACCTCGTGGCGGGCGATGTCGTCGAGCTGCGCGCCGGCGACACCGTACCCGCCGACTGCCGCGTGCTCAGGGCGGTCGGCCTGGAGGTCGACGAGGCGGCTCTGACCGGCGAATCCCAGCTCGTCGCCAAGTCACCGGCCCCCGTCAGCGCCCCCGCCGTCGCCGACCGCAGCTCGATGGTCTACCAGGGCACGACCGTGGCGGCCGGCCATGGTCTGGCCGTGGTCGTCGCGGCCGGCGAGGCGACCGAATCGGCCCGGACCGCGAGGCTCGTCGTGGACAGCCGCCCGCCGACCGGCGTGCAGCTCCGGCTGCGGGCGCTGAGCCGGAAGGTCCTCCCGGTCGCGATCGGCTCCGGCGTCGCCCTGCTCGTCACCGACCTGCTCCGCGGCAGATCGCTGCCGGAGGCGCTCGCCCCCGCGGTGGGCCTCGCCGTCGCCGCCGTGCCCGAGGGGCTGCCCTTCGTCGCCTCGGCCGCGGAGCTGGCCGCCGCCCGGCGGCTGTCGACCCGTAACACGCTGGTGCCCGTCCCCTCCACGATCGAGGCGCTCGGCCGGGTGAACGTTCTCTGCTTCGACAAGACGGGGACGCTGACCGAGGGGCACATCAGCCTGCGGTGCGTCTCGGACGGGCGCGCCGAGCGCCCGATGGAGGAGCTGCCGCCCGGTCTGAAGCGGATCGTGGCCGCCGCGCTGCGCGCGAGCCCGCGCCATGAGGACGGGCGGCCCATCCCCCATCCGACCGACCGGGCCGTGCTGGACGGGGCCCGGCGGCTGCACGTCACCCCCGAGGACGGGCCGGGCACCTGGCGGAGGGTCGACGAACTCCCCTTCGAGCCGGGGCGCGGCTACCACGCCGTGCTCGGGCTGGGCGGCTCAGGGCACCTGCTGAGCGTCAAGGGCGCTCCGGAGGTCGTCCTCACCCGGTGCGTGAGCGTGCTCCGCGACGGCGGCCCCGTCCCGCTCGACGGAGCCGCCAGGGCCGGGCTGGAAAGGGAGATGGACCGGCTCGCCCGGCAGGGGTACCGGATGCTCGCGGTGGCCGAGCGTCCCGCCTCGGACCGGCGCGACCTCGACGAGTCCCGCATCGGAGAGCTGGTCTTCCTGGGCTTCCTCTGCCTGGCCGACCCCGTCCGGCCCACGGCGGCCGAGAGCGTCGACCGCCTGACGCGGGCGGGGGTCCGGATCGTCATGATCACAGGCGACCACCCGACCACCGCCGAGGCGATCGCCGCCGAGCTCGGCGTGCTGAACGGCGCGCGGATCATGACCGGGCCGGAGCTGGACGGCCTTGACGACGACGCCCTGACGGAGGCGCTGCCGGAGGTGACGGTCTTCGCCCGGACCACTCCGGCGCACAAGGCCCGGATCGTCGAGTGCCTGCGCCGCTCCGGCATGGTCGTGGCGGTGACCGGCGACGGCGCCAACGACGCCCCCGCGATCCGCGCCGCGGACGTGGGGATCGCCCTCGGGTCCCGGGCCACCCCTGCGGCGCGGGCCGCCGCCGACGTCGTGGTGACCGACGACCGCATCGAGACGATCGTCGACGCGATCATCGAGGGCCGGGCCATGTGGAGTTCGGTCCGCGACGCCCTGAGCATCCTGCTCGGCGGCAACATCGGGGAGATCGTCTTCGCGGTCGGCTCCAGCCTGGTCACCGGCCGCAACGTGCTGAACGCCCGCCAGCTCCTGCTGGTCAACCTGCTCACCGACATGCTGCCGGCGATGGCGGTGGCCGTCCGGCCCCCGGCGGCGACCAGCCCCGAGCGGCTGCTCGCCGAGGGCCCGGAGGCCTCGCTGGCGGCCTCCCTGACCCGGGACATCTACCTGCGCGCCGCCATCACGGCGGGCGCGGCCGGGGTCGCGTGGTCGATCGGGCGGATGACCGGCACGCGGCGGCGGGCGGGCACGATCGGACTGGTCGCCCTGGTCTCGGCCCAGCTGTTCCAGACCCTGGCCCTGGGCGGCCGGGACCGCATGGTCGCGCTGACCGCGCTGGCGTCGCTCGCCGTTCTGGGCCTGGCCGTCTCGCTCCCGGGCCTGTCCGGGTTCTTCGGCTGCCGCCCGCTCGGGCCCGTGGGGTGGGCCGTCGCCCTGGGGAGCGCCGCCGCCGTCACCGCCGCCGGGATGGCGTTGCGGGCGCCGGGCCGCGAGACGTCATCGACCGTTCACTGAACAGTCACCTCAAGGCGGATTTTCATATAACTTCTTCCTGAAATATCCCCTTAAGAGCTTTTTAGTGGCCGTGAGGTTGTTATGTCCGAATTCCTGGCCTCGGTTCTCGCCAAGGCGGCCTTCCTCCTGCTCGAAGCGCTCGTCATGCGCATCGTGCAGTCCCTCGTGCTGGCGATGGCCCGGCGCGGCGGGCTCCAGCCCGTGTAGCGGAGCCCCGCCGGGCGGACCCGGCCGCGTCAGCGGGCCCGGCTCTGGATGAGCTGGGCGACCTTGCGGTGCTCGGCCGAGCGCAGCACCCGCTCGGCCCGGGCCGGGTCGGCGACCGGCGCCCCGTCCAGCAGGCCGCGGGCCGCCTTCAGCTTCAGCAGCCGCCGGACGGACTGGTCGAGCCGGGCGGCGGAGATCTTCCCGGACTTCACCGCGGTCAGCACCGCCTGGTACGCCTTGGGGAAGTCCGGCGGCATCAGCAGCAGGTCGGCTCCGGCCTGGATGGCCCGCACGGCCACCTGCCCGTCGCCGTACTTCTTGCGCACCCCCGCCATGTCCAGCGCGTCGGTCGAGACGACCCCGTCGAAGCCGAGCTTCTGGCGGAGCAGCCCGGTCAGGATCGGCTTGGAGAGCGTGGCCGGATCGCCGGACGGGTCGAGCTTGGGCATGACCACGTGGGCACTCATGATCGCGTCGATGTTCTTGCCGATGGCGGCGGCGAACGGGGGCGCGTCCAGCTTGCTCCACTGCGACAGGGAGTGCTGGATCACCGGCAGCCCGGTGTGGCTGTCGACGTTGGTGTCGCCGTGGCCGGGGAAGTGCTTGGCCGTGCTGGCGATCCCGGCGTCGTGGAAACCCTGCACCGCGGCGGCGACCATCGGCGCGACCTTCTTCGGGTCCGAGCCGTAGGCCCGGGGGCCGATCACCGGGTTGCGCGGGTTGACGTTGACGTCGGCGACCGGGGCGAAGTCGAGGTTGATGCCGAGGGCGCGCAGCTCGGTGCCGGTGACCTCGGCCGCCTTGCGGGCCAGCGAGGGATCTCCGGTCGAGCCGATGACCGAGGCCCCGGGCATGTCGGTGACCAGCGGGGCGAGCCGGGAGACCCGGCCGTTCTCCTGGTCGGCGCCGATCAGCAGCGGGATCTCCGGCGACGCCTTCTGCAGCCCGTTGGTCAGCGCCACGATCTGCCGGGCGTTCTTGACGTTGCCGGCCCAGGGGAACAGGATCACCCCGCCCGGCCGGTATTTGGCGACCGCCTTGGCCGGGGTGCCCACCCCGAACCGCGCCTGGTTCTCCCCCGACGTCGTGTCCGCCGCCGCGCCGTACAGCACGGGCATGAAGAGCTGCCCGACCTTGTCCTCCACGCTCATCCGGCCGAGCACGGCCTCGACCTGCGAGCCCCCCGAGGGCTTGGGCGTGGCCGGCGGCGGGGGGACGGCGCCCGTGGTGGCGTCGGCGACCTGCCCGGCCGCGGGCCTGACGGGCGGAGTCGCCGCCGCCCCCGCGCACCCGGCCACCATAGTGGCGATCACTGCCAGACCAGTCGTACGAATGCACCGAACCATGGGACCCACGCTATCCGCGCCGGCGACCGGAGACACCCGGCCTGACCACTTACGTGGATCCCGCCCCTTCCGTCACAGGGCCAGTCCGGCCAGTCCGGGCAGATGGGCGCGGGCGGCGGCGCGCGCCTCCTGCGCGGAGACGGCGGTCATCGCGGACTGCGCGGCCAGGAGACACTGCTCCCGGGTGTGCCGCGACAGCGCCGCCCGTACGGCGGGCAGCGCGGGGGCGGCCATCGACAGCGAGGTGACGCCGAGCCCGACCAGCACGCAGGCGAGGACCGGGTCGCCCGCCGCCTCCCCGCACACCCCGCACGGCCGGCCGCGTTCGCCGGCCCCGGTCACGGCCAGGGCGACCAGGTCGAGCAGCGCGGGCTGCCAGGCGTCCTGCAGCGCGGTCAGCGCGCCCACCTGCCGGTCGGCGGCGAAGGTGTATTGGGCCAGGTCGTTGGTGCCCAGCGAGAAGAAGTCCGCTTCCTGGGCCAGGTCGGAGGCGCGCAGGGCGGCCGACGGGATCTCGATCATCACTCCCGCCTCCGGCAGTCCCGCCTCCCTGCAGGTCGCCACGTACCAGGCGGTCTCCTCGGCGGTGGCGACCATCGGGGCCATCACCTGGAGCTTGGCCGAGGAGCGGGCGGCCGCCCTGGCCAGGGCGGCGAGCTGGGTGTTCAGTATCTCCGGGTATGCCCTGAGCAGCCGTAGCCCGCGCTGCCCCAGCGCCGGGTTCGGCTCCGCCCCCGGCGGCGGCAGGAAGGCCAGCGGCTTGTCGGCCCCCGCGTCGAGCGTCCGCACGATCACCCTGCCTCCCGGGAAGGCGTTCAGCACCTCCAGGTAGGCGGCCTCCTGCTCCTGCTCCGACGGCGCCGCCGTCCGGTCCAGGAAGAGGAACTCGGTCCGGTAGAGGCCGACGCCCTCCGCGCCGTGCTCCAGGGCGGCCGCCACGTCGCGCGGCCCGCCGATGTTGGCCAGCAGGGGGACTGCGTGCCCGTCGGAGGTCATCCCCGGCCCGGTGGCGGCCGCGAGCACGGCGTCCCTGGCGGCGGCGGCGTTCCTCGCCGTGACGACCTCCTCCTCCGTCGGCGCGGGCCGTACGAGCCCGGAGGCCCCGTCCACCAGCACCGGCGTGCCCGGCGCGATCGCGGTCGCCCCCGGGCAGGCGACGACGGCGGGCACCCCCATCGCGCGGGCGAGGATCGCGGTGTGGCTGGTCGGCCCGCCCTGCTCGGTGACGAAGGCGGCCACCACGTCCCGCGACAGCAGCGCGGTGTCGGCGGGGGCCAGGTCGCGGGCGATGAGGACGTACGGCTGCGCCGCCCGGGCCGGCAGGCCGGGCACCGGCAGACCCTCGATCACCGCGATGGCGCGGTCCCTGACGTCGTCCAGGTCGGCGGCGCGCGCGCCCAGATATCCCCCCGCCGCGACGAGCAGCTCGCGATAGGCGCCGAACGCCTCGTAGACCGCGCGGGCCGCCCCCGTGCCCGCGTCGATCAGCTCGGCCACCCCGACGGCGAGGCCGGGGTCACGGGCCATCAGCGCCTGGGCGCCCAGGATCTCCTGGGCCTCGCCGCCCGCCCGGGCCCCCCGCTCCTCCAGGTCGGCGGCGACCCGCTCCAGTGCCTGTGCGGCCCTGGCCCGCTCCGCCCCGGCGTCTCCCCCGTGGCGGGTGCCGGGCTCGGGCACCGGAGCCTCGTGCGCCATGACGTAGCCCGGTCCGAGGCCGACCCCCGGACTCACGCCCACCCCCGAGAGCGCGGTCATGGCGCCGAGGCTATGAGGGCGAGTTTGTCCACGATCTCCTCGGCGCCCTCGCCCTCGGCCGCGATCACCACGGTGTCGCCCTGGCGGACGTCGAGCGACAGCACCGCGAGAATGCTCTTGGCGTTCACCGGCTGGCCGCCGCCCTTGGCGACGGTGACGTCCACCGGCGCCGCCGCCGCGGTCTGCACGAACGTCGCCGCGGGGCGGGCGTGCAGACCGACCTCGGACTCAACGGTGACTTGGCGCTGGGCCACGTGCTCCTCCTGCGAAATCAGGCCGGGCGGTCTAGACCGCCCGGCTCATCCATGGGCCGGCGGGGGCCATTCGACCCCCGTCAGATCGGCGACGACGATATCCGCCTCGGTGAGTTCGGTGCCCGCGTGGGTCGTCGCTATGCCCACACACCTCATACCCGCCGCCTTGGCCGCCGCAATCCCGGCGATCGAGTCCTCGAACGCGACGCAGTGCGCCGGGTCGACGGAGAGGCGGCGGGCGGCCAGCAGGAACCCCTCCGGGGCGGGCTTGCCCACGACCACGTCGCGGGCCGACACGAGGACCCGCACCAGGTCGCGTATCCCGACCTCCGCCAGCCGCTCCTCCGCCCACTCCCGGGAGGCGGAGGTGACGACCGCGATCGGCGAGCCGTACGCCGAGACCCTGCGGACCAGGTCGGCGGCGCCGGGCACCGGCACGACGGCGGGCAGGCCGGGATGGTCGTTGAAGGACATGACCTCGCTGATCAGGTCGTCGATCCGCCTGCCGGGGAAGAGGTGGGCCCGCTCGGCCAGGACGTCGCGCCCGCGCCGGCCCATGAACCCGCGCAGCACGACCTCGTCGTGGACCACCCCGTGGTTGTCGAGCAGCATCGCCCACATCGCCATGCTCCGGTGCTCACTGTTGATCAGTGTGCCGTCCAGGTCGAACAGCGCGGCGTCCATGGCCGTCCTCGCCTCCAGGTCTCCGTCGTCCCCGCGGAAGGTGCTCCTGTGAGCGACCAACGCCCGCCGCCCGGAACCTCATCCCGGGCGGCTCACCTCCACAGGAAGAGTTCGTCTCCCGTGCGGACCGCGCCCTCGGCGAGTGTGGTGACGGACCCCTCGGTGGCGTCCAGCGCCACGACGGGGCAGACGGGGGAGCGACCGCCCGCCTCGACCTCCACGGGGTTCCACGCCACCACGGGCTGTCCGGCCCCCACCCGGTCCCCCTCGGACACCAGCAGCTCGAAACCCTCCCCCTTGAGCTGCACGGTGTCGATGCCCAGGTGGACCAGGACTCCCCGGCCGTCGTCGCCGACGACGACGAACGCGTGCGGGTGCAGTTTCACGATCTTGCCGGTGATGGGCGAGACCGCCTCGCCCGGCTCCCTGGCCGGCTCGATCGCCATGCCGGGCCCCACCAGGCCCTCCGAGAACACCGGGTCGGGCACCGCCCCAAGACCCACGGCCGCCCCCGCGACCGGGGCCAGAACTGTGGTCATCACACCCCCTCGGCCGTCCCCGCCGCGAGGGCGGGGACGGCCCGGCCCTCATCAGCCGATGATGTCCTCGATGTCGCTGGCGATCGTGTCCGCCTCCGGGCCCACCACCACCTGGACGATGTTGCCCGCGGCCATCACCCCGTGCGCTCCGGCCGCCTTGAGGGCCGCCTGATCGACTCTGGAGGCGTCACGCACCTCGGTGCGGAGCCGGGTGATGCACGGTTCGATCTCGATGATGTTGTCCGCACCACCGAGCCCCGCGATGATCGCGTCGGCGTTGGCCGCCATGTCGCCCTCCAGTCGTCATCGGTCTTTGACCAGGCTAAACGACGCCGAAAGATCAGTCGGTCTGGGTTACCTTGTTGAGGCCGCGGGGGGCGTCGGGGTCGATGCCCAGCCGGCGCGCGAGTGCCTCGGTCAGGAGCTGGCCGGGGACGATGAGGCCGAGCGGGGCGACCCACTCGGGGAGGTCGGGACCGTTCAGCGCGGCGGTGGCCACCGAGGAGAGGCCCGTGCCGCCGCCGACGGTGAAGGCCGAGGCCCCGGCGCCGGTGACCCGCTCGGCGAGCGCCACGGTCCCGGCCAGGGTCGGACCCTCGCCGGCCGCGACCAGGATGGCCGGGGTGTCCTCGTCGACCACGGCGATCGGGCCGTGCAGCAGGTCGGCGTAGGACAGGCCCATGGCGTGCAGGTAGCACGCCTCCTTGAGTTTGAGCGCCAGCTCAAGGGCGGTGGAGAAGGCCAGGCCGCGGCCGGAGACCACGACCCCCGGCTTGTCGGCCAGGCCCTCGACGATCGCCTCCAGGTCGCCCGGCTCGGAGATCAGCTTCTCCACCGCGTCCGGCACCCGCTGCAGGTCGGCGGGGTCGACGTCGGCGCCCAGGCCGAGGCCGAGCACGGCCAGCGCGGCGAGCTGGGTGGTGTAGGTCTTGGTGGCCGGGACGGCCTTCTCCTCGCCCGCGAGCGTGCACAGCGCGAGGTCGGCGGCCTGGGCGAGGGGGCTCTGCTCGCCGCCGTTGGTGATGGCCACGGTCTTGGCGCCGCAGTCCTTGGCCCAGGCGAGGGTCTCGACGATCTCCTCGGTCCGGCCCGACTGGGAGAGCGCGACGGCCAGGACGCCGTCAAGGTCCAGTTTGCGCTTGTAGGTGGTGGCGATGGAGGGGGCGGCGAGCGTGGACAGCCGGCCCGTGTGCGCTTCAGCCAGATAACGGCCGTAGACTGCGGCATTGTCGGAGGTGCCGCGGGCGATGAACAACAGCTGACGGGTCTGCCCGGCGAGCTGCTCCACCTCCCCGACCCTGGGGAGGAGGGCGTCCAGCGTGGCTCGCAACGCAGCAGGCTGCTCGGCGATCTCGCTGCGCATCTTGGTCGTCATCTAGCGCTCATCCTTCGGTTCGGAGTGGCGAGATCGGGCCGTTATCGATCCGTCGCCGGTCCGTACATTGACACCCTTTTCCGGCCTGTGGTCTAGTCCGGACTAGACCAGTACGTACCATAACTCATCACTACATCTCAGATCGAGAGGGGAGGATCTCATGGCTCAGATCGATCCCGACAGCCCGGTGCCGAAGTATTTCCAGCTCCGGGAGATCCTGCTCGACCTCATCGAGAGCAACGAGCTGGCGATCGGCATGGCGATCCCGTCCGAGCGCGAGCTCTGCCAGCGCTTCGGGCTGTCGCGCATGACCGTACGGCAGGCCGTCGACCACCTGGTCTCCGAGGGCAGGCTGCAGCGCGTCGCGGGCAAGGGCACCTTCGTGGCCCGCCCCAAGATCGAGATGGCCCTCCGGCTGACCTCCTTCAGCGACGAGATGCGCGCCAGGGGCATGGAGCCCGGCTCCCGCGACCTGGACCGCCGGGTGGTCAGGGCCAGCGCGCACCTCGCCCGGGAGCTCGGCATCCAGCCCGGAGACGAGGTGCACTTCATCGAACGGCTGCGCACCGCCGCC
This sequence comes from Streptosporangium sp. NPDC048886, assembly GCF_055586905.1. NCBI lineage: Bacteria > Bacillati > Actinomycetota > Actinomycetes > Streptosporangiales > Streptosporangiaceae > Streptosporangium > Streptosporangium sp. NPDC048886. The sequence goes on from NZ_JBVJHH010000002.1 coordinate 252,039, forward strand.
GACGAGCCCATGTGCATCGAGCGGGCCCACATCCCGGTCTCCCTCGCGCCCGACCTCGACACCCACGACCTGACGGGCCGCTCCCTCTACGCCCTGCTCGAGACCCGCTACGGCCTGGTGCTCGACGCGGGCGAGCTCACCATCGACGGCGGCATAGCCGACCCCGGAGACGCCGACCTGCTGAAGCTGCCGCGCGGCGGGGCCGTCCTGCTGCTCCAGCGGCGCTCCTTCGCCGGAGGCGTCTGCGCCGAACTCGGGGTCTCCACCTACCGCGCCGACCGCTACCAGCTCCGCACGGTCCTGGAGATACCGGCCCGTCGCTCCTGACTCCCCCCTCCTCCCTCCCCCACCCCCCTGGAGGAAAGTCCGATGAGTTCCACCTCAGCGGACGCGGGTCTCCCCGCCCCGTCCCCGGCCGGATCCGCCGTGATGAGCGTGCTCCAGCGGCTGGGACGCTCCCTCATGCTGCCGATCGCGGTCCTGCCGGCCGCGGGCCTGCTCCTCCGGCTCGGGAAGGACGACCTCGTCGGCCGGACCGACAACCCCTTCCTCGACGACGTCGCCCACGTCCTCGAAACCGCGGGCGGCACGCTCTTCGACAACCTGCCCATCCTGTTCGCGATCGGCGTCGCCATCGGGTTCGCCCGCAAGGCCGACGGCTCCACCGCGCTGGCCGCGCTCGTCGGCTACCTGGTCTTCCACGCCGTCAGCATGACCATGTTCTTCAACCTCTTCGACGACAGGCTCAGAGCCTCCATCTCCAGCCGGCTGTTCGACCCGGCCAACCCGGGCGTCCCGGAGGTGGTGCTCAACCTCGGCGCGCAGAACCCCACCCGGGTGCTCGGCGGCATCGTCATGGGCCTCGTCTCCGCGCTGCTGTGGCAGCGCTACTACCGCACCAAGCTGCCCACCTGGCTGGCCTTCTTCGGCGGACGCCGCCTGGTGCCGATCCTCACCGCCTTCGCCGGGCTGGTCCTGGGCGTCCTGTTCGGCTCCGTCTGGCCGATCATCGGCACCTGGCTGCGCGCCTTCGGCACCTGGCTGGCCGAGAACAGCACGGTCGGCGCCGGGGTCTACGGCATGGTCAACCGCGCGCTGCTCCCGCTGGGCCTGCACCACATCGTCAACAACGTGGTCTGGACCCAGGTGCCGGAGTGCGTGGTCGACGGCAAGCAGCTCGCCGGCGACCTGGTCTGCTTCAACAACGGCGCCCCGGGCTACGGCGGCTTCGAGGCGGGCCTCTACCCGATCCTCATGTTCGGCCTGCCCGCCGCGGCCGTCGCCATCTGGCGGGCCGCGCCGAAGCACCGCCGCGCCGCGGTCGGCTCGATCATGATCTCCGCCGCGCTCACCGCGTTCCTCACCGGGATCACCGAGCCGATCGAGTTCGCCTTCATCTTCGTCGCCCCGGTCCTGTTCGTGGTGCACATCGTCCTGACCGGCATCTCCCTGGCGATCGCCTCCGCCCTGGGCGCCAAGCTCGCCTTCAGCTTCTCCTCCGGCCTGATCGACCTCGTCCTGTACGGCACCGCCCCCAACGCCCAGGGCGTCCCGATCCTCATCGTGATGGGTCTCGTATACGCGGCGATCTACTACGCCGTGTTCAGTTTCCTGATCAGGAAGCTGAACATCATGACCCCGGGCCGCGAGCCCGAGCCCGACGTCGACTCCGGCGAGTCCGCCGCGGCGGCCCCCACCGGCCGGGCCTGACCCCGCCCGGCCTCCGGGCCGGTGCGGCGACCGGCCGCGGCGCTCCCGTTGTGTATTCACGACGGCGGGTGGTAGATACCAACCATCCCCCTGCACGACGCGGCACGCAGGGGGTTGGGGATGGGCACGGCAGCCGTAGAACGCGGCCCGTCGATGTGGTCGTCGGTCTTCGCGATACTTCAGCGCATCGGGCGCTCGCTGATGATGCCGATCGCGGTGCTGCCCGCCGCCGGCCTGCTGCTCAGGTTCGGTCAGGAGGACCTGCTCGGCCGGACCGACAACGCCTTCCTCGACCAGGTGGCCGGCGTCTTCGCCGCCGCCGGCGGCGCCCTGTTCGACAACCTGCCGCTGCTGTTCGCGGTCGGCGTCGCGATCGGGTTCGCCCGCAAGGCCGACGGCTCCACCGCGCTCGCCGCGGTGGTCGGCTACCTGGTCTTCGACCGGGTCAGCCGGACCCTGTTCTTCACCGCCGCCCCGGCCTCCGAGGTCTACAAGAAGATCGCACTGAACGTCGTGGGCCCCGACGGGCGACCCCTGCCCATGCTCAACCTCGGCGTGCAGAACCCCACCGGCGTCCTGGGCGGGATCGTCATCGGCATCACCGCCGCCCTGCTCTGGCAGCGCTACTACCGGGTCAAGCTCCCCTCCTGGCTCGCCTTCTTCGGCGGGCGGCGGTCCGTCCCGATCGTCACCGCCGTCGCCGCGCTGCTCCTCGGTGTGATCTTCGGCCTGCTCTGGCGGCCGGTCGGCGACTGGCTGGCCCTCGTGGGCGACTGGCTGGCCGCCCACGGCACCGCGGGCGCGGGCGTCTACGGTGTGGCCAACCGCCTGCTCATCCCGATCGGCCTGCACCACTTCCTGAACACGATCGTCTGGTTCACCCTCCCCGAGTGCCGGGCCGGGGTCGAGGGCGCGACCAGGAACGCCTCCGGCGACCTGAACTGCTACTTCGCCGGCCAGGACGGCGCCGGGATCTTCATGACCGGCTTCTTCCCGGTGATGATGTTCGGCCTGCTGGGCGCCGCCATCGCGATGTGGCAGGCGGCTCCGCACGGCAAGCGCGCGACCGTCGGCGGCATCATGCTGTCGGCCGGTCTCACCTCGTTCGTGACCGGCATCACCGAGCCGCTGGAGTTCGCCTTCATCTTCGTGGCGCCCGTGCTGTTCGTGGTGCACGCCCTCCTCACCGGGCTGTCGATGGCCCTGATGGCCGAGCTGGGCGCCCGGCTCGGGTTCACCTTCTCCGGCGGCGCCATCGACATGCTCCTCAACGCGGGCAAGTCCAACACCCACCGGGTCGGCCTGATCATCGTCTTCGGCCTGATCTACGCCTTCGTCTACTACCTGCTGTTCACCGTCCTGATCAGGAGGCTGAACCTGGCCACCCCCGGCCGCGAGCCGGAGGACGCCGACGCCCCGCCCGGCGGCGCCGGCCCTCCCGTCCCCTGAGCGGTGTTTCGGCCGACCCTCGGAGATCACGGCTCATTCCGGAACCCGCTCTCCCCGGTCGGGGACCGCTCCAGCTTGGGGTCACCTTCTCCGCCTAACCCGGGCGAAACAGCGGGGATCACGGGGAAGTTGGCGGCCGATGTATCTGGACAGGGGACCGGAAACTCCTAGATGTGTCAGTACAGCCGACGAAAACCGGAGTTGCCATGTCCCGTACGCCACGGCCGGTCCCCCTCCCCCGGGTCGCGCCGTCCCCCTCCGCCGAGCCGCCCTACGACGACGAGCGGCCGTCAGGAGACCTCCCGGCCGCCCCGCCGTACGTCCAGGGGGCACTCGCCCTCGCCTACGGGCCCGAGCCGGCCGAGCCCCCGGCCCGGAGCCCGTTGATCTGGGGGCCGCCGGGCGCGGTCCCCGACGAGCGGCGGCTGCGCGCCCTCGGCCAGGCCGTCGCCGAGGTCCTGTCCGGCAGGCGGCCGCCGTCGAGCGTCTCCCCGCACATGACCGGCCGCGCCCACGCCGAGCTGGTCAGGAGCGGGAAGATCATCAACTGTGCGCGGCCGCCGCTGGTCGGCACGGCGCACGTGTCCCAGCCCAAGGACGGGGTCGTGGAGATGTGCGTCCTGGTGCACTGCGGGGACCGGCCGCGCGTGCTGGCCCTGCGGCTGGAGCGCCGGGGTGTGCAGTGGCTGTGCACCGACGTCGAGACGACCCCCTGACCGCACGCCGTACGGCGGTGGCCCGCATGCGACCGGTGATCCCGCGCGACCGGTGAGCGCTTGTCCGGCAGGGCGCCGGCGGACGGTGACCGCGTGGCCGGAAGGGCGCCGGCGGACGGCGGGAAAGCCGGAGGGCCCGCACGCGGTGTGCGGGCCCTCCGGTCAGCGCTCGGTCAGCGCTCAGACCTCGACGTTCCGGGGGTCGCCGTGGCAGCGCTTGTACTTCTTGCCGGAGCCACAGGGGCACGGGGCGTTGCGCTCGACGTTGCCGTAGGCGTCACGCTCGGCCTTGGTGCTGACCCGGGTGTGCTCGACCTCGCCGGCCTCACCGGGCGCGGTGTATTCCAGCTCGGAGGGGCGCTGCGGGCCGCGCAGGCCGCGGGCGATGATGGAGCGGGTCTCCGTGATCGCCTCGTCCTCGTGCGCGTGGTCGTGCTCCTCGACGATCGGATTGGTCTGCACCTCGACCTCGAGGTTGAACAGATAGCCGACCGACTCCTCCTTGATGCCCTCCAGCATCTGGGAGAACATGTCGAAGCCCTCGCGCTGGTATTCGATCAGGGGGTCGCGCTGCGCCATCGCGCGCAGGCCGATGCCCTCCTGGAGGTAGTCCATCTCGTAGAGGTGCTCGCGCCACTTGCGGTCGAGGACCGACAGGATGACCCGGCGCTCCAGCTCCCGCATGGTCTCCGGGCCGAGCTCCTGCTCGCGGCGGTCGTAGGCGGCCATGGCGTCGGCCTTGATCTTCTCGTTGAGGAACTCCGCGGTGAGCTCCTCGCGCCCGCCGCCCTCCTCGATGAGGCCGTCGATGGTGAGGGTGGTCGGGTAGAGCTGGCCGAGCGCCTTCCAGAGCTTGTCGAGGTCCCACTCCTCGGCGAAGCCCTCGGCGGTGGCACCGGCGACGTATTCGTCGATGACGTCGTTGATGAAGCCGCGGATCTGCTCGTGCAGGTCCGCGCCCTCCAGCACCCGGCGGCGCTCGGCGTAGATCACCTTGCGCTGCCGGTTCATGACCTCGTCGTACTTCAGAACGTTCTTGCGGATCTCGAAGTTCTGCTGCTCGACCTGGTGCTGGGCGGAGGCGATGGCCTTGGAGACGATGCCCGACTCGATCGGGACGTCGTCCGGGATGTTCAGCCGCGTCATGATCATCTCGACCCTGGCCGAGTTGAACAGGCGCATGAGGTCGTCTTCGAGCGAGAGGTAGAAGCGCGACTCGCCCGGGTCGCCCTGACGGCCGGAGCGGCCGCGGAGCTGGTTGTCGATGCGCCGCGACTCGTGCCGCTCGGTGCCCAGGACGTAGAGGCCGCCGAGCTCGGTGACCTCGTCGTGCTCGGCCTTCACGGCGTCCTTGGCCTTCTCCAGCGCCTCGCCCCACGCCTTGTCGTACTCGTCGGGAGTCTCGACCGGGTCCAGGCCGCGGTTGCGCAGCTCCACGTCGGCGCGGAAGTCGGGGTTGCCGCCGAGCATGATGTCGGTGCCTCGACCGGCCATGTTGGTGGCGACGGTGACGGCGTGCTTGCGGCCCGCCTCGGCGATGATCGCCGCCTCACGCGCGTGGTTCTTGGCGTTGAGGACCTCGTGCTTGACGCCCTTGCGCCTGAGCTCCTTGGCCAGCCGCTCGGACTTGGCCACGCTCGTGGTGCCGACCAGGACCGGCTGGCCCCTGTCGTAGCGCTCCTTGATGTCCTCGACACAGGCCAGGAACTTGGCGTCCTCGGTCTTGTAGACCACGTCGGCCTGGTCCTTGCGGATCATCGGCCGGTTCGTCGGGATCGGGACGACGCCGAGCTTGTAGGTCTGGTGGAACTCGTTGGCCTCGGTGGCCGCGGTGCCGGTCATGCCGGAGAGGGTGGTGTAGAGGCGGAAGTAGTTCTGGAGGGTGATCGTGGCGAGAGTCTGGTTCTCGTCCTTGATCTTCACGCCTTCCTTCGCCTCGATGGCCTGGTGCATGCCCTCGTTGTAGCGGCGGCCGTGCAGCACTCGCCCGGTGAACTCGTCGACGATCAGGACTTCACCGTCGGTGACGATGTAGTCCTTGTCCTTCTTGTAGAGCTCCTTGGCCTTCAACGCGTTGTTGAGGAAGCCGACCAGGTGGGTGTGCTCGGGCTTGTAGAGGTTGTCGATGCCGAGCCAGTCTTCGACCTTCTCCACGCCGGACTCGAAGATGCCGACCGTGCGCTTCTTCTCGTCGACGGCGTAGTCGCCGGTGTTCTCCTCGCCGTCCTTGCCCTCGGTGCCCCGGCGGAGCCGAGGAACGATCTTGGCGAACTCGGCGTACCACTTGCCGGACTGCTCGCCGGGGCCGGAGATGATCAGCGGCGTCCTGGCCTCGTCGATGAGGATCGAGTCGACCTCGTCGACGAGCCCGAAGTTGTGGCCGCGCTGGACGCACTCCTCCAGCGACCAGGCCATGTTGTCGCGCAGGTAGTCGAAGCCGAACTCGTTGTTCGTGCCGTAGGTGATGTCGGCGTTGTACTGCTTGCGGCGCTCGTCCGGAGGCATGTTGGCCAGGATCACGCCGACCTCGAGACCGAGGAAACGGTGGATGCGGCCCGTCTCCTCGGCGTCGCGCTTGGCGAGGTAGTCGTTCGTCGTGATGACGTGGACGCCCTTGCCGGAGATGGCGTTGAGGTAGGCGGGGAGCGCACAGGTGAGGGTCTTGCCCTCACCGGTGCGCATCTCGGAGATGTTGCCCATGTGCAGGTTGGCCCCGCCCATGATCTGCACGTCGAAGAGGCGCTTGCCCAGCACACGGCGGGAGGCCTCACGGACGGTGGCGAAGGCTTCGGGAAGCAGGTCGTCGAGCGACTCGCCGTCGGCGTGACGCTGCTTGTAGTCAGCGGTCAGCGCGCGGAGTTCGGCGTCGGTCAGGCTCTTGAAGTCGTCCTCAATGGAGTTGACCTGTTCGGCGATCCGCTTGAGCTTACGCAGAAGCTTGCCTTCGCCTGCGCGAAGAATCTTATCGAGAAAGGCTGGCACTTTAGGTAAAGCTCCTCGCAGGTCTTCCGTGGCCGGACCGGCCCGGATGAGGACGAGACACGGTTCTCCGCTGCCATCGTAGGCGGTTCTACCACCAGACACAGCCACCCTGAAAGACGCTCTTCGCGTCCGGGGAGTTCCCCGCGCCCTTTTCATTGGGAGTAGTAGCCAGCCTAAAGGGTATGCCCGTTTGCGCATACGTAGGGCGAAGACGCAGCCCACGGGCGCGTCGCGCCCCGAGGGGACCCGGAGGACCTGGAAAGACGCCGCCCCGGCCGGCCGTGACCGCGGTCGCGCCGGGCTCCGCCGCCGGCGGGACGGCCCCTCGCCTCCCCGAGCCGCGGGCGGCCGCCGGCCGGATGGGCGCGACGCGCGCCGGCTCCCCGACTCCGTGCCCGCGACACCTTCCAAATAACACCGGCGTAGCCACTTTGTCGGTGTGTAGCGCTAACCTCGGCGTCATGCTGACGTTCCGCCCCCTTCCCGGCTCCTGCGGGGGCCGACCATGACGGTCACGCCCTCAGCCGAGACGGTCACGCTCTCCGCCGACGAGGCGCGCCGGATCATCCTCCGCGCCCAGGGCCTCCTCGGCGCCGACGCCCGGCGCGGCGGCGCCCCCGCCACCCTGCGACGGCTGGGAGCCGTCCAGCTCGACACGATCTCCGTCCTGGCCCGCTCCCACGAGCTCGTCGCCTACGCCCGCCTCGGCGCCGTCGGCAGGCAGAAGGTCGAGCGCGCCTACTGGGACGACCCGGCCCAGGCCTTCGAATACTGGTGCCACGCCGCCTGTGTCCTGCCGATCGACGACTGGCCCCTCTACGCCTTCCGGCGCCGGTACTACCGCGCCAGGAAATACCGCTGGCACGAGCTGCCCGACAGCGTCGACAAGGTGCTTGAGCAGGTGCGCGAGAGCGGTCCCATCACCACCGCCGACATCGGGGGGGCCAAGAACGGCGGGCCGTGGTGGGACTGGTCCGACTCGAAGATCGCCATCGAGTGGCTGCTCGACACCGGCACGGTCGTCTGCACCCGGCGCGTCGGCTGGCGTCGCGTCTACGACCTGGCCGAACGCGCGGTCCCCGAGCACCTCCTGGCCGAGGACCTCACCGACGCCGAGTGCGTCACCCGCCTCACCGGGATCGCCGGTCGCGCCCTCGGCGTGGCCACGCGGGCCGACCTGGTCGACTTCCTCCGCCTCAGGCCCGCCGCGGCCGCTCTCCTGGACGGCGCGCTGCGCGACGGCGGCGCGGGCCTCGTCCCGGTCCGCGTCTCCGGCTGGCCCGACCGCTCGGCGGACGCGTGGGCCGACCCCGCCGCGCTGGAGACCGAGCCACGGGGCCGCCACCGCACGACCCTGCTGTCCCCGTTCGACTCCCTCGTCTGGGACCGCGCCCGGACCGCGCGCGTTTTCGGCTTCAACCACCGCCTTGAGGCATACGTCCCCAAGGAGAAGCGCGTCCACGGCTACTTCACGATGCCCGTGCTGGCCGGAGGCCGGCTGATCGGCCGGGTCGACCCCGCCCGCGAGGGCTCGACTCTGGTCGGGCGCCAGGTCAGCCTCGAACCCGGGGTCAACCAGCGCAAGGGCGCCGAGGCGCTGGCCGGGGCGCTGTGGGAGGCCGCGAGCTGGGTCGGCTGCGACGACGTCCGTGTCGACCGCGTCGACGCGCACCTGTCGGCACCTCTCCAGCAAGCGCTGATCCGCTGACCCGCGGGTCCATAGATCTACGACCCTGCGGAGCCACGGATCCGGGGCTCCATGGACCCGCGGCTTCACGGACCCGCGGATCTGTGAACCTGCGGAGCTGCGGCCCTGCGGATTGTGAACCTGCGGAGCTGCGGCCCTGCGGGTCCGCGGGCCGGCCGGTCCGCGGGCCCCTGGTCCGCGGGCGCGGCGCCCCTCGCCGGGGCGCCGCATCCGGCGCGTCAGGTGATCTCGAGCATCCGCTCGCGGACCGCGTAGACCACCGCCTCCATCCGGGAATGGAGCTGGAGCTTGTCCAGGATGTTGCGGACGTGGTTCTTGACGGTGTTCTCGGAGATGAACAGCTGCTTGGCGATCTCGCGGTTGTTCATGCCCTTGGCCACCAGGCGGAGCACCTCCATCTCCCGTTCGGTCAGACGGGGGACGGGGAGCTGGGGCGGCCGCTCGGCCTCCTTGCGGCTCATGTTCGCGAACTCGGTGATGAGCTTGGCGGCCATCGCCGGATTGATCAGCGACTGCCCCTCGTGGACGCCGCGCACGGCCTCGGGGACCTCGTCGAGCTGCACGTTCTTCAGCAGGTAGCCGGTGGCACCCGCCTTGATCGCCTCGAAGAGGTCCTCCTCCTCGTCGCTCACCGTCAGCATGATGATCCGCGTGCTCGGCACCGAGGCCTTGATCTCGCGAGCGGCCTCGATGCCGCTTCGGCGGGGCATCCGGACGTCCATGAGCATGACATCCGGGGTGAGGCGGTCGGCGAGCTCGACCGCCTCCTGGCCGTCGCTCGCCTCGCCCACCACCTCGATGTCCGCCTCGGCGGCCAGAGCCATTTCCAGGCTGCGCCGGATCAGCGCGTGATCATCGACGATCAGCACGCGGATCGGGTCACCGCTCCTGGTAGAGCGGGCCGTCTCGTCGGGTTCCGTCACGCCTCCTCCTCGGGGGGCCAGAGCCGTTGGACCGCCATGATTACACGGGTTCCGGGGTCCTCGGGTTGGGCGGAGAGGATCTTCGAACGCGTCCGTCAGGGTTCGACGAGCCGCAGCACGCCGTAGTTGTAGCCCTGTCGCAGGTATACGACGCTGGGCAGACCGCTCTCCTTGTCACGGAACAGGTAGAAGTCGTGCCCCACCAGCTCCATCTCAAGCAGTGCCTGGTCGATGGTCATCGGGTCGGCCCGGTGGGTCTTCTCCCGGACCACCAGCGGCCCGTCACCGTCCATGTGGATCGGGACGATGGCCCTGTCGTCGGAGAGGTCGCCGGCGGGGCCGGCCTCGACCTCCGGCTCGGGCTCCTCACTCGGCCGCGAGGGTATGGCCTCCAGGGTCTCCGCGAGGGCGGTGGCGGCCAGTTCGGCGAGGGAGGGGGGGCAGTGGTTGCCGTGGTGGATCTTGCGTCGGTCAGCGAGGCGCCGGAGTCTTCCCTCAAGCTTCCCGAGTGCTATGTCGAGTGCGGCGAAGCGGTCGTCGGCCGTGGCCTCGGCCCGGACGGCGGGACCGCGGGAGTGGATGGTGAGCTCGACCCGCTCGCGCTGTCCGGTGATGCGGGGATTGCTCTCCTTGGTCACCTCCACATCGACGCTTATGAGCTTGTGGTCCAGACGCTCGATCCTGGCCAGCTTGGTAGTCACGTGGTCGCGGAATCGGTCACTCACTCCGGTGTGCCGACCCTTGACGATGATGTCCATGCACGGACCCCCTTCGAACCTCGACGGTGGTACTGCTGCGGCACCCGCTCGGCCGACCTGGTCTTCGTCCCCACATCCGCCTGCTGAGGGTTTCGCAGCTCTTTGCCACTACATGCCCTTCTCTTCTGGCGAGGAACATCTGGCTCCTCGGGAAGGCAGGACTTACCTCTAAGCCGCACCGTGATCGATCGACAAAGAGTCGTCTTACGTGGACCGTTTAGCCTGCGGCTGGCATCGGCTAACCGAGCCGGCCCCTTTGCGGGGGTCGGTCCGGCGCAACCACGGACCCGAGCGGGTGCCATGGCTCAGACGCTATCCGCATCCAGACCGAATGTCAGCTTGGACATCGGCCAAGTGATCACTTTGCGTGATCGTCCATCGGGCGGCCGGCCGGCGAGGCGGTCGCCCGGGGCGCTCGATATCCCTATATACAAGTGCTTCTCGCACCGATTGAGCAGCCGCGAATCCTTGATCGAGACAGGGAGGTGTGGCTCTTCGGTGAGACCCTTCACCCGCCCGCTCTTTACCCTCCGTCACGGAGACTGCTCTGCCGCCTCCGGCGTGTCGCGGCGACCGTGACGGCGAGCGGGACCGCCACACCCGCCTCACGCAGCGCTCTGGCCGCTTCGGCGATCGTCGCGCCGGTGGTGACGACGTCGTCCACCAGCACAACCGGCCCTCCACCGCCCCAGGAGCCCGGCAGGGGCCCTTTCCGGCCGCCCGTAACCACGAATGCCAGAGCGAGATTCTCGGCCCGCTGGAGCGAGCTCAGCCCCGCCTGGTCGGCCACCCGGCGGCGCTGGGCGAGGACCCCCGCCACGGATGCCGGCCACCCGGCGGCGCGGAGGTGTCCGGCGGCCAGCGAGGCCAGCCGGGCCACCGGATCGTGCCCGCGCCGCCGCAGGGCCGGGCGGGCGCTCGGCACCGGGACGAGGGTGAGCGGCCCCTCTCCGGCCGCGGCGGCGGCCGTCAGCGCCAGGGCGCCGGCGAGGGGGTGGGCCAGCGCCGTGCGACCGCGTTCCTTGTAGGCGAGGATCGCCCGCCGCGCGGCACCCGCGTATTCGGCCGCCGACCAGCACTCGGGCAGGCCCGGCGGGGACGGAGCGGGCATCCGGCACGCGGGCTCCCCGTGCAGCCGCGCCGCGCAGCGGGGGCAGAGGAGGGCGCCGGGCGCGTCGCATCCGGCGCAGCGGGACGGCAGGAGCAGGTCCAGCAGGGCTGTCGGCACGGACCCACGGTGCCAGCCGCCACCGACAGACCACTCGTCCCGAGGAGCCCGAGGACCCCCGAGGAGGCCGGCAGGCCGCTCGTCCCAGCGGCCCGCCGGCGGGCGGCTCAGCCCAGGGGGTAGGCCGGGGAGGAGGGGCCGTCCTTCTCGGTGAAGGCGATGGATCCGGTCTCGTCCTTGACCATGGGTTCCCACTTGGCCGAGTTGCGGTTCCAGTAGAGGACCTGCCGGTTGCCGTTGTCGTCCTCGGCCCCGGCCAGCAGGGAGCCGTCCAGGGCGGTGATGCTCTCGATCCGGGAGTCGGAGGCCAGGGTCTTGGGCTCCGCGGTGGCCGACGCCTCCAGCAGGTCGGACTTGCCGGTCAGCACATAGAGGGTCTTGCCGTCCTTCCAGGCGATGTCGTCGATCGTCTGGCTGTCGCCGCCGTTCACCACGGGCTGCAGGTCGGTGATCCTGGTGCTGCCCTCCCGGCCGACGACCGTGCCGATCGACACCTGCTCCTCCAGGCCGTTCTTGATCACCACCGCGACGTGCACCCCGTCCCGGGCGACCTTGAGCGACTTGACGTAGACCGTGTCCAGATCGGGCGCCGCGACCCGGTAGTGCTGCCTGCCGTCGTGCCGCATCACCACCGAGGTGTGGTCGTCGGGCCGGTCGACCGTCCACAGGGTGCTGTAGCGGTCCCAGGAGGGCGGGGTGAGGGAGTCGCCGGTGACCCAGTCCTGCCACTCGCCGCCCGCGACGAGCGGCGCGACGGAGATCTTCTTGCCGTCCGCCGACAGGGCCGCCACCTGCTTGTGCCCGCTGATCGCCGGACTGGTGCGCGTGTCGTTCTTCTCCCCCGCCCGGCCCTGCACCGGCTGGCCGACGTTGTCCTTGCCCAGGATCCGCAGGGCGCCGCCGGCCAGGTAGTAGGGGTGGACGTCGCGGGGGGCCGTCCAGGGGTCGAAGTCCGAGTGCTCCTGGGCGTCGATCGTCAGCGGGGCTTCGGAGGAGTAGTACGGCCTGCCGTCCACCTTGACCTCGAAGCCCCAGCCGCCCTTGGTCAGCTCGGCGAGCGTCCCGGCGAGCTGGGCCGACATCTGGCCGATCCGGTCGGAGTCGACCGGCTTGGTCAGGTTGATGACGACGCGGTTGTCCTCCGTGGTGACGCCGATGAGCTCGGTGCCCGGCCGGAAGGCGGAGTTCACCGCCTTGCGCAGCAGGCTGCTGGGCCCCTTGAGCAGCCGCTCGACCGCCGACTTGGCGAAGTTGGAGGTCGGGTCGATGGGGACCCGGACCTGGTCGACCACCAGGCCGTTCCACGACGAGTCCAGGAAGTAGAGGTCGACCCTGAGGTAGGCGCGGTCGACGTCGGCCTCCGACAGCAGCAGCCCGTCGGGCGCCGCGCTGATCCGCCACCCCTCCGGCCCCTTCACCAGGGTGAAGGGCTCGTTCAGGCTCCTGCTCCTCGGCCAGTAACGGCCGTCCTGGTCGATCATCGCCGTCACGGTGCCCTTGAGCGTGACCCGGGTCTCCTTGTCGCCCTCCTGCGCGGGCGGCGGCTTCTCGTATTCGTCCTGCTTGTCGTCCTGCTTGTAGACCGTCACCCCGCTCTGCGGGTTCCACTCCTTGGCGAAATCCTGGGTGAGGTATTTGCGCGCGACGTCACGTCCGGGGTCGTCGACGCTCGCCATCGCGGACCTGAACCCGGTGACGACCTCCTCGGGCGACCAGTCGGCGCTCGGCGGCATGGCGATCACCCGCGCGTACGGGTCACCCAGCGGGTTGCCGTTGCGCACGTTGTCGACCGCGACGGACCTGCCCCCGGTGGGGATGACCGAGCAGGCCGTGCTCGCGCAGGTCAGCATCATGACCAGGCCGGCCGCCCCCACTCGCCGTCCTGTCCTAACCCGCATCGTCTCCCCCATCGGCGACCGCCGGTGACAGCACCGGGGTCATGTGTCCCCGCCACGTCCGCCGCATCTCCACCTCGGGCGGGACCAGCGACAGCGGCGATCCCCGCAGCGGCGCCCCGGCCACCCGGGGCAGCGAGAGCCGGAACTGCGACCCCTCGCCCTGCGCCCCCCACGCCTGCAGCCAGCCGCCGTGCAGCATCGCGTCCTCGCGGGAGATCGCCAGGCCCAGGCCGGTGCCCCCGATCGTCCGCGCGCGCGAGGGGTCGGCCCGCCAGAACCGGTCGAAGACCATGTTCTCCTCCCCGGGTTTGAGCCCCACCCCGTGGTCCCGCACGGCCACCGCCACCGCGTCGCGGTCCGCGCCGACCGAGACGACGATGTCGCGGCCCTCGCCGTGCTCGATGGCGTTGAACAGCAGGTTGCGCAGGATGCGCTCGACCCGGCGGCTGTCCATCTCGGCCATGCACGGCTCGCTCGGCAGGCGCAGGTCGAACCGGGTGGAGTGGCGCTCGGCCAGCGCCTCGGAGTCGGCGACCGCGCGCAGCACCACGTCTCTGACGTCGACCGGGTCGACGTCCAGCTCGGCCGCGCCCGCGTCGTAGCGGCTGATCTCCAGCAGGTCGGCGAGCATCGACTCGAACCGGTTGAGCTGGTTCTGCATCAGTTCGGCCGAGCGGGCGGCCATCGGGTCGAAATCCTCACGGGCGTCGTAGAGCAGGTCGGCGGCCATCCGCACGGTGGTCAGCGGGGTGCGCAGCTCGTGCGAGACGTCGGAGACGAACTGCCGCTGGACGTGGGAGAGCTCCTCCAGCTGGTGGATCTTCAACGCCAGGTTGGCGGCCATCTCGTTGAAGGAGGTGGCCAGGCGGGCCAGGTCGTCCTCGCCGCGGACCTTCAGCCGCTCGTCCAGGCGCCCGGCGGCCAGCCGCTCGGCGGCCTGCCGCGTCAGCCGTACCGGAGTGACCACCTGGCGGGTGACCAGTGAGGCGACGGCGGCCAGCAGCAGCACCAGGGCGACCCCGACGACGACGAGCATCCGCAGGACCGAGTTGAGGGTCTCCTCCTCCTTGTCCAGCGGGATCAGGTGGTAGATCTCGTATCCGCTGTCCAGCATGGTGCCGGAGGTGTCGAGGCGGGTGCCGATCACCAGGCCCCGCGTCGGCTCGCGCGTGCCCTCGTAGTACAGGTCCCCGTAGTGGATGCTGTTCTGGCCGGCCTCCTTTTTGAACACCTCGTCGCGCAGCCCGGACGGGATGCTGCTCGCGTCGATGTTCGTGGTGCCGTAGAACTCCCCGGGCCGGTTGTCGTTGCGGATGATCACCGAGTAGCGGGTGGCGGACCCGGCGGACCCGGCGCGTCCGGCGAGGGCCTCCACCGCCTGGCCGAGCGGGCTGTCACCGCCCCGATGGAGCAGGTCGCCCGAGTCGGCGGACGGCTTGGAGTCGTCGCCGAGCGGCTGGTTCAGATAGCTGAGCACCGCGATCCGGTCGGCCTGCGCCTCGCTCTTGGCCGCCCGTTCCCGGGCCTCCAGCGTCGTCGCGATGATCTGCTGCATGAGGAAGACCCCCAGCACGGCGACCACCGCGATGGAGATGACCATCGTGCTGGTGACGACGCGGAGCTGCAGGGAGCGGCGCCAGACCCGGCGCACGCCCCCCGCGGCGCGGCGGGCCCGCCGGCGGACGCCCCGCACCACCTGGCGCAGGGTACGGCGGCGTTTCTTCGGGGAGGAAGGCATGTCGGGGGTCCCGGGGGATCCGCGCAGGTCAGGCCGGGCCGGCCTTGTAACCGACCCCGCGGACCGTCACCACGATCTCGGGGTGCTCGGGGTCCTTCTCGATCTTGGCGCGGAGCCGCTGGACGTGCACGTTGACCAGGCGGGTGTCGGCGGCGTGCCGGTATCCCCAGACCTGCTCCAGCAGGACCTCGCGGGTGAAGACCTGGCGCGGCTTGCGGGCCAGTGCGACCAGCAGGTCGAACTCCAGCGGGGTGAGGTTGATGGTCTCCTCGTCGCGCTTGACCGAGTGGCCGGCGACGTCGATGGTGATGTCGCCGATCTGGAGGATCTCCGGCGTCGGCTCGTCGGTCCGGCGCAGCCGCGCGCGGACCCGGGCCACCAGCTCCTTGGGCTTGAACGGCTTGACGATGTAGTCGTCGGCCCCCGACTCCAGGCCGAGCACCACGTCGATGGTGTCGCTCTTGGCCGTCAGCATGACGATCGGCACACCGGACTCGGCGCGGATGCGACGGCAGACGTCGATGCCGTCGGCGCCGGGCAGCATCAGGTCGAGCAGGACCAGATCCGGCCGGGTGTCGCGGAACGCGTCGAGCGCCTTGTCACCGTCGGAGACGAAGGAAGGTTCGAAGCCCTCCCCGCGCAGCACGATGCCGAGCATCTCGGCGAGAGCGGCGTCGTCGTCGACGACCAGCACGCGTCCTTTCATGGCCCCTCATTCGTTTTACGCAGTTTGGGAGTTTTCGGGGTAAACGGCACGGTCGTCGAAGATTACCCTTGCCCGGCCACTGGATGACACCGGGCGACGATCAGCCTTCCAAATGCCGAATTTTAGGCGCACACAACGTGAAGCGCGTAGTGGTGCCCCCGTGCGGCCACTTCCGGCCCCGGCGACTGCGGACGCCAAGCGGAGGTGGTCACGTCCCCAGTCTGCGGTAAACGACCGTGTCTCGGCCATCCCTCCGGCATCTCCGCCGATCTCCGGGGCGAGAAACATCGTCGAGATCTCCCGAGCACCACAATCGGTGTGTCCACATGTCAGGATTGGGATATGTCAGACGGTCACGGCTCCACTCCCGACACGCCACCCGGCTGGGCGTCCAACCAACCTCCGCCGTACGGCAACGCCCCGGGGTCGCCGTGGACCGCGCCCGGCTCCGCGCCGGGCGTGCCGGGCGTGCCGCCGCCGCAGCAGCCGCAGCCCCCCTACGCCCCGCCGGGCCCGCCGTACCAGCCGGGCCCGTCATACCAGCCGGGCCCGTCATACCAGCAGGGCCCGTACGGCCCGCCGCCCCACGGCTACCACACGCCCCCCGCGATGCGGCCGGGGATCATCCCGCTGCGCCCGCTCGGCCTCGGCGACATCCTCGACGGCGCGATCAAGCTGATCCGCTCCAACCCCGGCGCCGTCCTGGGCCTGTCGGCGATCGCCGCCGCGCTCGGGGCGATCCCGGTGTCGATCGGCCAGGCGCTGCTGCTGGGCCAGGCGGGCGCGGCCTTCGACGACCCCTCCGCGCTGGAGAACCAGGAGGTGGGCTTCCTCGCCCAGTACGGCGGGACCCTGATCTCCTACGCGATCCAGTTCATCGCGGTCACCCTGCTCACCGGCGTGCTGACCCGGATCCTGGGCCGGGCGGTCTTCGGCGGCAAGATGACGGTGGGCGAGGCCTGGAAGCTGACCCGCGGCCGGGTGCCCACGCTGTTCGGGCTGGTGATCGTCGGCATGGTGCTCCTGCTGCTCCCGCTGGCCCTGGTCGTCGCGATCGTCGCCGGGCTCGGCGCGGCGGGCGCCGACCTCGCGGCGCTGTTCCTGGTGGGCGCGCTGGTGGTGCTGGGCTTCGTCGCCTACTCGCTGTTCATCACCACCCGCCTGGCGCTCGCGGCGTCGGTGGCGGTGCTGGAGCGGCGCGGCGTCGTCGACTCCCTGCGCAGGTCGTGGCAGCTGGTCAGCGGCGGTTTCTGGCGGACACTCGGCATCCTGTTGCTGACCCAGATCATCGCGGGCGTGGTCGCCCTGGCGCTCTCCTTCCCCTTCACCCTCGCGGGGACCTTCGTCGGCATGTTCGGCGCGGGCTCCACCGGTTCGCTGATCGGCGCGGCGGTCCTGATCGCCGTCGGCGGCACCGTCAGCGCGATGATCACTTACCCGTTCCAGGCCGGCGTCAACGGCCTGCTCTACGCCGACCGGCGGATGCGCGCCGAGGCGTTCGACCTGGTGCTGCAGACCGCGGCGATCGAGCAGCAGCGCCAGGGCTGGGTGCACGCCTCCGCCGACGACCTGTGGGACCCGTCCGTCACGCCCGGTGGAGCCGGCCGGGGAGCCCCGTGGCACAGTTCCTGAGCCATCTGACGCTCCTGACGTCCCCGGTCGGCATCGACCGGGACCAGGCCCGGCGCGAGGCGGTCCAGGAGCTGCTCAAGCCCGAATACGCCAGGGAGTCACCGGTCGACCGCGTCACGCGGGCCGTGGACCAGTTCCTGGGCGACCTGCTGGACCAGGAGTCCGTGGGCACCGTCGGCAGCGTGGCCGCGCGGGTCGTCCTGGTCGTGCTCGTGATCGCCGCCGTCGCGGCGGTCATCGTGATCGCGCGCAGGACCGCCGGAGGCGGCGCCGCGCGCCAGGAGGGGATCTTCGGAGACCGCCGCCGCACCGCCGCCGAGCACCGCGAGGCCGCCGAACGGCTGGCCGCCGAGGGCCGGTGGGCCGAGGCCGTCCGCGAACGGCTCAGGGCCGTCGCCCGGGACCTGGAGGACCGCGTCATCGTCGACTCGACGCCCGGCCGCACCGCGGGCGAGCTGGCCGCCGAGGCGGGCCGCGCGCTGCCCGCCCTCGCCTCCGAACTGGCCGCCGCGGCCCGGGTCTTCGACGACGTCACCTACGGCGAGGCGCCGGGCACGGCCGAGTCCTACGGGCTCCTGCGCGACCTCGACGAGCGCCTGCGCACGGCCCGGCCGACATTCGGCGCCGCCGCGGAGGCGGTGACCTCATGAGCCTCGCCGCCGCCCCGGGGACCGGGTCGACGTCCACCTCCCCGACCACCGCGGGCCTGTGGCGCAGTGGCCGGGGCTTCCTGCTGGTCGCGCTGATCGTGGTCGCCGGCGCCGTCATCGGCGTGCTGCTCAGCGGCTCCGGCGCGGGCCGGCCGCTCGACCCCGCCGACACCTCGCTGTCCGGCGGCAAGGGGCTGGCCCAGCTGCTGCGGGCCCACGGCGTGCGGATCACCCGGGTCACCTCGGTCGCCGAGGCGGAGGCCGCCGGCCCCGGCGACCGCACGCTCCTGCTCAGCGACACCTCCTTCCTCACCGAGGAAGAGGCCGAGCGGCTCGGCGCGATCCGCGCCGACCTGCTCGTGGTCGGCGCGCAGCCACACCAGGAACTGCTCACCCCGGGCATGAGCCCCACCGAGGACGTGCGGGCGCGCTCCCGGGAGCCCCGGTGCGACCTGCCGGCCGCGACCCGGGCGGGCAGCGCCCACATGGGCGGCACCGCCTTCACCGTCCCCGCCGCAGCGACCGGCTGTTACCCGGCCCGCGGCGCGTCCACCCTGGTCAGCCACACCGGCGGGGGCAGGACGGTCACGGTCGTGGGCGACGGCGCGTTCATGACCAACCTGCGGCTGGCCGAGGACGGCAACGCCGCCCTGGCCCTGAACCTGGCCGGGGCCAGGCCCGCCCTGACCTGGCTGGTGGCCCCCGAGGCCGCCGCGGGCACCACGGGCGAGAAGGGCTTCTACGGCCTGATCCCCGAGGGGGTCAGATGGGCCGTGGTGCAGTTGGGCGTCGTGGTCGTCCTGCTGGCACTCTGGCAGGGCCGCCGGCTCGGCCCGGTGGTGGCCGAGCGGCTGCCCGTCGTGGTCAGGGCGGCCGAGACGGTGGAGGGCCGGGCCAGGCTCTACCGGGCCAGGCGTGCCCGCGACAGGGCCGCCACCGCCCTGCGCACGAGTTTCGTCGACCGGGTCACCCCCCGGCTCGGCCTGCCTTCGGCGGCCGGGCCGGAGGCGAAGGTCGAGGCGATCGCCGGACGGACCGGGCAGGCGGGCTTCCACGTGGGCGCCGCCCTGTACGGCCCGCCGCCGGCTGACGAGGCCGGGCTGGTAGCCCTGGCCGCATATCTGGACATGTTGGAGAGGCAGGTCAAAGAGTCGTGAGCGAGTGTAGCGAGCGGGCCCTCAGGCACGGCGCCGCCGTGCGGCCGGAGCCGGCAGAGGAGGCTCGGTGACCACGCCACCGGAGCACGGCGGCCCGGCGGAGACGCCCGGCGCGGACGCCGCCCGAGACGCGCTGGGGAGCCTGCGCGCCGAGGTCTCCAAGGCCGTCGTCGGCCAGGACGCCGTGGTCACCGGGCTGGTGATCGCGCTCCTGTGCCGGGGGCACGTGCTGCTCGAAGGCGTGCCGGGCGTGGCCAAGACCCTGCTGGTCAGGACGCTGGCGGCGGCGCTCTCGCTGGACTTCAAGCGGGTGCAGTTCACTCCCGACCTGATGCCGGGCGACGTCACCGGCTCCTTGATCTACGACGCGAAGACGTCGGAGTTCGAGTTCCGGCAGGGGCCGGTCTTCACCAACCTGCTGCTCGCCGACGAGATCAACCGCACGCCCCCCAAGACGCAGGCGGCGCTGCTGGAGGCGATGGAGGAGCGGCAGGTCAGCGTGGACGGCAAGCCGCGCCGACTGCCCGAGCCGTTCATCGTGGCCGCCACCCAGAACCCCGTCGAATACGAGGGCACCTACCAGCTGCCCGAGGCGCAGCTCGACCGGTTCCTGCTCAAGCTGACCGTCCCGCTGCCGCCCCGCGAGCAGGAGATCGCGGTGCTGGAGCGGCACGCGCTGGGCTTCGACCCGCGCGACCTGTCCCACGTCAAGGCCGTGGCCACCATCGCCGACCTGGACGCCGGCCGCGCGGCGGTCAGCCGGGTCCACGCCGGCCCCGAGGTGCTCGGCTACATCGTCGACATCGCCAGGGCCACCCGCCAGTCGCCGTCGCTGCAGCTCGGCGTCTCGCCGCGTGGCGCCACCGCGCTGCTGGCCGGGGCCCGGGCCTGGGCCTGGCTGTCCGGCCGCTCCTACGTGACCCCGGACGACGTCAAGGCGCTGGCCAGGCCGTCGATGCGGCACCGGATCCAGCTCCGCCCCGAGGCCGAGCTGGAGGGCGCGACCGCCGACGGCCTGATCGACGCCATCCTCGCCTCCGTCCCCGTCCCCCGCTGAGCCGATGGCACTGACGGGACGGGCCGCCCTGCTGGCTCTGCTGGGCACGCTGGTCGTGCTGTTCGCCCCCCGGCCGGGACCGGCCGTGGCCGGGGTGGCGCTGCTCCTGCTGGCGCTGGTCGCGGTCGACCTGCTGCTGGCCGCGGGCGTGCGTCCGCTGCGGTTCACCCGCTCGGGCGACCGGCTGGTACGGCTCGGCGAGTCCGCCACGGTCGAGCTGGTCGTGGAGAACCCCGGCCCCCGCCGGGCCCGGGGGGTGCTCAGGGACGCCTGGCCCCCCTCGGCCGGGGCCGGCCCGCGGCACCTGCCGCTGGACGTCCCGCCCGGTGAGCGCCGCCGCCTCACCATGACTCTCACCCCCACCCGCCGGGGTGACCGCGAGGCGGTCACGGTCACGGTGCGCACGCTGGGTCCGCTGGGCATCGCGGGCCGCCAGGGCTCCCACCGGGTGCCCTGGTCGGTGCGGGTGCTGCCGCCGTTCCTCAGCCGCAAGCACCTGCCCGCCAAGCTGTCCAGGCTCAGGGAGCTGGAGGGCCAGCACCCGTCGATGGTCAGGGGGCAGGGCACCGAGTTCGACTCGCTCCGCGAGTACGTGGTCGGCGACGACGTCCGCTCGATCGACTGGCGGGCCACCGCCCGCCGCAACGACGTGGTGGTCCGCACCTGGCGGCCCGAGCGCGACCGGCGGGTCCTGATCGTCCTGGACACCGGGCGCACCTCGGCCGGCCGGGTGGGCACGGCCCCCGTCCCACTGGCCGGCCGGCGGGACGGGTCCGGCGGCCGGTACGGCGCGGCGGCGACCGTGCCGGGCTGGCCTCGGCTGGACTGGTCGATGGACGCGGCGCTGCTGCTGGCCGCGCTGGCCGCCCGCGCCGGCGACCGGGTCGACTTCCTGGCCTACGACCGCGCGGTGCGCGCCTGGGTGTCCGGCGCCAGCCGTACCGACCTGCTGTCGTCGCTGGTCAACAGCATGGCACCGCTTGAGGCCGAGCTCGTCGAGGCCGACTCGGCCGGCATGGTCGCGGCCGTCCTGGCCCGGGCCAAGCGGCGCTGCCTGGTCGTCGTGCTGACCGACCTGAACTCGGCGTCGCTGGAGGAGGGGCTCCTGCCGATGCTCCCCCAGCTCTCCTCGCGGCACCTGGTGCTCCTGGCCGCCGTCTCCGACCCGCAGGTGGCCGCCATGGCCGCCGGGCGCGGCACGGCCGAGCTGGTCTACGACGCGGCGGCGGCCGAGCACCAGAACGCCGACCGGCGCAGGATCACCGCCCGGCTCCGCCGCCAGGGCGTGGAGGTCGTGGACGCCACGCCGGAGCAGATCGCGCCCGCCCTGGCCGACGCCTACCTGGCGCTGAAGGCGGCGGGCCGGCTGTGACCGCCGGGTGGCGCGGCCCTCAGCCGGCGCTCGGCGCGAGGTCGGGGGCCCGCTCCAGGTCGCCGGTCTCCTGGGCGGCCAGGGCCCGGCGGCCGAAATAGATCACGTAGGCGAGGAAGGCCGCCTCGGCGACCACTCCGATGCCGATGCGCGCCCAGGTGGGCAGGCCGGAGGGGGTGACCAGCCCCTCGATGAGCCCGGAGACGAGCAGCACCACGACCAGGCCGAGGGCCACGCTCATGACGGCCCTGCCCTGTTCGGCGAGGGCCTCGCCGCGCTTGCGGGGACCGGGGGCGACGACGGTCCAGCCCAGGCGCATGCCGACGGCCGCGGCGAGGAA
This sequence comes from Streptosporangium sp. NPDC048886, assembly GCF_055586905.1. Classification (NCBI taxonomy): domain Bacteria; kingdom Bacillati; phylum Actinomycetota; class Actinomycetes; order Streptosporangiales; family Streptosporangiaceae; genus Streptosporangium; species Streptosporangium sp. NPDC048886. The sequence continues at coordinate 274,063 of NZ_JBVJHH010000002.1, forward strand.
CACCGCGGTCAGCTCCAGCAGGCCGTGCGGGGTGATCAGGCCGAAGAAGATGTCCAGCTTGTCGCGCGAGGCCATCAGCCCGGCGGAGACGGCCACGTTGAGCGCGTTCTGCCACAGGATGTAGGGGATCGGCAGGCCGAGCAGGATGGCCATGATGATGACCTGTATCGAGACCCAGGCGTTGTTGACCCAGACCTGCCCGGCGAAGGAGGCCGCGGGGTGCTCGGAGTAGTAGTCGGCGAAGTCGTGTTCGACGAGCCGGGTGATCTCCTCGGGCGTGGCGATCGCGGCCTGGACGCCGGGGTCGCCCGCCACCCAGACGGCGACGACCGTGCTGACCAGGACGAACGCGGCGGTCGTGCCGAGCCACCACCAGCGGGCCCGGTAGGCGACCACCGGGAAGGAGACCGTGAAGAAGCGGACGAACTCCCGCCAGGCGGGGGTGTGCGCTCCGGTGACCGCCGAGCGGGCCCGGGCGACCAGCGCCGACAGGCGGCCCACCAGGATCGGGTCGGCCGACCCCGAGCGCACGATGGACAGGTGCGTGGCGACCCGCTGGTAGAGGTCCACCAGCTCGTCGATCTCGGCGCCGTTCAGCGACCTGCGGCGCCGGATGAGATCCTCCAGGCGGTCCCAGGCCGGGCGGTGCGCGCTGACAAAGGCGTCGATGTCCACCCGGAAAGCGTATCCACAGTCCCGCCTCCGAGACGGCGGACGGGTCCGTCGCCCGGCGGCTCCGCGCGGGGCCGGCGCCGCCCCGTCCCACGCCGCGGGGGGCGGGGACGGGACGGCGGCGGCCGAGGATCAGAAGGCGACCCCGCACCGCAGCAGCACGTTGGCGTACGGCCGCGCCTCGCCGGTGCGCACGACCAGCCGGCTGGATCGGGCCAGCCGCTTGAGCTCCTCGTGCGGGACGTAGGTCAGGTCCGGCAGGCGGGTGCTGAGCAGGGCGTCGCATCCGGCGTTGGCCGTACGGACCTCCCGGGCGGCGGTGGCCCCCTCCACGACGAGCTCGGCGAGGATCCCGTCGAGCACGTCGGCGAAGGCCGGGATGCCCGGCAGGAAGGCGAGGTCGACCACCTCGACGCCGGGCGGCAGCGGCATCCCGCTGTCGCAGACGAGCAGTTCGTCGGTGTGACCGAGGCGGGCGAGCGCGCCCGACAGGGCGGAGTTGAGGATCCCCGTGCGTTTCACAGGACCTCCAGATCCTCCGGATACGGATAGGAACTCTGCGCGCCGGGCGCGCGCACCGAGGCGGCGCCCACCCGGACCGCGAAGGCGGTGGCGTCGGCCAGGCCGTCGCCCCGGGCCAGGCGCCAGGCCAGCGCCCCGGTGAAGGCGTCACCGGCACCGGTGGTGTCGACGGCCTCCACCCGGGGGCTCGGCACCGCGGTGACCGTGCCCGGCTCCGCGACGACCGCGCCGTCGGCCCCCAGCGTGAGGACCACCGAGCGGGGACCGAGCGCGAGCAGGGCCCGCGCCTGCTGTTCGGGCTCGCCGGGCCCGCCGAGCAGGAGCGCGGCCTCGTGCTCGTTGACGACGAGCGGGTCGCAGACCGCCAGCAGCTCGTCGGGGACCACGGCGGGCGGCGACAGGTTGAAGACCACCCGGGCCGCCGTCCGGGCGGCGGCCACCACCGTGGCGAGGGGACTCTCCAGTTGCAGGGAGACGACCCGCGCCGAGGCCAGCAGGTCGGCCGCCGCGGCGATGTCGTCCTCGCTCAGCCGCGCGTTGACCCCCGGCGACACGATGATGCTGTTGTCCCCGTCCGCCCCGACGGTGATCACCGCGACGCCGCTCGGCCCCGGGGTCTCGGTGAGACGGTCCAGGTCCACGCCGTCGCCGGAGAGCGCCTTGCGCAGGAACTCGCCGTGGCCGTCGGAGCCGACCCTGCCGAGCAGGGCCACCCGGGCGCCGAGCCGGGCCGCGGCGACGGCCTGGTTGGCGCCCTTCCCGCCGGGATAGGTGGCCAGATCGGAGCCGATCACGGTCTCGCCCGGCATGGGACGCCGAGCGACACGGATCACCAGGTCGGCGTTGACCGACCCCACGACGATCATTTCGAACGGCGGCGCCGACTCCTCCCCGCGCCGCCCGCCGGCGCCCTCGGGCGCCGGCCCGGCGTCGTCACCGCGGGCGGTCATCACGAGCCCGCGAACTCTGCGACGTTGTCCTTGGTCACGGCCTTGACCGGCACGGCCACCGTGGCCTCGACCTTCTCTCCCTTCGCCGCCTTGATCGCGCCCTGCACGGCCTGCTGGCCGAGGAGCTGCGGCTGCTGGGCGATGCTGGCGTTCATCGTGCCGGCCTCGATGGCCTTGAGGCCGTCCGGGGTGCCGTCGAAGCCAACGATCTTGATCTCGGCGCCCGCCTTGGCGCCCAGCGCCTTGATCGCGCCCAGGGCCATCTCGTCGTTCTCGGCGAACACCCCGGTGATGCCGGGGTTGGACTGCAGCAGGTTGGTCATGACGTCCAGGCCCTTGGTCCGGTCGAAGTCGGCGGGCTGCTGGGCGACCACCTGGATGTTCGGGTACGCCTTGATCCCCTCGGTGAAGCCCTGGCCGCGGTCGCGGGAGGCGGAGGTGCCGGGCACTCCCTGCAGGACGGCGACCTTGCCCTTCTCCCCCATCTGCTTGGCCAGCTCCTGGGCCGCCAGCTTGCCGCCGGCGACGTTGTCGGAGGCCACGGTCTGGGCCACGGTGGCGCCGTTGACCACGCGGTCGACGGCGATCACCGGGATCTTGGAGCGCTCGGCGGCCTTCACCGCGGGCCCGGCGGCGTCGGAGTCGACCGGGTTGATGATGATCGCCTTCATGTTCTGGCTGGCGAAGTTCTGGATCTGGTTGACCTGCTGCGAGGCGTCGTTCTGGGCGTCGGTGACGGTCAGCGCGACCCCCTGCTTCTTGGCCTCGTCCTCGGCGCCCTTGCGGAGCTGGACGAAGTAGGGGTTGTTCAGGGTGGAGACCGACATGCCGATCTTGACGTCTCCCCCGGCCGCCGCGGATTCCCCGGAGCCGGAAGAGGAGGAGGACGAGCCCGAGCCACAGGCCGTCAGCCCCAGGGCGAGCGCGGCGCCGGCCGCGACGAGAGTGATGGTGCGTTTCATGGTGTTCCCCCGATGGGTTCAGTTGGTTCCACGGCGGCGCAGGGTGTCGAGCAGGACCGCGAGCGCGATCACCACTCCGATCACGACCTGCTGCCAGAAGGCGGAGACGGAGAGCAGGTTGAGGCCGTTGCGCAGCACCGCGAGGATGAGCGCGCCGACGAAGGTGCCGAAGGCCCGGCCCTTGCCGCCGGACAGGCTCGCCCCGCCGATGACGACGGCGGCGATGGCGTCCAGCTCGTAGCCGGCGGCCGCCTGGGGCTGGGCCGAGGCCAGCCGGCTGGCCAGGACGATGCCCGCGACCGCGGCGAAGAGCCCGGACAGGGCGTAGGTGACGAGCTTGCGCCGGTTGACGTTGATGCCGGACAGCCGGGCGGCCTCCTCGTTGCCGCCGATGGCGTACATCGCGCGCCCGGTGTAGGTCCGGTTCAGGATCACGGCCGTGATGACGCCCATGACCACCATGACGACGACCGGGACCGGCAGGTAGTCGCCGATGGTGTCGCCCAGGTGGGAGACCGCCTCCGGCATCGCGATCGGACTGCCCTGGGAGATCACCAGGGCCAGACCGCGGGCGATGCCGAGCATGGCCAGCGTGGCGATGAACGGCGGCAGCTTGCCGTAGGCGATCAGCGCGGCGTTGACCAGCCCGCACCCGAGGCCGACGACGAGGGCGATCACGGTGGCCAGCGGCCACGGCAGGCCCGTGTCGGTCGCGGTCCAGGCCAGCACGATCGCCGAGAGGGCGGCGACGGAGCCGACCGACAGGTCGATGCCGCCGGTGATGATGACGAAGGTGGCGCCGAAGGCGAGGATCGCGGTGACCGCCGCCTGCACGCCGACGTTGAGCAGGTTGGTCACGGTCAGGAAGTCGCCCGACAGCAGCGAGAGCGCGACCGCGAGCACGACCAGTGCGACCAGTGCGCCGTTCTCGCCCAGCCACGCGGTGGCCGGCGGCTTGCGGCCCGGGGGCTTGCGCTGCAGCACGTTAGTGGACACGAGCATCCTCCACCTCGGCGACGGCCAGGGCCATCACCGAGTCCTGTGTAGCCTCACCGGCGGCGAGCTCCCCGACGAGCCGGCCGCGGGCCATCACCAGCACCCGGTCGCTCATGCCCAGGATCTCGGGGAGATCGCTGGAGATCATGAGCACCGCGTGCCCGGAGGCGGTGAGCGAATTGATCAGTTGATAGATCTCGACCTTGGCCCCCACGTCCACACCCCGCGTGGGCTCGTCGAGGATGAGCACGCTCGCCTTGGCGAGCAGCCACTTCCCGATGACGATCTTCTGCTGGTTGCCGCCCGACAGCGTGCGGACCTCCTGGCCGAGGCCGCTCATCCGCACGCCGAGCTGCTGGGCCACCTCGGCGGCCGCCCTGCGCTGCCCCGTCCTGTCGACGAAGCCGCCGCGGCTGGCCCGCCGCAGCGTGACCAGGCCGAGGTTCTCCCCCACGTCGGCGCCGAGCACCAGTCCCTGGCCCTTGCGGTCCTCCGGGACCAGGCCGAGGCCGGCCTCCATGGCGGCGTGCACGTCGCCGCGGGCCAGCGGGCGGCCGTTCACCAGGACCTCGCCGGAGTCGTAGGCGTCCGCGCCGAAGATCGACCGCGCGACCTCGGTACGGCCCGCGCCGACCAGTCCCGCCAGGCCCACGACCTCCCCGGCGCGCACCTCGAAGGAGACGTCGGCGAACTCGCCCTCCCTGCGGAGCCCCCGCACCTGCAGGAGGGGGCCGCCCGGCGGCGCCGGCTCCCGGGGATACTGCTGGTCGATCGGGCGGCCGACCATGAGCCTGACCAGCTCGTCCTCCGGGGTGGTCGCCGGGACCTCGGCCACCGAGCGGCCGTCACGCAGCACGGTGACCCGGTCGCCGATCTGCGGGATCTCCTCGAGGTGGTGGGTGATGAACACGATCGCCACCCCCTGCTCGCGCAGCTGCCGGACGATGCCGAACAGCCGCTCGACCTCGGTGGTCGTGAGCACGGCGGTCGGCTCGTCCATGATGAGCACGCGGGCGTTCAGGCCCAGCGCCTTGGCGATCTCGACCATCTGCATGCGCGCGATGCCCAGCCGCGCCACCGGCGTGCGCGGGTCGACCTCGACGCCGACCCGCTGCAGCAGCTCCCGCGCCTGCTCGTGCATCCGCTTGGTGTCGACGAAGCCGAAACGGCGGGGCGGACGCCCGAGGGCGAGGTTCTCCCCGACGGTGAGCTGGGGGACCAGGTTGAACTCCTGGTAGATGGTGGCGATGCCGAGCCGCTGCGCGTCGCCCGCGGTGCGGATCTCGACCGGCTCCCCGTCGACGAGGATCCGCCCTCCGTCGGGGTGGTAGGCCCCGGAGAGCATCTTGATCAGCGTGCTCTTGCCCGCGCCGTTCTCCCCGAGCAGCACGTGGACCTCGCCGGAGCGGAGGCTGAAGTCGACCCCGTCCAGCGCGACCACACCCGGGAACCCCTTGCGCAGACCTTCGACCCGGAGGATCTCGTCGTTCACGAGACGTTCCTTCCTTCCCCACATGATTGGCGGACCACCAGGACGGCGGGCAGGGCCACCGACTCGGCCGGCCGCCCGCCGAGACGGTCGAGGATCACCCGCACGCCCCGCTTCCCGAGCTCGGCGGCGGGCTGGCTGATCGCGGTCACCGGAGGGGTGACGTGCGGGAACCACGACACGTCGTCGAACGACGCCAGCGCCACGTCCTCGGGGATGCGCAGGCCGCGCGCCCGTATCTCGTCCAGCGCGCCCAGGGTCATCAGGTTGTCGCCCGCGAAGATCACCTCGGGCGGCTCGGGGAGGTCGAGCAGCCTGGCGGTGAGCGCGCGGCCGCTGCCCGAGCGGAAGTCCCCCGCCTCGATGTATTCCGGGCGGATCTCCAGGCCGTGCTCGGCCATCGCCACTAGGAAGGCGTCCGTCCGTTCCCGGCCGGTGGACAGCCTGGCGGGGCCGGAGATGAAGCCGATCCGCCGGTGCCCGAGTTTGCGCAGGTGGGCGACCAGCGCCCTGATCGCGTCGGTCCCGTCGACCCGGACCGACGGCACGTGCACGCCGGGAAGCGTGCGGTCCAGGAAGACCAGCGGCCCTCCGGACCGCGCGATCTCCTGCACCAGCGGTGTGACCTCGGCGGTGGGGCAGATCAGCAGGCCGTCCACCCGCTGCTCCAGGAGCGTGCGCACGTAGTGGTCCTGCTCCTCGGCGCGCTCGTCGGCGTTGCCGATGATCACGGTGTAGCCGGCCGCCCGCGCCGCGTCCTCGACCGCCCTGGCCAGCTCGGCGAAGAACGGGTTGACGATGTCGCCGATGATCAGGCCGAGGGTCTTGGTCGCCTCGGTGCGCAGTGAGCGCGCCACCGCGTTGGGGACGTAGCTGAGCTCCCGCATCGCGGCGTAGACCCGGGTCCGGGTCTCCTCCGTCACCGACGGGTTGTCGTTCAGAACCCGGGAGACCGTGGCGACGGAGACGCCCGCGTGCGCGGCCACATCCTTGATACGTGCCATCAGCCCTCCATGTAATCGATTACATCAGAGTATGTAATCGATTACATGGATGTAAACCAGAGAATATGTGACCTGCGTCACAATCCGGATGCGTACCGGCCGTCGGCGAGCGCTCCGCCCAGGAGCGGCAGCCGGCGGCGCCGTTGCCGAGCGAGCCGTTCGAGATCGGCCGCCCGCTCGCCCCGCGGCGGCGCCTGCCCACCGGTCCATGCCCGTGACAACACCGGTCCCGTCCCCAACAGAGGCGGGCGGGTTCCCCTGCCGCGGGGTCAGGGTCGGTTCGGGGTCAGGCCGGGGTGATCCCCGTCGAAACCGGGCAGGCCGGGCCGACAGACTCCAATGGAGTTGATCACCGCCCTTTCACATGGAGTTCCCCCATGCGCCGTTCCCTGGCCCTGCCCCTTGCCGCCGCCGTGACGTTCGGTCTCGTCGCCGCGCAGGCCGCCACCGCGCAGGCCGCCCCCGCCGAGCCCGCCACGGGCCTGGACCGCACCGCCCTGCGCGCGGCGATCACCACGCGACCGGGCGACGGTATCGCCGGCGTCGTGGCCGAAGTGCACAACAACGGGCAGCGGTGGCGGGGCACGACCCGGGACGTCGTCACCAGTAAGCGGATCAGCCGCGACGCCCATTTCCAGATCGGCAGCATCAGCAAGGCCATGGAGGCGGTGATCCTGCTCCAACTGTCCGCCGAGGGCCGGATCGACCTGGACCAGAGCATCCAGCACTACCTGCCCGGACTGCTGCCGCAGGAGCGGTTCAAGGAGCCGATCAGCGTACGGCAGCTGCTCAACCACACCAGCGGCCTGCCCCAGGACTTCGAGGGCGCCCCGGCCCCCTCCCCGGACGAGGAGATCGAGCTCCGCCTCGACTACCTCACCTTCGACGAGGTGATCCAGCAGACGCTCCACCCCGAGGGCAGGCCGGCTCCCGGCCCGCGTTTCCACCCCGGCACCCGGCAGGAGTACAACTCCTTCGGCTACCGCGTCGCCGGCAAGCTCATCGAGGACATCACCGGGCACTCGTACCAGCACGAGGTGAGCGCCCGCATCCTGAAGCCGCTCAGGATGCGGGACAGCAGGGCCGCCGTGCCGGGCCGCAGCACGCCCGTGCCCCGGCCGTACCTGCCCGGCTACCTGCCCAGGAGCAACGGCGAGCTGGTCGACGTCAACGTGCAGGGCGGGCTGCCCGCCAGCATGACCTCCACCACCGGCGACCTGGACCGCTTCATCTCCGGCCTGTTCGACGGCCGGCTGCTGCGCCCGGCACAGGCCGCGGAGCTGTTCGCCGTGCCCAAGGGCGCCGACGGCGAGCCGCTGCCCTACGCCGACGGCTCCATCTGCAACACCGGCCCCGGCAAGGGCACGGCCTGCTTCAGCGTCGGCCTGATGTACGTGCCGCTGCCCGACGGCTCGCTGCTGTGGGGCAAGATGGGCTCCGAGCCGGGTTACCGCAGCGGGGTCTTCGCCTCCCGCGATCTCAAGCGGCGCGCGGTCTACTCGATGGGCACCTCCTCCCCCACCAACGGCGCCCTGGCAGTGGTCCAGCGCCTGGCCCTCGCCGCCTTCAGCGGCTGAAAGGCCGGACCGACCGGCATGGGCGTATGTCGGCGACTCCGTCCGGAACCCGCCGCCCCGCCCACCGGTCTCGGCCGGGAGAGATCACGCCGGGTTGAGGCCGTCGACCCCCTTCATGTACGCGCTGTAGATCAGCCGGTCGTCCGCAGAGAATTGTTTTACATCGAAGTACAGGAATCCGAAATCCCGGAAGGCGACGTTCCTTCTGTTGTACAAATCATCGTTATTGGTGGACCAGCATCCGAGGTTCTCCTTGTTGCTCGGATTAAGGATCTGAAACTGGTCGCCGTCGAAGGACCCACACCGCTTCCACTGAGTCGCGGTCATCGTGTCGTAGACGTCATACAGTCCGCAGGCGCCCGTCACGGGCCTCCAGTTGAAAAAGCGGGTGGACGGCCCCACCGTCGCGGTCATCACAAGGCTGCCGGTGGAGGAGTGGCAGAAGTTCCAGCGCAGCGCTTCAGCGGTCGTGGGAGCCGCCGCGTAGAGCCACGTGCCGCCGCTGCCCGCCGAAACGTATCGGTTGAAACCCGTGTTGTAGAGATATCCGACAAAAGTCGCCCCGGTGGAGTAGGTCTCCCAGGTCAGCCACTTGCTCGCGAGGGTCGGGTGGAGGCCGGCCAGCTCCCGCTCAAGGTCCGTCGCCTCCTCCTGCGGCCTGTCCTCGGACTTCCGGATCTCCTGCACCCGTGTCAGCACTTCGACTCGGCGCTGCGTCAGTTCTTCCAGGGTCGATCCTTTGGATGGTCCGCCGTTCATGAGGAATTCCGAGACGGCCCGGCCACCGGTGGTGATACCCGAAGCGCACAATCGCATAACTCCATGACCAGGCAATTTGCGCCCACCGATTGATTGAGCGCTCCGCGGCCGAGCCGGCTCATACCCCGGGCACGAGCTGGAACCGCACGCCGAGCGCCGGGCCGCGGCACCTCGGGCAGGAGGGGCCCGTCCCGCCACGGGTAAGGTGCTGACTGTGTCCGATGTCGTAACCGGCGAGGCCGTCGTCGTCGAGGTCCGGACCGCCCAGATTCCGAGCAGGGCCGCGGCGCTGCTCATCGACATGGCGGTCCAGCTCGTAACGCTGTTCGGCGCGTCCTTCGTGGTCGGCGCGCTGGTCTTCACCACCGACGAGGCGCTGACGACGATGATCTACATCGCGCTCACCGTGCTCGTGCTCGTCGGCTATCCGGTGATCTTCGAGACGCTCTCGCGCGGCCGCAGCCTCGGCAAGCTCGCCCTCGGGCTCCGGGTGGTCAGCGACGACGGCAGCCCCGAGCGGTTCCGGCAGGCCCTGTTCCGGGGCCTGGCCGGAGTGCTGGAGTTCTGGACGCTCAGCGGCGCGCCCGCGCTGATCAGCTCGCTGATCTCGGAGAAGGGCAAGCGGCTCGGCGACATCTTCGCGGGCACCATCGTGATCTCCGAGCGCGGCCCCCGGCAGTACGGCCCGCTGCTGGAGATGCCGCCGCAGCTCGCCGCGTGGGCGGCGACGCTGGAGCTGTCGCGGCTGCCCGAGGGGGTCGCCGCCACCGCCAGGCAGTACCTCATGCGCTGGCACGACCTGTCCCCGGTGGTCCAGCACGAGATGGGCGCGCGCATCACCGCCGAGATGTCGGCCTTCGTCTCGCCGCCCCCGCCACCGGGCGTGCCGCCGTTCGCCTACCTGACCGCGGTCCTGGCCGAGCGCCGCCGCCGTGACCAGGTACGGCTGGCCCGCCAGGCGGACGCCCGGCGGCATCCCGCCCAGCAGCCGTCCCAGGCCCGGCGGCAGGGGCCCGACCCCTACCAGCCGCAGCCCGGCCCGCCGGCACCCGGGCCGCACCAGCCCCACCGGCAGGCGCCCGCACCCGAGCCCTACCAGCAGGCTCCCCATCAGCCGCAGCCCCAGCGGGCACCCGGCCCCATGGCGCCGCCCGCGCCCAGCTCTCCCGGTCCCACCCCCGGCGGCTTCGTCCCGCCCGCCTGAGCCCGGGGCGCACGCCGTACGGACGCGGGAAGGGGCGGCGGGAGACTCCCGCCGCCCCTTCCGCCGGCGATCAGCGGCCGCCGGTGATCAGCGACCGTGCGCCACCGGTGATCAGTGGCCGTGTCCCTGCCGGTAGGAGGCCTGGGTCTGCACGTTCAGCCGGTCCAGGCGGACGCTCCTGGCCGGATCCGTGCGCCGGTCGCTGACTTTGAGGACGTCGAGTCCGTGGTGGAAGTCGCTGCCGTAGATGTAGCCGTTGTAGTAGTAGGCCGACCAGATGCCGCCCCCGCCGCCGTTCGGCTCCGGACCGCGCTCGAAGAAGCCGATCTCCTGCGGGTTGGCGGAGTCGGTGAAGTCCAGGATCGAGACACCGCCCTGGTACCACGCCTGGACCATGATGTCCTTGCCCTTGACCGGGATCAGCGAGCCGTTGTGCGCGACGCAGTTCTCGGTGTCGGCCTGGTATCGCGAGATCTTGAAGTAGCTCTTGAAGTCGAGCCGGCCGTTCCTGATGTCGAAGATGGCGTCGGCGCCCCGGTTCGGTCCGGTGGCCTCGTTGCAGGTGGCCCCGCCGCCGCCGCCGAGCTCGTCGGTGAAGACGACCTTGGTGCCGGTGTTGTTGAACGTCGCCGAGTGCCAGAACGCGAAGTTCGGGTCGGTGACGCGGGCCGTGACCACCGGGTTCGCCCGGTCGGAGATGTCGAACAGCACGCCGTCGCCCATGCAGGCCCCGGCTGCGACGTCCTTCTCCGGGTAGACGGTGATGTCGTGGCAGCCGCTGGTCGGCAGCAGCAGACCCGGCTGGGTCTCGTTGCCTCCGTCGGGGAAGACCACGGGGGTGGCGACGACCGCCGCGGCCGCCGGGTCGCGCAGCGGCACCTTGACGATCGAGATCTTGTCGTGCGGCGGCTGGCAGTCGGGGAAGCTCGCCGACGGGTTGTAGGAGGAGGCATAGAGATAGACGTTGCGCCGGTCGCGGCCCTTGCCCGGGACGAGGGTCAGGGTGTGGGAACCGCAGTTGGTCTCCACCGCCTTGACGTACTTCGGATTCTTCTTGTCACTGATGTCGAAGATCCGGATGCCCTCCCACGACTCCTTGACCGACGCGCTCTGCGCGACGCTGTTGCAGGAGTCGTCGCTGCGGGAGTTGTCGACGGCGGTGAAGAGCAGGTCGCCGTAGACCGACACGTCCATCTGGGAGCCGGGGCACACGACGCTGCTGACGACCCTGGTCCGCTCCGGGCGGCTGATGTCGTAGATCGAGAAACCACCGTAGTTGCCGACGTAGGCGTAGTCGCCCTGGAAGGCGATGTCGGTGTTGATGGTGGTCTCCAGCCCGGCGGGCTTGGGGACGTTGGCCACATGTGACACGTTCGGGCTGGTGACGACCTCGCCGACCGGCGGGATGTCGGCGGCCTGGGCGGACACCGCCGGCATCAGCAGCGCGGCGGCGGTGGCCACCACGGCCGACGTCCGGCCGATTCCACGGAGAGCGAGCACCCGGTACCTCCATTGTGGGGAGACGTAAAGTGCGGAGAACCGACGAAATTGTCCTTCTTAACCGGCAAAGAAACCAGATGTCAGCTTGTAAGGATAAGAATCTGGTTTGACGCCTCACTCTACGTGTAACAGGTCACCGGGACCCGTGAACCGCCACCGGGCCCACCCGGTGCGGGCGGTGGGGACCGCGGCCCCCACCGCCCAGAGGTGATCAGTCGACCGCCCAGAGGTGATCAGTCGTCGCCGTGGCCGTGCTCCCGGTAGGAGGCCTGGGTCTGCGCGTTCAGGATGCCGACCTTGACGCCGTTGGCCTTGTTCGTGCGCGGGTCGTTGATCTTGAGGACGTCGAGCCCCAGGTTGAAGTCGCTGCCGTAGATGTAGCCGTTGTAGTAGTACGCGGACCAGAATCCACCGCTCAGCGCAGGGGCGGTGCTGTCGGGGCCGCGCTCGAAGAAGGCGATCTCCTGCGGGTTGGTGGAGTCGGTGAAGTCCACCACCGAGATGCCGCCCTGGTACCAGGCCTGGACCATGATGTCCTTGCCCTTGACCGGGATCAGCGAGCCGTTGTGCGCGACGCAGTTCTCGGTGTCGGCCTGGTGGCGCGAGATCTTGAAATAGCCCTTGAAGACGAGCCGGCCGTCCTCGATGTCGTAGTAGGCGTTGGCGCCGCGGTTCGGGCCGATCGCCTCGTTGCAGGTGGCCGCGCTGCCGCCGCCGAGCTCGTCGGTGAAGACGACCTTGGTGCCGGCGTTGTTGAACGTCGCCGAGTGCCAGAACGCGAAGTTCTCGTCGTCCCGGGCGGTCGCGGTGACCTTCGGGTTCACCGGGTCGGAGACGTCCATCAGGATGCCCTCGCCCATGCAGGCGCCGGCGGCCATGTTCTTCTCCGGGAAGACCGTGATGTCGTGGCAGCCGGTGGTCGCCGACGTGCGGTAGGGGTACTGCTGGGTCGGCTCACCGGGGTTGCCGCCGTCGGGGAACAGGTTCGGGGTGGCGACGACCGCCGCGGCCGCCGGGTCGCGCAGCGGCACCTTGACGATCGAGATCTTGTCATGCGGCGGCTGGCAGTCGGGGAAGCTCGCCGACGGGCTGTAGGAGGAGATGTAGACGTAGACGTTGTCCCGGTCGCGGCCCTTGCCCGGCAGGAGGGTCAGGGTGTGGGAACCACAGTTGGTCTCCACCGCCTTGACGTACTTCGGGTTCTTCTTGTCACTGATGTCGAAGATCCGGATGCCCTCCCACGACTCCTTGACCGACGCGCTCTGCGAGGTGCTGCTGCAGGAGTCGTTGTTGCGGGAGGAGTCGACGGCGCCGAAGAGCAGGTCCCCGTAGACGGCCATGTCCATCTGCCCGCCGGGGCAGACCACCGAGCTGACCAGGGAGGTCCGCTTCGGCTTGCGGACGTCGTAGATCGAGAAACCGCTGTAGTTGCCGACATAGGCGTAGTCGCCCTGGAAGGCCATGTCGGTGTGGATGTCAGTGAGCGTGGCCGGCTTGGGGATGTTGGTCACGTGCTCGACGTTCGGGCTCATGACGATCTCACCGGGCGCCGGGATGTCGGCCGCCTGGGCGGGCACCGCGGACAGCGCCATCGCCGCCGCGACTCCGGCTACTACCAGGAAGCGGCCTGACAGGCCCTTCCGTAGGGGGGTGAACACTCGGAAACCTCCTTGCCATATGTGCCGTAAAGGGCACATAAGTGACTAGATCGTTCATCCTGAGCGGTCGATCAGGCAAGGTGTCACTGTGTCAGCAAGTTTTTCCGACCTGATGTCTTTACTCGCCTGGCCCGCGAAGATTAGGGTCTCTCGTCACATGCAGCTTGGAAAGGGAGGTCGGGTGCGCGTCGCGCTCGTTGTCGCGGCCGCCGCCGCTCTGTCCCTCACCGCGTGCAGCGCCGACCCTCCGCCGCCGCCCTCCGCCCAGTCGACCGCGCCGGTCATCGCGCCCGGCAGGCCCGGCGAGCCGGCCCGGACGATCAGCCCGAGCGAGGCGGCCACCGCCGTGCCCTCGCCCACCGCCAACGCGGCGGACGTGAAATACATGAAGGACATGATCGCCCACCACCGGCAGGCGATCGACATGGCGGTCCTGGCCCCGTCACGGGCCGACTCCGACAAGCTCAAGGGCCTCGCCTCGCGCATCAAGGACGCCCAGGGGCCGGAGATCCAATACATGACGTCCTGGCTGCAGCAGCAGGGCCTGCAGGCGCCCGGCCACCACGCCGACCACACCGGCATGCCGGGCATGGCCACGCCCGAGCAGCTGGAGGCCCTCAAGAACGCCTCGGGCAAGGACTTCGACCGGCTCTTCCTCACCCTGATGATCGCCCATCACCAGGGGGCGATCACGATGTCCGAGCAGGTGCTGACCGACGGCTCGCACATCAAGGTCGAGGAGCTGGCCAACGACGTCGCCGCCACCCAGAGCGCGGAGATCCGCCGGATGCTGGAGATGCAGGCCGGACGGTGAACCCGTCCCCGGGTGACGCCCGGTCCCGTGAGGGGTGCGGGCAAGATTCCAGCCGGTCCCGCCCCGTCCCCGGGTGACGCTAGGAGCCGAGCCGCCAGGAGTGGAGATACTTCTCCTGCTCGGGGGTCAGGGCGTCCACCTCGATCCCGGCGGCGGCCAGCTTGAGCCGCGCCACCTCGACGTCGACCTCCTGCGGCACGTCGTAGACGCCGGGCGCCAGCCGTACCCGCTCACGGGCCAGCCAGGCGACCGCGAGCGCCTGCGCGGAGAAGGACATGTCCATGACGGCGGCCGGGTGGCCCTCGGCGGCCGCCAGGTTCACCAGCCGGCCCTCGGCGAGCAGCAGGAGCCTGCGGCCGTCGGCGAGGACGTATTCGTCGGTGTTCGGACGTACCCCGTGATGCACGGCCTGGGCCAGCTCGTCCAGGGCACGGACGTCGATCTCGACGTCGAAATGGCCGGCGTTGGCCAGGATCGCGCCGTCCTTCATCACCGTCAGATGCTCGCCCCTGATCACGTCGCGGTTGCCGGTGACCGTGACGAACACGTCTCCGGTCCGGGCGGCGCGGGCCATCGGCTGCACGTCGTAGCCCTGCAGCGAGGCGTCCAGGGCCTTGACCGGGTCGATCTCGGTGACCACCACCCGGGCGCCCAGGCCCCTCGCCCGCTCGGCGACGCCCCGGCCGCAGTAGCCGAACCCGGCGACCACCACGGTCTTGCCCGCCAGCAGGGTGTTGGTGGCGCGCGTGATGCCGTCGATGGTGGACTGGCCGGTGCCGTACCGGTTGTCGAACATCCGCTTGGTCCGGGTGTCGTTGACCGCCACGACCGGGAACCTCAGCGCCTGCTCGGCCGCCATCTGCCGGAGCCGGATGATCCCGGTCGTGGTCTCCTCGCAGCCCCCGGTGACCGTCTCCAGCAGCTCGGTCCGCTCGGTGTGCAGGATGTTGACCAGATCGCAGCCGTCGTCGAGGACGATGTGCGGGCAGATGTCCAGCGCCTGGTGGATGTGCCGGTAGTAGACCTCCCGGGTGACCCCGGCCCGCGCGTGCACGCCGACGCCGTAGTCGCCCAGCGCGGCGGCGACGTCGTCCTGCGTGGACAGCGGGTTCGAGGCGGCCAGTGCGATCTCGGCCCCGCCCGCCTTCAGCGCGCCCATGAGCACCGCGGTCTCGGCGGTCACGTGCAGGCAGGCGGCGATCCGCAGCCCGTCGAGGGGCCGCTCGGCCGCGAAACGCTCCCCGATGGCGGTCAGCACGGGCATCGACCGCGCCGCCCATCCGATCCGCCGCTCGCCCGCGGCCACCAGCGCGCTGTCCACGTTTCTCCCCAGATTGCCCGAAGGCCCCCGCAGCACTGCGGGGGCCCGGTGGAACGGTCGATCAGTAGCGGTAGTGGTCGGCCTTGTAGGGGCCCTCGATGTCCACGCCGATGTATTCCGCCTGCGCCTTGGTGAGCTTGGTGAGCTTCACGCCGAGGGCGTCGAGGTGGAGGCGGGCGACCTTCTCGTCCAGGTGCTTGGGCAGCACGTAGACGCCGACCGGGTACTGCTCGGTCTTGGTGAACAGCTCGATCTGGGCGATCACCTGGTTGGTGAAGGAGTTGGACATGACGAACGAGGGGTGGCCGGTGGCGCAGCCCAGGTTCATCAGGCGGCCCTCGGCGAGCACCAGGATCTGGCGGCCGTCGGGGAAGGTCCAGGTGTGGACCTGCGGCTTGATCTCGGTCTTGACGATGCCCGGGATCTTCGCCAGGCCGGCCATGTCGATCTCGTTGTCGAAGTGACCGATGTTGGACACGATGGCGTTGTGCTTCATCTTCGCCATGTGAGCGGCGGTGATGATGTCGAAGTTGCCGGTCGTGGTGACGAAGATGTCGGCGATGCCGACGACGTCGTCCAGCGTGGTGACCTGGAAGCCGTCCATGGCGGCCTGGAGCGCGCAGATCGGGTCGATCTCGGTGACGATGACGCGGGCGCCCTGACCCCGGAGGGCGTCGGCACAGCCCTTGCCGACGTCGCCGTAGCCGGCCACGACCGCGACCTTGCCGCCGATCAGCACGTCGGTGGCGCGGTTGAGGCCGTCGATGACCGAGTGGCGGCAGCCGTACTTGTTGTCGAACTTCGACTTGGTCACCGAGTCGTTGACGTTGATCGCCGGGAAGAGCAGCGAGCCCGCCTTGAACATCTCGTACAGGCGGTGGACGCCGGTGGTGGTCTCCTCGGTGACGCCCTTGATGCGCGAGGCGATCTCGGTCCACTTCTTCTCGTCGGTGACCGTACGGCGGAGCAGATCAAGGATGATCTTCCACTCCTCCGGGTCGTCCTCGCCGGCGCTGGGGACGGCACCGGCCTTCTCGTACTCGGCGCCCTTGTGCACGAGCAGGGTGGCGTCGCCGCCGTCGTCGAGGATCATGTTGGGGCCGTCACCGCCGGGCCATACCAGCGCCTGCTCGGTGCACCACCAGTATTCCTCCAGGGTCTCGCCCTTCCAGGCGAAGACCGGGACGCCCCTGGGGTCGTCGACGGTGCCCTCCGGGCCGACGACGACCGCGGCGGCCGCGTGGTCCTGGGTGGAGAAGATGTTGCAGCTCACCCAGCGGACCTCGGCGCCGAGCGCGACCAGCGTCTCGATGAGCACGGCGGTCTGGATGGTCATGTGCAGCGAGCCCATGATCTTCGCACCGGCCAGCGGCTGGGCCTCGGCGTACTCCTTGCGGATGGCCATCAGCCCCGGCATCTCGTGCTCGGCGAGCTGGATCTCCTTGCGGCCGAAAGCCGCAAGGGAAAGGTCGGCGACCTTGAAGTCCATGTGTTACCCCTCTGGTAGATGGTCGCGCTTCTGGTTGATGGTCGCGCTCGCCTCGTGGCCCTCGCCGGTCTCGCGACCCTGCTTCGCTCTCGGACCCGGCTCGCCGCTCCACCGGAAAAGTCGACGATGCGAGTTTAGGCGGCCCGGATGCCTCCGCGCACCTTCCAGACGGCTAACCTGACACAAGAATGTAAGACTCTGCGGAAAGGCCCGAGAATGCGGATCACCGAGGCCGCCCGGCGGCTGGGCATGTCCCCCCGCATGCTCCGTTACCGCGAGGCGCTCGGCCTGCTCCCTCCCGTCAGGAGCCAGGGGGCGCACCGGCGCTTCGGCCCCGAGGAGCTGTCGGCCGTCGCCCAGGGCGTGGAGCTGGAGAAACGGTTCGACATCTCCCCCGCCGAGCTGGCCTTCGCCCTCCGGGTGCTGAGCGAGCCCACCGTGGCGCAGGCCGTACGCGATCTGGGCCTGCGGATCGGCCGCCTGCAGGCCCCGCGCCGGGCGCTGGACTTCGAGAAGGAGAAGGCGCTGCGCCTGCTCCAAGGTCGCCCCTAGGCCTCCAAGGTCGCTCCTGGGCGGATCGCCGACGGCGGCCCGGCCCCTCGGAGAGACCTCCAGCGGGCGGACCGCGCCCCCGACAGGGCCCCGGCGCGTCCGGCGGTGCGGGGTGATCCGGCCTGCCGCGCCTCCGGACGCGGAAGGGCCCCGGCGCCGCACGGCGCCGGGGCCCTTCCGCGGGCGCTGCGGCTCAGACCGAACCGTTGACCTTGGACCTGTCGAGGTCCGGCTCAAGGTAGATGACGCGGGCCTCCGGCACGGCGGCGCGGATGCGCTGCTCGGCCTGGTCGATCCCGCGGGCCACCTCGGTGGCCGTGTCGTCGTGGTCCACCGCGATCTTGGCGGCGACCAGGATCTCCTCCGGCCCCAGGTGGAGCGTGCGCATGTGGATGACCCGGGCGACCTCGGGCGTGCCCTCCAGGGCGGCGCAGATCTTCCGCTCGACCTCCGGGCCCGCGCCCTCGCCGATCAGCAGCGACTTGGTCTCGATCGCGAGGATGACCGCGATGACGGCCAGCAGGACGCCGATCGCCATCGTGCCGACGCCGTCCCAGACGCCGTCACCGGTGATCACGGCCATCGTCACGCCGAGCAGCGCGAGGACCAGGCCGACCAGCGCGCCGAGGTCCTCCAGCACGATGACCGGCAGCTCCGGCGACTTGGACCGGCGGATGAACTGCACCCAGGACTGGCTGCCGCGGATCGGGTTGGACTCCTTGATCGCGGTGCGGAAGGAGAACGACTCGGCGATGATCGCGAAGATCAGCACACCGAACGCCACGATGGGCGTCTCCACCGGATGCGGATCACTGATCTTGTGCCAGCCCTCGTAGAGGGAGAACAGCGCACCGATCGTGAACAGCACCACCGCCACGACGAAGGCGTAGAAGTATCGCTCCCGGCCGTAGCCGAAGGGATGCTCCGCCGTCCGCTTCCGCGCCGCCCGCTTCCCGCCGACCAGCAGCAACACCTGGTTGCCCGAGTCGGCGAGGGAGTGGATCGACTCGGCGAGCATCGACGATGAGGTCGTGATCAGGAAGGCGACGAACTTGGCCGCCGCAATCGCGAGATTGGCGGACAGTGCCGCAATGATCGCCTTAGTACCGCCGCCCGCGCTCACGGCAGCCTCCGCTCATTAATTCCGAAAAAGACGGACGGAATCCTAATGGGAAATCCGCGCCTTCAGCTCTGTGATAGCCGACACAGGGGTCGGGTCGATCCCGTACCCCAGCGCGAGGTACGTACTCGCGTAGTCGCCCAATTCAATCAGCGCCGCGAGCCGTTCCAGCGGGTGCAGCCCCTCGGCGGCGAGCTGGGTGACCGGCACGCCCCGGTCCTCGGCCATCCGGACCGACACCTCGCGCCGCCGCGCCACCTGCGGATGCTCCTCCACGTCACGCAGCACGAACAGCCGCAGCGACCGTCCGCCGTCGTCGGCGAAGATGTCGCGG
Organism: Streptosporangium sp. NPDC048886; assembly: GCF_055586905.1. Classification (NCBI taxonomy): domain Bacteria; kingdom Bacillati; phylum Actinomycetota; class Actinomycetes; order Streptosporangiales; family Streptosporangiaceae; genus Streptosporangium; species Streptosporangium sp. NPDC048886. The sequence goes on from NZ_JBVJHH010000002.1 coordinate 292,986, forward strand.
GTGGCCAGCGGACCGTCGAAGGCCACCACCTGGTTGTGGTTCACCTCGGGGATCTCACCCCAGACGGCCGGATATTTGCCGTTCTCGTTGAGCTGGCAGGCCCACCGGTAGGCCGCGACCGCGGCCAGCGAGGAGGATCCCCAGATCATCGGCACGGTCTCGGCCAGCTCCATGGCCAGCGTCTTGCCCGGGTTGATGAACGACTCGCTCGCCGGGCGGCACCGGTGGGCGATGTCCTCCAAGCGCTTGGCCGTGCCCTCGAACACCTCCTCGTCCGCCTGGAGCAGGCCGAGCTCGGCGGCGGCGACGATCAGCGGGATCGACAGCGCCCAGACGGCGGCACGCGGCTGCCCGCCGGTGGTGACGGGCACGAACGGCGCGCCCGCCTGCCTGGCGATCGCCTGCAGCGGCGAGTCGGGCGCGCCCAGCACCAGCAGGCGGCAGCCACGGCGGACGGCCTCCGCCGCCACCGCGAGCGTCTCCTCGGTCCGGCCCGAGCACGACACCACGATCACCAGGTCGGTCGCGCCGACCCAGCCGGGCAGGCGGTAGGACCGCACGGTCGTGATCGGCAGCGGGGCGCCGTGACCGCACACCGCGTTGAGGACGTCACCGGCGATGCCCGAACCGCCCATGCCTGCGACCACGATGCTCCTGGGCCGGCCGTCCGCGCTCAGCGCCGAGAGGTCCGCCTCGCGCGCCGTCCGGTGGGCGGTGCGGACCTGCGCCGCCGATGCCGCCACCGCGCGCAGCATGCCCGACGGATCGCCCTCGGTCAGCAGCGTCTGATCGTCGAGCCGATCGGGCTCCCAGTTCACGACTTCCGCGCCTCGTCGACCAGCAGCACCGGGATGTCGTCCCGGACGGGATAGACCAGGCCGCAGCTGGCGGAGGTGCACGACAGCTCGTCCACCTCGGGCTCGGCGCGCAGCGGGGACTTGCAGTTGGGACAGGCCAGGATCTCAAGCAGCCAGTCGTCGATCTTCACTCGTTCAGCTCCTCACGACAGCGAGAACTTCGTCCCTGATCGCTGCCATCTGAATCTCGTCGGCCGCCTCGGCGTTCAGCCTGAGCAGCGGTTCGGTGTTGGACGGACGAAGATTGAACCACCATCCGGGGCCGGAGACGGTCAGGCCGTCCAGCTCGTCGAAGGTGACGCCGTCGCGGCCGGCGAACGTCTCGCGGACCCGCGCCGCCGCCTTCGCCTGGTCGGCGACCGTGCTGTTGATCTCTCCGGAGGCCGTGTAGCGGGCGTAGTCCGTGAGGATCTCCGACAGCGGCCGGTCCTGCCCGCCCAGCGCGGCCAGCACGTGCAGCGCGGCCAGCATGCCGGAGTCGGCGGACCAGAAGTCCTTGAAGTAGTAGTGCGCGGAGTGCTCGCCGCCGAAGACCGCGCCGGTCCTGGCCATCTCGGCCTTGATGAAGGAGTGTCCGACCCGGGTGCGGACCGGCTCGCCGCCGTGCTCGGCGATGATCTCCGGGACGCCCCGCGAGGTGATCAGGTTATGGATGATCATGGCACCGGGGTTCTTGGCCAGCTCGCGCACCGCGACCAGCGCGGTGATGGCGGAGGGGGAGACCGACTCGCCGCGCTCGTCGACGACCCAGCAGCGGTCGGCGTCGCCGTCGAAGGCCAGGCCGATGTCGGCGCCGGCGTCGATCACGGCCTTCTGCAGGTCGCGCAGGTTCTCCGGCTCGATCGGGTTGGCCTCGTGATTGGGGAAGGTGCCGTCCAGCTCGAAGTAGAGACCGGTCAGCTCCAGCGGGAGCCCCTCGAACACCACCGGGACGGTGTGGCCGCCCATGCCGTTGCCCGCGTCGACCACGACCTTCAGCGGCCGGATGCCGGACAGGTCCACCAGCGTGCGCAGGTGGTCGGCGTAGCCCCGCAGCAGGTCACGCCCGGTCACGGTGCCGCCGCCGGCGCCGCCCACCCCGGACTTCAGCAGCTCGGCCGCCCGGTCGCGGATCTCCGCCAGGCCGCTGTCGCCACCGATCGGGACGGCACCGGCCCGGCACATCTTCATGCCGTTGTATCGGGCCGGGTTGTGGCTGGCGGTGAACATCACGCCGGGTAGGGCGAGGCTGCCGCTGGCGTAGTAGAGCAGGTCGGTGGAGGCCAGCCCGGCGTGGACGACGTCGGCCCCCCGGGAGGTGGCCCCGCGGGCGAAGGCCGCGGCCAGCGGTCCGGACGAGGCGCGCATGTCGTGGGCCACCACGGCGGTCTCGGCGCCGGTCACCTCTACGAAGGCGGCGCCGACCGCCTCCGCGGCCTCCTCGTCGAACTCGTCCGGCACGACGCCTCGAACGTCGTACGCCTTGAAGATCTTGGCGAGGTCGCCCACTCCAGCTCCGCCCTTTTACGTCGTGTCTGCTGACCCCAGCCTAGTCGGGTCAGCGGTCGCGCTGGGGCTGAGCGGAACGGAGCACCCTCAGATGGCCGCGGCGCCCGACCTCGACCCCCTGGCCGACGGGCTCGGTGCCGCCTGTCGGCGCGGGCCTGGCGGCCTCGCGGACCGCGTTGGCGAGGGCTTCGAGGTCGTCCGTGCTCGGCGGTGCGCCGTCGGTGGGGAGGCGGACGACCTCCCAGCCGCGGGGCGCGGTCAACCGCTCGGCATGCTCGGCGCACAGGTCATAACAGTGCGGCTCGGCGTACGTCGCCAAGGGCCCGAGAACGGCGGTCGAATCGGCGTAGACGTACGTGAGCGTGAATACGGCAGGCTGACTGCACGCGGTGCGGGAACAGCGGCGGACGGGGCTCACGGTGGGACCGTATCCGGTAAGCGTCCGAGGCGCCACTATCTGAGCGCTCTTAACGAGCGTGTCGCCACAATTCGGACACGTGTCCCACCTTCCACCCGCCTGTACGGCTTAGGCCCCCTGTCACAACCTCTTCCCTGCCTTCCGCCGGGCGCGTCTAAGCTTGGCCCGTGAGCTCGGCACCCCGTGGACCCCGCCCTCCCCGCAGACGCGACCGGCACGGCCGCGGCATGCGCGGCCCACTGGCCCCCTCCCACGTGCCGATCGCCAAGTCACGCGGCGAGCGCTTCGACGACTTCGTCCTGGACGCGGTGGACCGGCTCAAGCCCCGCTGGAGCAAGCAGCTGGCGGCGGTGGAGTTCGCGGTCGAGGAGGTGCCGCCGATCAGCCAGCTCGGCGACGGGCCCGGCCTGCTCTCGGGCGAGCCGATCCCGTTCGGCCGGGCCGAGCCCGCCGTGGGCAAGCGCCCGGCCGTCGTGATCATCTACCGGCGCCCCCTGGAGGCCCGGGCCCGCGACCGCGACCAGCTCGGCGCGCTGGTGCACGACACCGTGGTGGAGCAGGTCGCCGGGCTCCTGGGCCTGTCCCCCGAGACGGTCGACCCCGGCTACGACGAGCGCGACTGAGCGGGACGGCGCGGACGGAGCACCGGCGCCTCAGGGCAGCACGGCCGCCACGGACTCGGTGATCGGCGGGACCAACGCCCACATGCGGGCCGCCGCCAGCGGCTGCGCGGTCAGCAGCAGGCCGCCCTTGACGCTCTCGTCCATCACCCGCCCGCCGTAGACCGGGCCGGAGCCCGGCAGCGGCAGCACGACCACCGCGAAGGCGCCGTCCACCTTGGGCAGCTTGACCTCCTTGGTGCGCGCGGCGGCGACGTCCACCTCGAACGGCTCCGGCGCCTCGCCCTTGCCCGGCAGCACCTGGACCCGCACCCTGCCGGCCGTGTCCGGCGCGGTCAGCAGCAGCCGGGAGCTCTTCTTCTTGCCCGTGCGGTTGTCGGCGACCACGCTGCCCAGGTCGATCGGGGCGGCCCCGGCGGTGAAGGCCACATCGCCCTTCGCGCCGGTGCCGGTGACGGCCAGCCCGGCCACGATCGGCGTGTCCGAGGTGAGCAGGAGCGCCGAGGGCTGCCCGCTGGCGGCGGCGGACAGGTCGAGGGTGGCGACGGAACCGGCGGGGACCTCGACGAGCTCGCGGTCCTTGAGGGCGTAGGTCCCGTCGGGGGTGAGCGCCTTGACCTCGACCAGGGTGTCGGACTCGGCGATGGAGGCGACGTACAGCTCGCGCTTCCCCCCGCCGCCGGGGATGCCCGGCACCACGACGCGGGTGGCCGGGGCGGCCGAGACCGGCAGCCAGTCGACGCCCCGGCCGCCGTGCATGATCGCCCGCGCCGCGGCGGCGACCCGGCCGGAGCTGGTGCGCACCTCAAGGGCCATGACGAGCGGTGAGGGGGCCAGGTCCTTGACCTTGATCGTACGGCTCTCGCCCGGTTCGAGCACGGACACGCCGCCGGAGTCACTGATCACCGGGCCCTCGCCGGAGTAGACCATGACCTCCACGATGGCCGGGGCGAGGTCGGCGTTGGTGAGGTGGAGCGTGACGTCGGCCGCCGCCGGGCCGGGGCCGACCAGCCAGGTGCTCGCCACCGGCTCCACGCACCGCACTCCCGCCAGCCCGCGCTGCCCGCCCGAGGTCTCCCTCCGGGTCTGCTCCGCCTCCAGGCCGGCGGCCATGCTCCCGGTGGCGGCCACCACGAGCGGCCCCGACTTGGCGGGGACCTTCTCGTGCCAGAGGCTGCCGGGGGTGTCCATGGTGGCGAGGGTCGTGTCGCCGGTGACGAGCGTCGTGGCGCCCTGGCCCCTGCCGCCCGGCGGGGTGATCACGCCGACGCTGGCCTCGGCGGGGGCGGGACAGACGGTCGTCACGGAGGCGACGGGCACCTTCTGCGGGCCGGGAGCGGGCTTGGCAGTGGCCTCCGGCTGGGTCGCGGAGGCCACGCCGTAGAGGGCGAGCAGGGCCACCAGGACCAGGCCGAGCAGGCTGAACCGGTTTTCGATCAGTGATTTCACCGGAGGGTCGGCTCTCTTGAGGGCTCGGACGGGTCCTGGGCGGCGGGGCCGTCGGTCTCGTCGGTCCGCGAGCCGGGCGCGGCCAGGACCGAGACGACCAGCAGCATCACGGCCTGGGCCCAGAGCCAGCGGCCGTGCCAGGGGTCGCCCTGCGGGGCGGGGACCGCGGCGACCGGCTGGGTCAGCCGCCACACGCCGAGGGCCCGGGACAGGCTCATCCTGGCCAGGGCGGGCTGGGAGTCCAGCGCGTGGCCGATCTCCGGGCTCACCGGCGCGGCCACCACGACGTACTGCACGCCGTGGGCGGCCAGCACGCGGGCGTCGTCGCCGCCGCGGCCGGAGACCAGCCCGGCCGCCGCGACGCCGACGCTCTCGCGGACCCCCTGCGGCGTGGGGATGTCGGACTCGCCGATCACCGGGGTACGGCCGCGCAGCACGGTGAAGGTCAGGCCGTTCTCCTTGGTGCGCAGCAGCAGAGTCCGGCTGCCGCCGGTGGAGTTGACCGCGACCAGGGCGGGCATCGCGTCGGGCACGTTCCCGTCGATCGGGCCGGCCACGCCCTTGGTGATCCACATGGCGGCCGCGAGCAGCGGCGTGGAGAAGGCGACCGCCACGACGGCGAACGCGGTGATCCTGCGCAGCCCGCCGGCCGCCCGGAACTCGACGATCCGGTCGGCGGTGAGGGCGGCCACCACGAGCATGCCGGTGGCGGCGAAGGCCAGCGGCACACCCGGCCAGGCCGGCGCCACGACGTCGCCGTTGAGGGAGGTGACGGGGGTCCGGCTGACCAGGATCGCCACCAGCACGCCGAAGAGCGCGACGCCCCAGCCGATCGCGATGACCATCCGGTTGCGGCGCATGAGCAGCGCGGCCAGGCAGGCGGAGATGAGACCGCCGGTCACCCAGAGCGGCGGCATGCCGGGGCCGCCGGGGCTGAGCAGCAGCAGGGACGGGGCGGGCAGGGCGGCGTCGACCAGGGCGAGCTGGTGCAGCCCGGCCTCCAGCAGGAGCTGGCCCGGGTTCCTGAGCACCTGGGCCAGCCAGGGGAACAGCAGCGCCACCGGGACGCCGAAGGCGATCACCACGGAGACGGCCAGGCCCCGGCGGGGGAAGGCCAGCGCGGCCAGCGCGCCGAGGACGAGCGTGAGCGGGTAGACCAGCGGGGCGAAGGCCGTGCCGACGGCCAGGAGGAGTCCCAGCCCCCACGCGGCGCGGCGGGCCCGGCGGCCCTCCCCGGAGAGCAGGGTGGTGGCCAGCGCCGCGTAGACGGGCAGCAGCACGAAGACCACGGCGGTGCCGAGCCGTCCGGCGGCGACCGCGCCGGTGGCCACCGGCAGGAGCGCGTAGGAGGAGGCCAGCCAGACGCGGGTCCACCGGCCCGGGACGATCGAACGGGTCGCCACGTAGGCGGAGAACCCGGCCAGCGGCACGCAGCCCAGCAGCAGCACCGAGACCGCCAGCCAGGTCTTGCCGAACAGCACCGTGGAGAGCGCGGCCAGCACCGCGACGTACGGCGGCGCCCACGCGTCGCTGCCCAGGCCCGCCCGGTGGTAGCTCTCGACGTAGAGGTCCCAGAGGTCGGAGGCCCCGCCGATCACCGGGACGAGGGCGCCGCCGCCCAGCCGGGCGCCGCCGATCAGGCCGCGCTCGGCGACCAGCGTGACCACGGCGAGCGCGAGGAAGAGCAGCACGCCGGGGTTGCCGAAGAAGCGCTGCATCACCCCGGTGTCGGTGAGCAGCTCCTCACCGTCCTCCTGCGAGGGGGTCACGGCGTGGTGCCGCCCGGCGGACTCCACGAAGCCGGTCCCGGCCAGGTAGCTCTGGACCCGGTCCGACAGGCGCCGGTAGCCCGCGCCCGGCGGGGTGAGCAGCCGTTTGATCGCGGCGTGGCTCTGTTTGCGGCCCTTGGCGCGCATCCGGCGGGCCCTGATCAACCGGCCGGGACGGCCGAGCACGGAGCCGAGCGCGGCGATCTCATCCAGCGCGTTGGCGGGCTGCTTGGCCACCAGGAACAGCAGCGTGCGGAAGACCGAGCCGGAGAGGTTGCGGACCAGCGCCCACATCAGCGGCCAGAACGGCAGGTTCGCCATGATCACGAAGATGGCGTTGCGGCGGTCCAGGCGGCGGGGGTGGTCGCCGCTGGCGGTGATGCGGCGCCGCCGCCGGGTGGCGGCCTCGGCGTGCCAGGCCACCGCCTGGGTGACGTTCTGCACCCGGTGCCCGGCGGCCCGCACCCGCCAGCACAGGTCGAGGTCGTCACGGAACAGCGGCAGGTCGGGGTCGAGCCCGCCCACCTCGTCCCAGACGTCCCGGCGGATCAGCATCCCCGCCGTGGAGACCGAGAGCACGTCCCGGACCCCGTCGTACTGTCCCTGGTCGAACTCCCGGGCCTCCAGCCCGGTGTCGCGGCGGCCCGTCCGGTCGACGGTGACGCCGACCTCCAGCAGGAGCCGCCGGTCCAGCCAGTCGCGGAGCTTGGGGCCGAGCACCCCGGCCCTGGGATCCTGTTCGGCGGCCCGGAGCAGGTTCTGCAGCGCGTTGTCGTCCGGCGCGCAGTCGTCGTGCAGCAGCCAGATCCACTCCCGCCCGCCGGCCGGTCCCAGCCGGTCGAGCACCTCGGCGACCGCCTGGCCGAAGCTGGTCGAGCGCGGAAGGGCGAGCACGGCGTTCGGGCCGAGGACGCCGCTCAGCAGCGCGGCGCTGCCGTCCCGGCTGCCGTTGTCCACCCCGACGGCGCGGTCCACCGGCCGGGTCTGTCTGAGCAGCGCGTCGAGGGTCTCCCGCAGCCAGCGGGCGCCGTCGTGGGAGACGACGATCGCGGTGACCGTGTGGTGGAGACGAGGGGAGTCGGTGCTGGACATGCGTCCCGAGTTCAGGAGGGGGTGATGATCGGCGCGACAACGATACGACACCCTATGTCCGACCATGGCGCGCGCATGAAAAAAGGGTCACGTGACCGGCGGCCACGTGACCCGTGGAGATAGATATCGTCAAGCGCTCTCAGCGAGCGCCACGGACTGCCTCTCAGACTGCTTCACGCTTGATCCGGCGGCGTTCCCGCTCGGAAAGCCCACCCCAGATGCCAAACCGCTCATCATGCTCAAGCGCGTACTCAAGGCACTCGGCACGCACCTCGCAGGAGCGGCAAACCTTCTTGGCCTCCCGTGTGGATCCGCCCTTCTCCGGGAAGAACGCCTCCGGGTCGGTCTGCGCACACAAGGCGCGTTCCTGCCAGCCAAGCTGCTCTTCAGCGATGCTGTCCTGTGCGATGACCAGGTCGGCCACTGCACACCTCCCTGCCGCCCGCAAATGGAGCCCCCCTATGAACGCCTCCCTCTTACCCACCCTGAGGAAGGCGTAACAACACGTGTGTAATTACACGCGCGTGCCCGGTGTGGCGTCAAGCGGCATGCCGGTATCCGGGGAAAGACCTGCTCTCCCCGGTTCTGGGCCGTGTGCCTGCCATGACGGCGATCGCGCCAAGAGGTCGTGACGATCGCCTGGCCGTTCAGTGCTCTCGACGGTCGGAACCGTACCAGGACATGTTCTGCTCCTGACCCGGGCCCACCCTCTCTCTATCGGGGGTTTCCTCACCCGTGACCTGAGCCGAGCGCTCCGGCTTGTAGATGGCCGTGGGGTCTATGGCCGGCTGCGAGTCCCAGGGGTTGCGCCCGGCGTTGGGGTCGTTGAGCGGATCCCCCTGGTAGGCGTTCGGGTCGAACCGGAGCGTCGCGTCGGCCGGCGCGTCCCACTGGTGGCCGCCCTGCTGCTGGTACGGCTGCGCGGCCGGCGGCGCCTGCGGGTGGCCGAACGGGTCGTCGTAGGCCCCGCCCGCCTGGGAGGTCCCGTACTCGGGGACCCGCAGCTGCGGCTCGGTCCCCTGGACCTGCTGCTGGTAGCTCTCCGCCTGCTGGTAGGCCTGGGCCATCTGCTGGGAGCGGGGGTCGACCGGGTCGGGCGCCGGGTAGTGCAGGTTCGGCTCGGTCGGCCGGGCGAAATCCGTGCCGGAGTAACCGCTGAACGGCTGGCCGTAGTTCTCCGGGGGCTTCGGGAACGACGGCTGCGCCTGGCTGTCGAAGGAGACGCGCGACTGGCTGTCGGCCGGCGCGTACGGCGCGGGCGCCTCGGGCTGGGCCTGGTAAGTCTCGGGCTGGGCCTGGTAGAAGGGGGCCTGCTGCTGCTCGGGCTGCGGGGCGTAGGCCGGAGGCTGGGCGTCGGCCTGCTGGGCGTACCCCGGGAACTGGGGTTCGGCGGCCGGCGCGTAGCCCGGCAGCGGCTGCTCGGGCTGCGGGGCGTAGCCCGGGAGCTGGGCGTCGGCGGCCGGCGCGTAGCTCGGGAGCTGGGGTTCGGCGTAGTGCGGGGCCTGGGGCTGCTGCTCCACGGGCGAGGCGTAGACCGGCGGGTCGTAGGCCGTCGCCGGCGGCTCGTACGGCTTGGCCGGGGCCGGGGGCTGGACGTCCGCGGCGACGTACGGGCTCGGGGTGTAGGTCTCGGCCGGGGCGGCGGGCAGCGGCTGCGGCGCGGGCAGCGCCTGCGGGACCGGCTGCGCCGGAGCGTAGGGGGCGGCCTGCTGGCCGTACTGCCGGTTGTCGGCCGGCGGCGCGTAGGCGGCCTGGGAGTATCCGTCCGCGGCCGGCGGGGGGTAACCGTGCGCCTGCTGCTGGCCGTACCCGTCGGAGGCGGCCTGCTGGCCGTACCCCTCGGAGGCGGAGCTGCGCGCGGGCGGGAGCGCCGGCTGGCTGTAGGACGGCTGGGGCGCGGGCGGGACCTGCTGGGCGTGACCGCCCTGGGAGTAGCCCTGCTGCTCCTGGGGCTGGAAGCCCTGCTGCGGGCCCTGGTCCTGCGGGAAACCCTGCTGCGGGCCCTGGTCCTGGGGCTGGAAGCCCTGCGGATAACCCTGCCCGCCCTGCTGACCCTGGTCCTGGGGCTGGAACCCCTGCTGGGCGTGACCGCCCTGGGAGTAGCCCTGCTGCTCCTGGGGCTGGAAGCCCTGCTGCGGGCCCTGATCCTGCGGGAAACCCTGCCGCGGGCCCTGGTCCTGCGGGGAGAAACCCTGGTCCTGGGGCTGGAACCCCTGCTGCGAGCTCTGGTCCTGGGGCTGGAAGCCCTGCGGATAACCCTGCCCGCCCTGCTGACCCTGGTCCTGGGGCTGGAACCCCTGCTGGGCGTGACCACCCTGGGAGTACGCCTGGCCGCCCTGCGGGACGTGGTGCTCCTGGGGGCGGCCGGAGCCGGCTGTCCGGGGGGCGGCCGAGACCGCCTTCGGCAGCAGGTAGAGCAGCGCGAGCACGGCCAGCGCGAGGCTGGGGAGGCCGACGAGGAGAAACTCGATCTTCATCCCGAAGCCCACGTCACCGCTGAACAGCCCGCCGAGCAGCCCGACCACGCCGAACAGCGCGGCCAGTCCCAGCGTGGCCACCGCCACGTAGACCATCACCTTCAGCCGCGCGATCACCGGACCGAGGTGGCTGGCCAGCAGCACGGCACCGACGGACAGCGCCGCGACGACCGGCGAGGTGAAGTCGTCGACGTATCCGGCGGCGCGCAGGCCGAAGGACGATCCGAAGGCGGATCCTCCGAACAGCAGGCGCTCGACGCCGACGAGAACGCTCGTGGACGCGATGGCGATCATGAGCCACGCGGCCGGTTCTCGGAGCCGGCCCGCCTCGACGTTGGTCACAGCTACCCCCATTGGGTCCTAGGTAAACCCGGGCCAGTTTTGCACATGGCTGACTTTGGTGTTGGTAGACCCATGAACCCCATGAATCCCATATGTGCTCTATTGCACCCTATTGGCGTATATTTCGGGAACCCCCACAGCCAACTCTGCCAGCGAAGACAGCCCTCGTAACGATCACGACAAGGTGGCCGCCGCCCCGGCGGCAGGCCCTTCGGACCGACGTACAGGGCTCAATGGAAGACTGGACGGCATGCGCATTGTGTCCCTCGCCGGCGGAATCGGCGGCGCCCGTTTCCTGCGCGGCCTGCTCGCCGCGACCCCCGACTCGGAGATCACCGTCATCGGCAACACCGGTGACGACATCACCCTTTACGGCCTGCAGGTCTGTCCCGACCTCGACACCGTGATGTACACCCTGGGCGGCGGCATCGACGAGGAGCAGGGGTGGGGCCGACAGAAGGAGACCCACGTCGTCAAGGAGGAGCTGGCCGCCTACGGCGTCGAACCGCAGTGGTTCGGCCTGGGTGACCGCGACTTCGCCACCCACATCGTGCGCACCCAGATGCTCAAGGCCGGATACCCGCTGTCGGCGGTCACCGAGGCGCTGTGCGCCCGCTGGGAGCCGGGCGTACGGCTGATCCCGATGAGCGACGACCGGACCGAGACCCACGTGGTCATCTCCGACGGGCAGGGCCGCAGAGCCGTCCACTTCCAGGAGTGGTGGGTGCGGATGCGCGCCTCCGTCCCGGCCGAGCAGATCATCCTGGTCGGCGCCGACCAGGCCCGTCCCGCCCCCGGCGTGCTCCAGGCCATCGCCGACGCCGACGTGGTGATCCTGCCGCCGTCCAACCCGGTCGTCAGCATCGGCACGATCCTGCAGATCAAGGGCATCCGCGAGGCCCTGGAGACCAAGACTGTCGTCGGCGTCTCCCCCATCGTCGGCGGCGCCCCGGTCCGCGGCATGGCCGACGCCTGCCTCACCGCGATCGGCGTGGAGACCACCGCCCAGGCGGTCCTGGAGCTGTACGGCTCGCCGCTGGTCGACGGCTGGCTGGTCGCCGAGGAGGACGCCGGGGTCCGCCTCGACGGCGTCCGCGTCGAGGCCCGTCCCCTGATCATGCACGACGTCGAGGCCGCCGCCGCCATCGCCCGGGCGGCCCTCGACCTGGCCACCGAGCTCGCCGCCCGCCCCGGCGGGCCCGCGGCGCCGCAGAGCGGGGGCACGCGATGAGCAGGGTCCGGCGCAGGCAGGACGGACGGGCCGAAGCCAGACTGGAGATCTTCCCGGCCCCCGGGATGCCCGAGGTGCGGGAGGGTGACGACATCGGCGAGCTGATCGCCGCCGCCGTCCCCGACCTGCGCGACGGCGACATCCTCGTGGTCACCTCGAAGATCTCCAGCAAGGCCGAGGGCCGGGTCCGCCGGGAGACCGGCCGGGGCGAGGCGATCGCCGCGGAGACCACCCGGGTCGTCGCCCGCCGGGGCGAGACGGTGATCGCGCAGACCTCGCACGGGTTCGTCATGGCCGCCGCCGGGGTCGACGCCTCCAACACCGAGCCCGGCACCGTCGTGCTGCTGCCCGTCGACCCGGACGCCTCCGCCGCGGCCGTCCGGGCGAGCGTCCGCCGGCGGCTCGGCGTGTCGGTCGGCGTGGTCGTCTCCGACACCTTCGGCCGCCCCTGGCGCAACGGCCAGACCGACCTCGCCATCGGCGTGGCCGGCGTGACCCCCGCGCTCGACTACCGGGGCCTGTCCGACGACCACGGCAACGCGCTGGAGGTCACCCTGACCGCCGTCGCCGACGAGCTCGCCGCGGCCGGCGACCTGGTCAAGGGCAAGCTCGCGCAGACCCCGGTGGCGGTGGTCCGGGGCATGGCGGAATACACCACCGAGGAGGACGGCCCGGGAGTCCGCGAGCTCGTCCGCCAGTCCGAGGACGACATGTTCCGCTACGGCTCGCGCGACGTGGTCTTCGCCCGCAGGACCGTCCGCGAGTTCTCCGGCGAGCCGGTCGACGGGGCCAAGGTCCGCCGGGCGGTGGACGCCGCGATCGCCGCACCCGCCCCGCACCACACGACCCCCTGGCGGTTCGTCCTGCTGGAGTCGGCCGGCGTCCGGGAGAAACTGCTCGACGCCATGCGCGAGGCGTGGATCGCCGACCTGCGCGGCGACGGCTTCTCCGAGGAGGCGGTCGCCAGACGGATCCGGCGCGGAGACGTGCTGCGCGCGGCGCCGTATCTCGCGGTGCCCTGCCTGGTCATGGACGGCTCGCACACCTACCGCGACGGCCGGCGCAACGCGGCCGAGCGGGAGATGTTCGTGGTCGCCATGGGCGCCGGGGTCCAGAACTTCCTGGTCCAGCTCGCGATGGAGGGGCTGGGCTCGGCCTGGGTGTCGTCCACCATGTTCTGCCGCGACGTGGTCCGCGAGGTGCTCGACCTGCCCCCGGGCTGGGACCCGATGGGCGCCGTGGCGATCGGCCACCCGGCCGCCCCGCCGCGTGACCGCGCCCCCAGGCAGGCTGCCGACTTCGTCGTCGTCCGCTAGTGCGACGTTCCTCGACGGGAGTCGCGGACAGGCGGTCGAGCACCCGGGACCGCCAGGGGCGGCCTTCCCCGCTCCCGACACCCCGGGTCAGCGGGGATCCGCGCTCCCGATGAGGAACGGAGCACCGGCCTCCGGCCCCGTGGACCGCTGACCGTCGAGCGCGGCCCTGGCCCCGGGCCCGCGCGGTCGGGGCCCCGCCCCGGACGCGGGGCCGCCGGGCGCCGCCGGCGGCCCGTCCTCACCGGATCGCGTTGGCCACCACCGCGAACAGGATCAGCGCCCCCAGACCGACCACGACCATGCCGCGGACCGCCGCCCAGGCCGCCGACTTCGCGCCGGGGATCTTCTCCGCCGCCTCGGCCGCCGCCTGGATCGCCTTACCCCACCCCGCCCACGTGTCCAGCGTCCGCTGGAAGCGCCGCCCGACGAAGAACACGATCGTCGCGATCACGATGAGGATCAGGATCCGGCCGTCCGGGTTTTCCATCGGCGCACTCCTACCTAGGGGGAAGCAGGATTCGTGACTGAGGGCGGGTGGGCCGCTATGAGAGACGGGCGATGGCGAACACGATCGTCGCGATGACGATGAGCATCAGGATCCGGCCGTCCGAGCTTTCCATCGGCGCACTCCTACCTAAGGGGAGCAGGACTTCGTCACTAAGAGTATGCCAATGACTACAGAAACGCTAGGAACTATCTCCTTCGGCCCGCCCGGCGGGGGCCACCGGGCCGGCGGGGGCATCTCCCGGCCGGGCCCTCACGGGCCCGGCACGCGGCCGGGCGCGGTCACGGGGAGGCGGGACAGGTGGGGTGGCACAGGCGGCGGGCCAGCGCGGACAGGAAGACGTCGATGATCTCGCCGGGCGCCTGGGCGACGTGCAGGGAACCGTTGGTGACGGCAGTCACCTGGCCGAGGGCGGCGCGGTCGAGGTCGTCGCCGAAGGCGAGCACGACGATCTGGACCGGATGCTCCGGGTCCCACTCGTCCTTGAGCCTGTCGACCAGCCCGCCGCTCGACACGCCCTTGCCGTCGTCCTTGCCCGCGGTGATGACCAGCAGGGTGTTGTTCATCCCCTCGTCGTAGGAGTCGGCCACCTCGCGGAACCCGGCGAGGATCGAGTCGTAGAGGGAGCTGGACAGCCCGGGGTCGGCGCGCAGGGTCCGGGTCAGCTCCTCCAGGCGGCTGCGCCGGATGACCTGGCCGCCGTCGGGCTCCAGGATCGGGCCGAGCCGTACCCGCTCGCGGTGGTCGCCGCCCTTGGCCGCGGCGAACTCCCACATGCCCATGTGCGTCGAGTTGGGGAAGAGCTGCAGGCCCAGCCGGGCCGCTTCGAGCGCGACGGTGAGCTTGGTCCTGCCCTTCTCCCCCTTGATCGGCTGGGCCATGTGCCTGCCGGTGTCGGCCAGGACCAGGATGTTGGTCGGCGGGGCCAGCCTGCTCCACGCCTCCAGCGCCTCGTCGATCATCGCGGGCAGGATGGTCGGGCGGGTGCGGGGCGCCTCGGTGGGGATCTCCGGTCCGGGCGAGTAGGGCCCCTGGGTGCCGTCGGCCGAGCGGAAGCCCGCCCGCCGTACGGCGTCCTGGGTCTCCGGGGAGCGCAGCCAGGCGGCGAAGGCCCGCGATCCGCCCGCCACCGTCCGGTCCGCGGAGGTGACCACGTAGGGATAGTCCAGGTTGATGGTCCCCTCGCGGGGGTGCAGCGCGACCACCGGGTCGTCGGAGGGCAGGCGGTTGTGCGCCCACACCGACTGTTCCGGGACGATCACCACCGGGCGCTGCCAGAAGGAGCGGTCGTCGACCGCGGCGAGCATGCTCCGGTAGTCGGGCGCCGCCCCCGCCTGGGCCCAGCGGACGAAGGCGGTGAGCGAGCGGTCGGCGTCCGCGCCGGTGCCGACGACGTCTCTGGCCGCGGCCACCGTGGCGATCCCGGCCCCGGCGAGCGAGGGGTCCGGGACGCGGACCACGTCGGGCTCGTCGGCGTTGGGCCGGATCCGGCCCCGGGTGGTCGCCGGGAAGACCATCCGCCAGTTCATGTCGGTCTTGCCGACCGCGAAGCGCCGGGCGAGGGACCTGCGGGTGGCGAAGACCAGGGGCGAGGTCGCCATCACGGTCTCGGTGCCCGCCATGCTCCCGGCGCCCTGCTTGCGCGCGAGCCGGATCCAGGCCGAGGAGTCGGCGATCCAGCCGTCGGGGCGCTCGCTGAGCACCCCGGCGGTGCCCCCGATCAGGGTGCGCAGCACGGTGGCGGGCGGCTGTTCTGTAACTTGTACCAGTACGCACCGGCCGTCGACGTCCGCCCCGCTCCGGTTGAACCGCCCGGCGGCCTCCATGACGGTCGGCGCGATGTCCACCGCGGCGGCGACGTCGACCAGCACCGGGTCCCGGCCCGAACACCCGCCCTCCGCCGGTCCGAGCACCAGGACCATGCTCCCGGCCAGGGCGGTCAGGATCGCGACCGCCGCCAGCGACAGGCGCAGACGTGCCTGCCGCCGGCGCGTCTCGGCGCCGGCGGCCGCACGGTGTCGACCGGAGGAGGGCACGCGGGGACCTCTCGCTTCAGGGAAATGACGATTGTCCCAATGAACCCCGCAGGTCGCGCAAGTCAATAGAGAACTTGTTATCGACGCCCCAGCGGGACGAAGTTACGCACACTTTGACAAACTCCGTCGCTCGCCGCCGCCGCGGCCAGCCGCTCCTCCCCCGGCACGCCGTAGGAGGTGGTCCGCTGCCGGAGCGGCCGGCCGGTCGGGGCGACCATGGCCGCGATGTCGCTGATCGTCTTGAAGGAGCCGTTCTCCGACCCCGCCATCCGGCTGATCGTCTCCTCCATCAGCGTGCCGCCGAGGTCGTTGACCCCGCCCTGCAGCACCTGGCGGCACAGGTCGTCCTGGAGCTTGACCCAGGAGCACTGGATGTTGCCGATCGCGCCGTGCAGCAGGACGCGGGCCAGCGCGTGCACGGCCCGGTTCTCCCGCGCCGTCGGCCCGGGCCGGGCGATCCCGGCCAGGTAGATGGGCGCGCTGTGGTGGACGAACGGCAGCAGCACGAACTCGGAGAACCCGCCGGTCTCCTCCTGGATGCGGCGGATCAGCCGGATGTGCTGGACCCAGTGGGCGTGGGTGTCCACGTGGCCGTACATCATCGTGGAGGTCGTCGGGATGCCGACCCGGTGCGCAGTGGAGATGACCTCCACCCACTCCTTGGTGGGCAGCTTGCCCTTGGTGAGCACCCAGCGCACGTCGTCGTCGAGGATCTCGGCCGCGGTGCCGGGGAGCGAGTCGACGCCCGCCTCCCTGGCCGCGATCAGCCACTCCTCGATGGACAGGTTGGTACGGCTGGCGCCGTTGATGACCTCCATCGGGGAGAAGGCGTGGACGTGCATCTCCGGCACCCGGGCCTTGACCGCCCTGGCGATGTCGAAGTAGGCGCTGCCGGGCATGTCCGGATGGATGCCGCCCTGCATGCACACCTCGGTCGCCCCCGCCTGCCACCCCTCCCAGGCCCGGTCGGCGACCTGCTCCAGGCTCAGGGTGTAGGCGTCGGCGTCGGTACGGCGCTGCGCGAAGGCGCAGAAGCGGCAGCCGGTGTAGCAGACGTTGGTGAAGTTGATGTTGCGGTTCACCACGTAGGTCACCTCGTCGCCGGCCGCCTCCCTGCGGAGGTCGTCGGCGATCCGGCACAGCTCCTCCAGCGCCGCGTCGTCGGCGCCCGCGCCGCCGGGGTCGCCGGCGACGTCGAGGAGGGCCAGCGCCTGCGCGTCGGTCAGGCGGGCCGGGTCGGCGGCGGCCTGCCGCAGCGCCTGGCGGACCTCTCCGAGCCGCACCGCGGGCGCGGCGGGCGCGGGGAGCCGCTCCCTGAGGGCGTCCCAGTCACCGTAGACGTGGTCGAAGTCGGCGCGGCGGTCGCCGGTGCGGCCCTCGGTGTCGACGGCCGTGTGCAGGTCGGTCCGGCCCAGGGAGACGAATCCGCCGTCCGGCTCCTGCCAGGGACGGCCGGTGACGACGGCGTCCTCACGGGCCAGGCCCGTCTCCGGATCGGCCAGGGCTGCCACGTGGGCCTGGAGCCGGGGATCGAGCCAGGGCTCGCCGGCCAGCACGTACTCGGGGTAGATCGTCAGCCGCTCCCGCAGGGCGAACCCGGTGGCGGCCGTGCGGGCGGCCAGGTCGTCGATCTGGGGCCAGGGGCGCTCGGGGTTGACGTGGTCGGGCGTCAGCGGGGAGATCCCGCCCCAGTCGTCGATGCCGGCCCTGATCATCAGGGCGTACTCGGAGTCGACCAGGTTCGGCGGGGCCTGCACCCTCATCCGGGGCCCCAGCACCAGCCGGGTCACCGCGATGGTCGCGGCCAGCTCCTGCAGGTCGGCGTCCGGCATGCCGCGCATCGCGGTGTCCGGCTTGGCGCGGAAGTTCTGGACGATGATCTCCTGGAGCCCGCCGTACTCGCGTGCCACCCTGCGCAGCGCGAACAGCGACTCGGCCCGCTCCTCCACCGTCTCGCCGATGCCGATGAGGATGCCGCTGGTGAAGGGCACGTTCGTCCGCCCCGCGTCCTCCAGGACGCGCAGCCGTACCGCGGGGTCCTTGTCCGGCGAGCCGTAGTGCGGCTGCCCCTTCTCCTCGAACAGCCGCCGCGAGGTCGTCTCCAGCATCATGCCCATCGACGGCGCGACCGGCTTGAGACGCTGCAGGTCCTGCCAGGTCATGACCCCGGGGTTCAGGTGCGGCAGCAGCCCGGTCTCCTCCAGCACCCGGATGGCCATCGCGCGGACGTAGGACAGCGTGTCGTCGTAGCCGTGCGCGTGCAGCCACTCACGGGCCTGGGGCCAGCGCTCCTCCGGCCGGTCGCCCAGGGTGAACAGCGCCTCCTTGCACCCCATCGCCGCCCCCTGCCGGGCGATCTCCAGCACCTCGTCGGGGCTGAGATACATGCTCTCCAGCTTGTGCGGAGCGGTGGCGAAGGTGCAGTAGCCGCACCGGTCACGGCAGAGCCGGGTGAGCGGGATGAAGACCTTGCGGCTGTATGTGATGATCCCTTGCCGCCCGACGGCCTCCAGCCCCGCGTCCCTTACCCGTCCGGCGTGTTCGAGCAGGGTGTCGAGGTGGGCGTCTCTGGCGTGCAGCAGGACGGTCGCTTCGGTGAGGTCGAGAGCTTTTCCGTCGCGGGCGCGGGCCAGGGCCCTGCGCATCGCGGTATCGGTGGGGTTCACGCTCATGCCCGCACATTACGGCGCACCGGCGGGGAAACCGGAGGCCGGGTACCACTACGCGGTCTCTTCAGTTCTCCTAAAGCGTGCAGTCAAGCAACTCTCGATAGACGTAAATGCTTGTAGCTACATATATTGGAGGCATCCAACCAGGACATCCCCCAGAGCCCCCAAGGAGCCGAAAATGATCTGGTTTCTCCTCGTCCTCGCCGCGATCGCCGTCCTCGCCCCGCTGGTCGGAGCCGACACTCGCGACAGCCGCGACTGGCGGACCGCGACCCGCCCCTCGTGACCGGCCCGGTCCAGAAGAAGCGGTGGTCACGCACCGGCACCGGCCCGATCCAGGAGCGGCGCTCACGCACCGAGACCGGCCCGGTTCAGAAGGAGCGGTAGTCGCGCACCGGCATCCGCGGTCCCCGGGCGGGCGGCCGCTCACCGCCCAGCCCCAGCAGCCGGCCGACCCGGTGCCGGTGCCCCCGGTAGGGCGCGAGCAGCCGCAGCATCTCCGCGTCGTCGGCCTTCTCGCCGGTCAGCGACCAGCCGACCAGCGAGGGCAGGTGATAGTCGCCCACCGAGACCGCGTCCGCGTCACCGTGCGATCGCTGCCGCACCTCGGCGGAGGTCCACACCCCCACCCCGGGCAGCGCCCGCAGCAGCCGGTCCGCCTCGGCACTGCCCTCGGCCGCCTCCAGCTTGTCCGCGTGCCACACGGCGTTGACGATGGTCCGCGCCCGTACGGCCTCCGCCCCCGCCCGGTGCCAGTCCCACGACGGGATCGACCGCCACACCTCGGGCTCGGGGAAGACCCTCATCCCCTCCGGGGCGGGCCCCGGCGCGGGCTCGCCGTAGCGGCCCAGCAGCCACCGCCACGCCCGCCACGCCTCGGTGGAGACGACCTTCTGTTCGAGCACGGCGGGCACGAGAGCCTCCAGCACCCGGAAGGTCCGGCCGATCCGGAGCCCTTCGTGGCGCCTGGCCGCGTCGCGGACCACGGCGTGTCCGGGGACGAACCCCGAGAGGTCGTCGCCGGCGCCGAGCATCGCGGGCAGCCTCTCCAGCAGCCAGCCGGCCCCCGGGCCCCAGGCGGCGCCGTCGACCTGCCCGTGCCGGGCGAGCACCCGTAACGTCCCGGGACCGTCCGGTGTCCGCGAGGTCCGCCAGATCGCCCCGTCGGGCGTCTTCCGCCAGGCGGGATCGCCCGTCCCGCGCCGGTGCGGGGCAAGGGTCAGCTCAAGGTCGAGCGGCATCTCCGAACGCCATCGCCGCTCCCTCACGATATCCCGCGCAGCCCTGTCATCGCGCCGTGCACACCCGCGATCGGGCTCAGACGTCGCTGGAGAAGCGGACGGCGCACTCGGGGAGCACGACACCGGGCCAGATGCGGCTGCCCGCCATGAGCTCGTTGCCGGGCCCCACGATCGCGCCGTCGCCGATGACGACGTCGCGCAGGACCGCCCCGGAGGCGACGCGGGCGCCGATGCCGACCACCGAGTCGACCACGGTCGCCCCCGAGTGGATCACGCAGCCGTCGCCGAGCACGCTGCCGGAGACCTGCGCGCCGGACTCCACGACCGCGCGGGCGCCGGCCACCGAACCACCGTCGATCTTGGCCTCGGCCGAGATCCGGGCCCCGGGCAGCGCGAGGAACTCGCCGGTGGGGCCGGGCAGGGCGGGCGAGACGAGGCGGCCGAGCACCAGGTCGCGGGAGCCCTTGATGAAGGCCGCGGGCGTGCCCACGTCGAGCCAGTAGGAGGCGTCGGCGTATCCCAGCACCAGGGCGCCGGAGTCGATCAGGCCGGGGAAGGTCTCGCGCTCGACCGAGACGACCTGCCCGGCCGGGATCGAGTCGATCACCGAGCGGGTGAAGACGTAGCAGCCGGCGTTGATCCGGTTGGTGACCGGGTTGGGGGTCTTCTCCAGGAAGGCGGTTACCCGCCCCTCCGCGTCGGTCGGCACGCAGCCGAAGCGCGTGGGATCGTCGACCTCGGTCAGGTGCAGGGTGAGGGCGGCCTGCCGGTCGACGTGCCGGGCGACCTGGTCTCCGATGTCGTGGCCGGACAGGATGTCGCCGTTGAGCACCAGCACCGGCGCGTCGGGGCCGCAGGTCAGCGCCTCGGCGGCGTTGCGGATGGCGCCGCCGGTGCCGAGCGGGGTCTCCTCGGTCATGTATTCGAGCGAGAGCCCGAACGCCGAGCCGTCACCGAACGCCTCGGAGAACATCTCCGCCCGGTAGGAGGTGGCGAACACGATGCGCCGCACGCCGAACGCGCGGGCCCGGGCGAGCTGGTGGGCGAGGAAGGGAACCCCAGCGGTGGGCAGCAGCGGCTTGGGCGTGCCGAGCGTCAGCGGACGCAGACGCGTCCCCTGTCCTCCGACAAGGAGAATCGCCTCGAGCTCCGGCAAAGGGGTCTCCGTCATCCCGCGAGGTTAGCTCACTATTCGACAGCACGTTGATACGAGAGCAGATGGGCCTCGGCCGAGGCCTCCCAGGTGAACTCCCTGGAGCGGGCGAGTCCCGCCGCGGACAGGGCCTCGCGGCGCTCCGGCGAGGCCAGCAGCGCGCGCAGCGCCTCGGCGATGCTGACGTCGTCGGGCTCGGTGTAGGCGACCGCGTCCCCGCCCACCTCGGGCAGCGAGGTGCGGTGCGTGGTGAGCACCGGCGCGCCGCAGGCCATCGCCTCCAGCACCGGGAGCCCGAAACCCTCGCCACGCGAGGGGAAGGCCGCCACGAGCGCGCCGCCGAGGAACCCCGCCAGGTCGGTGAAGGCCAGATAGCCCGGGCGCAGCACCCTCACCCGGGAGGGGACCTCCTCGACCGCGGCGTCCACGTCGGCGTCGCGCAGGCCCCCGGCCAGCACCAGGGCAGGGGGGTCGGGGAGGTGCTCGACGGCCCGGACGAAGCCGCGGATCAGGTTGGGGACGTTCTTGCGCGGGTCCAGCGGGCCGAGGAAGGCGACGTAGGGGGTGCCGTGCAGGCCGAGCCGGTCGGCGGCGTGCCTGACCTCCCGCTCGGAGGGCCGGTGGAACAGCGCCGGGTCCACGCCGTGGTAGGCGACGTCGATCCGGGTGGGGTCGGCGGCGAGCACCCGGATCAGCTCATCCCTGGTCGCCTTGGAGGGCACGACCACCCGGGAGGCGTGCCGGACGGCCGTGCGGGTCGCCGAGCGGAAGAAGGACGCCTTGACCGCGCCGTGCTGCGCGGGCTCGGTGAACCAGGTGACGTCGTGCACGGTCACCACGGTGGGCAGGCCCGAGCGCAGCGGCATCGAGTAATAGGGGGCGTGGATCACCTGGGCGCCGGCCTGCTGGGCCAGGACCGGGAGCCCGGTCTGCTCCCAGGCGAGCCGGGCCGCCCGGTTGGTGATGCCGAGGGGGCCGGACAGGATCCGGGCGGAGGGCGCGAGCGCGGCGTAACGGCCGGCCTCGGCCCGCTGACAGACGACCGCCAGGTCGGCGCCGGCCCTGTCCAGCGCGGCGACGAGGCCGTCGACATATCTGATCAACGCACCGCGATCGGCCGGAACGGCGGCCGCGTCGACGAGCACTCGGGGCGTCAAGAAGGATCGCTCCCCTCAAGATCCACGCGGGACGGTCGTCCCTCTTCTCCCGTTCACTCTATTGCCACCGCCTCCGAAATCGTGGGGTAAATCACACGGCTTTTCCGGGGTCGGGGTCCCGCCGGGGATCGGCGGCGCGGCGCGCCGACAGACCCGCGGCGCCGGCGCAGACGAGGTCGCCGGCGATGATGACGATCCTGGAGCAGAGCGCCACGGCGATCGCCGATCCCTGGTTCAGGACGGGCGCCAGCACGGCGACCATGGCCACCTCCCGCACCCCGGCCCCGGCGGGGACCACGAACGTCATGATCCCCAGGCACCAGGACAGCGCGAACGCCCCGATGGAGAACACCGCCACCGAGACGCCCGAGGGTCCGAAGTCGTGGACGACCGCCGCCAGGTGCAGGCCGTAGGCGGTCCAGCCGAGCAGCGCCCAGCCCAGCGCGGTGAGCATGCCCCGGCGGGAGAGCGGGCGCTCCAGCGGCTCGCGCTTCAGCTTCCGCAGCCCGAACCCGAGGACCGCGTTGATCACCCGCGGCTCGAACACCACCGCGAGCACCGGGATCAGCAGGAACGCCCAGGCGTACGGCGCGGCCGACCCCGGCAGGGCGGCCGGCAGCGTCACCCCCGAGATCACCAGCCCGCTGCCGAGCTGCACCGGCATCGTCAGGAAGAAGGCCGCCGCGCTCCGCGACCTGGGCACCCCCAGCTCGCGGCCCATCTCCATCTGGGCGAGCATCGGCCAGATGGAGCCGGGGATGTATTTCCCCAGCTGACCGACGAAGAAGACCTTCGCCGCCGGGCGGAACGGCAACGGCGAGCCGAGGTCGGCCAGCAGCGCCCGCCACGTCATCATCCCGCCGCACAGCGCCGCGACCACGGCGACCAGCGACAGCGCGAGCGCCTGCCAGGACAGCCGGGCGAACCCGGCCAGGATCTCCTCCCACTGCCTGGCCACCACCCACGTGCCGAACCCCAGCGCCACGAGCAGGAAGGCGGCGCGGACCAGGCGTTTCAAAGGGGGCGGACCGGGTCGGGCGGCTGGGGCAGGGACGCCCCGGCCGGGCGGCGGGCGCTCTTGGTGGCCACCCACAGGTAGGTCGGCACGACCGGCAGCAGCCCCCGCAGGACGGAGCGGGGCAGCCGGGCCAGCACGCCCCCGGCCACGCGGCCGACCACGCCGGGGAACAGCTCGGAGCCGGCGAAGGCCGCCGGGGTGGCCAGCACCGGGAAGGTGTAGTCCCACACCCGCAGGCCGCGCACCATTTTCCGCAGGCCGCGGCGGGTGCGGTAGCGCTCGTAGTAGCTGTCGGCCCGGCCGGACAGCCGGACGTAGCGGTCGGCCAGCGCGGGCGGCAGGTAGGACAGGAACGGCAGCTTGTAGTGCGGCTCCATCACCCCGAGCCGGTTGCCCAGCCCCAGGTAGAGCACGCCGTCGTCGGCGAGCACCCGGCGCATCTCGGCCATGATCGCGTCGGGGTCCACCACGTGC
Source organism: Streptosporangium sp. NPDC048886 (assembly GCF_055586905.1). NCBI lineage: Bacteria > Bacillati > Actinomycetota > Actinomycetes > Streptosporangiales > Streptosporangiaceae > Streptosporangium > Streptosporangium sp. NPDC048886. Next base: position 316,298 of record NZ_JBVJHH010000002.1, read on the forward strand.
TCGTAGATGTGGTTGAAGACCAGCACGTCGATGGAGCCGTCGGGGAAGGGCAGCGCGGTGCCGTCGGCGCAGACGAACTCGACCCGCTCGCCGAAGCGCTCGGCCGCCTTGCGCAGGCCGGGCACGTCGATGTCGACGCCGAAGGTGCGGCCCGCGCCCGCGCCGGCGAGCTCGTCGGCGATGAACCCCGCCGAGCAGCCGATGTCGGCGACCGTCAGGCCGTGCAGGACGTCCTTGTCACGGCCGAGGAAGTGGCCGAGCACCGCCACGATCTTCGCCGCCTTGCGGCGGCGCTTCTCCTCGTCCAGCATCGCCGCCTGGAACTCGGAGTACGCCAGCTGTGCCTGCCGTTTCCCGCTCATCGCCCGCCCACCGCTCCTCGCTCCATCACGCGGCCCAGCTCCGCCACGCCGCCCAAGAGTACCGGCGGGCCGGGACCCTACCGCCGGGTAAGGTCCACGGCATACCCTTGGCGGGTGCTCAGCCGACTGCGGTCAAGCCGCCTCCTCCGGGTCCTGCTCGCCCTGGTCGCGCTGGCCTTCGTCGGCTACGGCCTGTCCCGCAACTGGCAGGGCACGCTCGAAGCGCTCGCCCGGCTGTCCTGGTGGTCGGTGGCCGGGTCCTGCGCGGCGGTGATGGCCGGAGCGGGATGCATGCTCCTGGCCTGGCGCAGCGTGGTCGCCGGGCTGGGCTCCGCGCTGTCGCCGCGCGTGGCCGCGCGCGTGCTGTTCGTCGGCCAGCTCGGCAAATACGTCCCGGGATCGGTCTGGGCCTACGCCGCGATGATGGAGCTGGGCCGCGACCACGGCTGCCCGCCCCGGCGCACCTTCAGCGCCACCTCCCTGGCCCTGGTGATCTCCCTGGGCTGCGCGGTCGGCCTGGCCGCCGCCACACTTCCGTTCACCGCCCGCTCGGTGGCCGAGCGGGCGTGGTACCTCGCCCTGGTCATCCCGGTGATCGTCCTGTGCCTGCACCCGAGGGTCCTCACCTGGGGCCTGAACCTGGCGCTGCGGATCGCCCGCAAGGACCCCGTCGAGCGGGTGCTGCCCGGCCGCGCCCTGCTGGCCGCCGTCGCCTGGACCGTCCTGGGCTGGCTGGTCTACGGCCTGCACACCTGGCTCATCCTCGGCGACCTGACCGGCGACTTCTCGCTCTATCCGCTCGGCGCCGGGGCCTACGCCTTCGCCTGGGCGACCGGCCTGCTGATCGCGGTCGTCCCGGCCGGGGTGGGCGTGCGCGAGGCCGCGATGGTCGCGGTCATCGCGCCGGCGATCGACACGCACGGCGCCACCGCGGCCGTGGTCACCGCCGGGGTCGTCGCCCTGATCTCCCGGCTGGCCTTCACCTTCACCGACGTGGCCTGGGCCGGGATCGGCTGGCTGCTCGGCCGCGGCGCTCAGGCCCCCGCCGAGACCAGGGCGTCCACATACGTCGCCCAGTAGGGCTCGGGGTCGACGGCCTTGACCCCGGCGCGCAGCCGTTCGGGCTCGCCCGGCCGGTAGAAGGCGGTCAGCGCCGCGCGGAGCGCCTCCACCGAGCCGGGCTCGACGAGCAGCCCGTCGACGCCGTCGGTGACGTGGTCACCGAGCGTCCCCACCCGGGTGGCGATCACCGGCACCCCGTGCTCGTGCCCGAACCACACCTGCTGGCTGGCCGTCCCGCTCCGGTAGGGCAGGACGAGCGCGTCGACGTCGGCGAACAGCCCCGGCACGTCCCCGTCGGCCACGTAACCCGGCCGCAGCTCCACCCTGGCGGTCAGGCCGAGCTCGGTGACCAGCGCCTCCGTCTGCTCCAGGCAGCCCCAGAACTCCCCCGCGACCCGGAGCGAGACGCCCTCGGGCAGCGCGCGGATCAGCAGGTCGAGCCCCTTGTACGGGCGGACCAGGCCGAAGAACAGCAGCCTGTTGGTCACGCCCTCGACATGGGGGTGCTCCTGGAGCCCGGCCGGCAGGTGCGGCGCCATCTCGGCCACCGTCACCGGGGCGGGGCCGAGCTCGCGGGCCGGCACGGCCTGCTGCTCGGAGTGGACGAGCACCCCGTCCACCCGGCGCAGCAGCGCCCTCATCAGCGGGACGTCGTAGGGCTTGCGCTCGTGGGGCAGGACGTTGTGGCAGAGCGCGACGGTCCGGGTCCGGCGGCCCAGGCCGTACAGGATGCCCAGGTAGGGCGGGACCTGCACGGGGCTGAGCACGGCGAGGATCACCAGGTCGGCCTCCGCCAGCCGGCGTCCGCAGCGGACCCAGCCGTCCGGGCGGCGCCAGTCGAGGTCACGGCGGACGTCGGGGTAGGGCGCGCCCGCGGGGGTGTCCACGGTCTGCTGCCCCGGATAGAGGAAGGAGGGGTACTGCGCCTTCCACGACTCGATCACCACCTCGTGCCCGGCGGCCCGCAGGCGGTGCGCCAGCTCGGTGGTGTGCGCGGCCCCGCCGCCCTTGTAGGGGTGGGTCGGCCCGACGATCGCGATCCGCATCTACTCGCTCCTGGAGCGCACGATGAGGTCGGCCAGCAGCGCCAGCGAGCCGATGAGCAGCCCGGACAGGAAGATCACGATGGTGTTGCTGGTCAGGTAGAAGCCGTAGCGGATCATGTCGACGACGCCCTTGACCAGGCCGATGCCGACCAGCCAGAGCGCGGGCGGCATGAGCACCTTGAGCGGGTTGAAGTACATGACCATCCGCAGCACCTGCAGGATGTAGCGGTAGGCGTCGGAGACGAAGCTGAACTTCGACTTACCTGCCCGCTTGCTGTATTCGATCGGCAGGTAGTAGACGTCGTGCTGGTTGGACAGGAACGACAGCGTGATCGTGGTGACGCAGGAGAATCCGGGCGGCAGCAGCCGTAGATACGGGCGGGCGACCGACTTGCGGAAGGCCCGCAGCCCGCTGTTGAGGTCGGGGATCTTCTGGCCCGCCAGCCGCTCGGCCACCTTGCGGATGAACCACTTCGCCGGCACCCGCAGGAACTTGTGCGAGCCCTCCTCGGTGGTCCGCGCGCCCACGACCTGGTCGATCGTGTGGTCCTTGTCCAGGATCTCGACGAGCTCGGGGATGCGCTCGTTGGGGTAGGTCATGTCGGCGTCGGTCCACACGACGATCTCGCCGCGCGCCTCCTGGCTGCCGATCCGGCGTACCGTGCCCGACCCGCCGTTGCGGTGGAAGGCCCGGATCCGCATGTTGGGGAAACGCGGCGCGGCCTCCTGCAGCCTGGCCAGCGTCCGGTCGCTGGAGCAGTCGTCCACGGCCACGAGCTCGTAGGTGTAACCGCTGCGGTCCATGGCCCCGCAGATGCGCTCGACCTCGTCGATGACATGGTCCTGCTCGTTGTAACAGGGCAGAACGATCGTGACGTACGGCGTTGCGTCCACAGCTGGTCCACTCTCGGAGGTCTCGGGCGTGCTCACGTCGGGCGAGGATACTCTGCCCCGCTGGGAGCCGGACGCACATCACCCCGTTCGGACGGTCACGCTCGCCCGTCCGGACGGCCGCGCGCCCCGGCGCGTCGCCCCGTCCGGACGGCCGCGCGGCACGTCGGGCGCACCCGGCCGGTCCGTCGCGCCCCTCAGCGGGGGAGGCTCACACGGGATCCTCGCCCGTCGCGTGCCCCCCGGCGGGCACGGCCGGCTCCGGCTGCCGGAACGGCACGACCATGGCGACGGGCTCACCGTTCTGGGTGACGGTCAGCGTCTCTCCCGCCTTGACCCGCGCGAGAACCTGGCTGGTCTTATGGGCGAGGTCACGGACGGCTACCGTGGGCTTGCTGTGCAACTGCTGACTCATGTGGCAATCATGCCCTCCACGTGGCCCGCACCGGGGGGAAAGCGGCCAGGAAGCAGGCGTTCGTCATGGCTCGGTGGCCGACTCCGCGCACTCCCACCCCCACATAGCCGGGCATTCCCCACCAAGCCAGACCGGCCCCCTCCACGCCGGCCCGGCGACCACGGGGACGACCGGCCTAGGCGACGGCCATCCAGACGTCCATGGACAGCGACCAGGTGCCGTCCGGGGGGCCGGTCAGCGATCTCTCGTCCTGGCGGACGGCGAGCTTCAGCACCTGGACCGCCTCGCCGTACGGGAGGAGCTGGTCCCGCTTGGCGGCGAGCAGGACGGGGACGCGGCCGGCGGCGCGGACGCGGCCGACCAGGCGCTCGACGTCGGACCTGACGGGGATGTCGGCGCCCACCCGGAAGGCGACCCGGGCGGTGGGCACGCCGCAGGTGCCCCGGACGACCTGGGTGAGGCGGTCGCCGGTGACCCGCTCCACGATCAGCACCGAGGCCCGTTCCGGCAGGGCCGCGCACATCGCCTCGACCGCCGCGCGCTCGCCGCGCTCGACGGGGGTGAAGGCCGTCCCGATGGAGGTGATCGCCGGGGGGACGAGCAGGAGCACCGCGCCGCCGACGGCCAGGCCCCGCTGTACGGCCTGGCCGTATCCCATCCTGCGGGCCTTGTCCCGCACCCAGCGCAGCCCCCAGACGGCCAGCAGGACGAGGCCGGGGATGACGACGGGGACCAGCCGCCGGGCGGCCCACGGGTGGTCGGGGGTGATGCCCGGCCGGTAGAGCGTGGTGACCGTGGTCCAGCCGACCACGGCCAGCGGCAGCAGCCAGCCGAACCCCCGCCCCCTGGCCATCCGGCGCGTGAGCACCGCCCCGGCCAGCGTCGCCAGCACCACCACGGGCACCCCGACGTACCAGATCACCCAGTACAGCGACTCCTCGTAGTAGAGCCGGGCGCCGTCGGCCGGCAGCCCGTTGGCCAGCTGGGTCCGCTCGATGAACTCGTAGTTCAGCCGGTCCTCCCGCGTGGCCGGCCACCGGATCACGGTCTGCAGCCACGGCCGGGCCGCGAAGGCCGTCATGACCAGCGCCACCAGGGCGCCGGCGAACTCGGGCAGCCGGCGGATCCCCGCCGCCCGGCGCAGGAGGGCCGCCAGCCGCGGCGCCAGCAGCGCGACGACCAGGGTGAGGACCAGCACCGCTCCGCAGATGCCCAGCAGCGGCTCGAAGGAGCCGGACAGGTAGTCCAGGTAGGGCTTGGACAGGATGTATCCGGCCGCGACCCCCGTCCCGGCCCCGGCCGCCAGCCCGAACAGCAGCGGCACGCCGAGCCGCCCCTCGTCGCGGACGCCCGCCCGCCGCAGGGCGATCAGCAGCCCGGCGTAGGCGAGCACGGGCAGCACGTCGCGCAATCCGTCGATCCTGACCAGGACGGCCAGCCCGAAGACCAGGCCGGCCAGCTCCGCCCCGATCACGGCGCCGTCGGACTGGGCCCGGCGGATCCGCCCCGGCTGCTCGCCGGAGGGCAGGGACGGCAGGTAGCCCAGACCCGTGATGCCGGAGCGGAGCCTGACCTGGGCGTCGTGCAGCAGGGCGAGGCCGCCGAAGAGCAGGATCAGGGAGGGGATCTCGCTGAAGGTGGTGCGCGAGGTGTAGAGGATCGGCAGGCTGACCGCGAACACCAGCGCGGCCAGCGGGGCCCAGCGGGCGCCGACCAGCCGGGCGACGACTCCCGCCAGCACGAGCACCGCCAGCGCGCCCAGCAGCGGCGCCGTCAGCAGGAGCCCGGGCAGGCCGCCCAGCCAGTGGCCCAGCGCGTCGATCAGCGGCGCCCCCGGCATGAACTGCGGCACGACCGCGCCGCCGGAGGGGTAGAAGCCCGGGCTGTCGAAGCGGAGCGCCTGGTCCGCCCCGCCGAAGGCCGCCTGCTGGTGGGGGATGGGCAGCGAGCCGTGGCCGGCCAGCCAGACGGCGTACTGGGCGTAGGTGGCGGGGTCGCGGCGGACGATGAGCTGCTCGCTGTGGAGCAGCCCGTTGAAGACCCCCGAGGCCAGGGCCACGGCGATGACCCCGGCCGTCTGCCAGGCGGTCGCCTCGACGGTCTCGGGCAGGCGGCGCAGGCCGTAGCGGCACAGCAGCGCGGCGATCACCAGGCCCAGCGGCAGGGCGGCGAGCGGCCGGAACCAGCCGAACAGCAGCAGCGACAGCCCGGCCAGCAGCCAGCCGGCCAGCACGAGCGCGGGCGCGGCCGAGACCACGGCGAGCACCCTGCCCGCCGAGGGCCTGCGCGTGCGATCCAACCAGGTGATCCTCATAGCTGGTCCCGAGCGTAGTGGCAGCCTCCGGCTGCGGCGATGGGTGCGCGCGGCGGGCCGGTGAAAGCCGGTAGCGTACGCGCAGCGCGCGAAGGGGGCGGGGAGTGGTCGGCTGGGCTCGGGGGCACCGGTGGTTCCTGGGGGTGCTGGGTCTCGGCGTCGTCCTGCGGGCGGTCACCATGCTGGGATACCGGCCCGCGATCTGGTTCCCCGACTCCTACACCTATGTCGTGACCGCGCTGAAGCCCCGGCCCGACCTGGTCCGCCCGGCCGGATACTCGATGTTCCTGCGGCTGCTCGAACCGTTCCACAGCTTCGCCTCCGTCGCGCTGGTCCAGCATCTGCTGGGGCTGCTGGTCGGCGTGCTCGTCTATCTCACCGCCCGGCGGCTGGGCACCCCCGGCTGGGCCGCGGTGCTCGCGTCCGCCCCTTCCCTACTGGACGCCTACCAGATCGAACTGGAGCACCTGCTGGTCTCCGACACCCTGTTCGCCGCGCTGGTGATGTCGGCGGTCTGCCTGGCCCTGTCCCGGACCGTCGGGTGGCGTACGGCGTGCGGGATCGGGCTGCTGGTCGCGGCGGCGACGCTGACCAGGACCGTCGGGCTGCCGCTGGTCGTGATCTTCGCGGGCTGGCTGATCTACCGGGCGCGGGGGCGGGTGCTGACGGCCGGGGTGATGCTGGCGGCCGCGGCCCTGCCGATCCTGGGCTACGGGGTCTGGTTCCACGCGACCCACGGCCGGATCGGGATCGTGGGCGCCAACGGCGTCTTCCTCTACGCCAAGACGATGACCTTCGCCGACTGCGCGGTGATGAGGCCGCCCGCGGACCTGGCCGTGCTCTGCGACCCCCGCCCGCCCGCCCGGCGGCCCCCCGCGCAGGAATACGTCTGGAGCCCCGACTCGCCGCTGGTCAAGCTGCCCGGCATCACCTTCACCGAGGAGAACGACGCCCTGGCCGGCCGGTTCGCCTCACTGGCCATCCGCAGCCAGCCGCTGGGCTATCTCGGCTCGGTCGCCTCCGAGCTGGCCCGCTCCTTCACCCTGGGCCGTCCGGTCTACCCGGACCAGGAGGTCTACGACTACTACGAGTTCCCGGCGGCGCCGCCGGCGCCGCCCGGCCGCTACCCGGCCACGGTGGGCGCCGAGCGCGCCGAGCGCGACTACGAGCGGGGGCCGATCGCCACCCGGATCGTCGAGCCCTACGCGGGCTGGATGCGGGCCTATCAGGACGTCGTCCGGCTGCCCGGCGCGGCGGTGCTGGTGATCCTGCTGATCCCCCCGGTGGCGGCGGCCGTGCGGCGCCTGCGCCCGGACTCCACGCTGTGGGTGCTGCCGTGGACGACGGCGGTGGTGCTGCTCGTCATGCCCCCGGCGGTCGCGGAATTCGACTACCGCTATGTGCTGCCCGCCGTACCGGCAGCGTGTCTGGCAGCGGCTTTTGTGGCGAGCAAACCTTCTTTCCATAACATTCCAAGAAATGTCCGTATTTGAGTATGCTGGGCGCCCGGATCACCACGGGAGCGGCAAGGGGCGGTCATGACCAAGTTCACGTCATCATGGCGCCCGGCACTCACCTCATGACCTACCCTTTGGGCGCAATGAGCGAGCTGAAGCAGCACCGGGCGTTGCCGCCAGGCGAGGAGATCGCATGAGCGACCATCGGCACGTCTCCGTGAAGGACCGCCGGGCCGAGCCGGCCGGCCACGGCCGCCGGGCCTCCCGCCGCGCGGGCGGGGACGGCGGCCCGCCCCCCGAGCCCCCCGGCGACTACGCCGGGCCGCCCCGCGACCCGCGCCGCAAGGCCGGACGGCTGGGCGTGGGCGGCTGGGTCAGCATCGCGATGACGGGCGTCCTGGTGGCCGGCACCCTCGGCGGCTACAAGTTCTACCGCGACCTCGACGACAGCATCACCCGCGAGAGCGTCGTGGACAAGCTCGGCGCCAACCGCCCCCCGGAGACCGGAGCGCTCAACGTGCTCGTCGTGGGCTCCGACACCCGCGACGGCGCCGGGAACAAGAGATACGGCCAGCACATGCAGGGTCAGGGCGAGCGGACCGACACGATCATCCTGCTCCACATCTCCCCCAACCGTGACAAGGCCACCCTGGTCAGCTTCCCCCGCGACTCCATGGTCCAGGTGCCCGCCTGCGAGAACCCGGTGACGAAGGCGGCCATTCCCGCCGGCCTCAAGCAGATCAACTCAGCCTTCAACGACGGCGGCATCGTCTGCACGTGGAAGACGATCGAGGCGCTGACCCAGATCCACGTCGACCACTTCGTCAAGGTCGACTTCGCCGGGTTCACCAACATCGTCGACGCGCTGGGCGGCATCGAGATCTGCCTGCCCGAGGACGTGATGGACAAGAAGGCCAAGCTGGAGCTGACCAAGGGCAAGCACAACGTGATGGGCAAGACCGCCCTCGCCTACGTCCGCGCCCGCTACGCGCTCGGCGACGGCAGCGACCTCAGCCGGATCAAGCGCCAGCAGGTCTTCCTCCAGCAGGTGATGAAGAAGGCCACCAGCTCCGACCTGCTGACCGACCTCGGCAAGCTGAACAACTTCCTGAAGGCCGCCGCCTCGTCGGTGACGATGGACAGCAACCTCGACACCGGGCGCCTGCTGGAGATCGCCCAGAGCGCGAAGTCCCTCACCTCCTCCGGCCTGAAGGCCATCACCGTGCCGTGGATGCCGGACCCCGCCGACAAGAACCGGGTCGTCTGGCGGCAGCCCGCCGCCACCGAGCTGTTCGACGCGATCCGCAGCGACACCGAGGTGACCAAGAGCCCGGCCCCCAACGCCTCCGCCAAACCGGCCGTCAAGCACGAGCAGGTCCAGGTCCAGGTCTTCAACGGCACCGGCACGTTCGGCCTGGCCAAGGAGGTGGCCGCCAAGCTGGCCGCCCAGGGCTTCCGGGTGACCCAGGTCGGCAACGCCCGCCCGGCCACCGGCGACGTGCCCACCACCGTGCTGCGCTACGGCAAGCGGGACGCCGAGGGCGCCTCCTACGCCGACGCGCTGGCCGCCAGGCTCTCCGGCGACAAGCTCACCCCCGTCGCGGGCAAGGTGAAGCCCGCCAGCATGGAGAACTACGCCGCGACCATCCCGGCCACCCCGCTGCCCACCGGCCCGGTCGTCCAGCTGATCATCGGCACCGACTGGAAGGGCGTCCGGGTCCCCACCAAGATCCCCGACTCCCTCAAGGACTCCGTCGTCGACAGCAAGACCAACCCTTGCCAGTAGGCCCCGCCCCCGGCGGCCCACCGAACGGCGCGGGCCGTACGGCGGGCGGCGCGGGCGCGAGGGCCACCTCAGGCCGCACGGCACGCACCATGAGCTGCGCGGACCGCACGGCGGACCCCATGGACGGCGCAGGCCGCACGGCACGCACCATGAGCTGCGCGGACCGCACGGCGGACCCCATGGACGGCGCGGACCGTATGGCGGACATCGCGGGCCGTACGGCGTGCCGGCGGCTGTCCGGCGGGCGGTGTGGGCGGGCGGCCTCCGGAAGATCACGATTCACCGGGAACCCCCGCCGCCCCCGGGCGCTCGTGCGACAGACCCCGCGCGCTCGGTTTAGGGTGGTCGGGTCGGCGAGCCGGACCCCATTCGGCCGCATCCTCCGGCGGTCCCCGGGCGTCTTAACAGTGTGTCCGACCACCTCCCAGTCTCCGACAGATAGCTGAGCGTTTTCCCCGTGAGCGACACCCGATCTCCCTTCCACATGCCGGCCCCCCGTGACGACGGCGCCCCCGACGCCGGCACCGGCGGGTCCGGCGGACAGGGCCGGACCTCCGCCTCGTGGCCGATGCCCGAGCACGCGCAGCCGTCTCCGGCCTCCCGGGCCTCCTGGCCCGAGCCCCCGGACCTCGGTCCCGCCCCGTCCACCCGCGACGGCCACCGCGAGGAGCAGGGCTGGGACGAGGGGGCCGGCGAGGTCACCGCCTGGGGCTACCCGGCCTACCAGGAGCCGCCCGCCCCCTCCGAGGACGCCTGGGCGAACTGGGACACCCAGACGCCCCCCGGCGAGCAGGAGCCGACCTCCCGCCGGGACGCCCGGGCATCCTCCGGGTCGCGGGGACGGACCCCGCAGCGGGAGACCCCGCCGTCCTCCCCGCCGCAGCCGCGGGGATCGCGGGAGGACACCCGGCAGAGCCCCGCTCCGCAGGGATGGGGATCGCCCGAGGACGCCCGCCCGTCCTCCCCTCCGGAGTCATGGGGGTCACGGGGAGAGGCCCGGCAGGACTCCACTCCGCAGGGATGGGGATCATCCGACGACGCCCGGCAGGGCTCCGGGCTGGAATCATGGGGATCGCCCGAGGACCTCCGCCCGTCCTCCCCTCCGGAGTCATGGGGATCACGGGGAGACGCCCGACAGGACTCCACTCCGCAGGGATGGGGATCATCCGACGACGCCCGCCGTCCCTCCGGCCGGGAGGCGCGGACACCATACCCGGACGCCCGGACGCCCGCCCGCAGGAGCCCGCTGGACATCACGCCCGCCACCGCGCCCGCCGGCAACCTGCTGGACCCGCTGGATCCCGCGTGGTCGTCGGAGCACGACACCGCCCGGGCCCCGGCGGCCCCGCACCGGCCGCAGCCGCAGGACGCGCCGGCCGCCGAGCGGCCGTTCTCCTACTGGGAGAACTCCAGCCGCGGGACCGCCCCCTCCCCCTGGGACCGGTCCGCGGAGCAGCAGGAGCAGGAGCCGCGCCCGGAGGAGGAGCCCGCCGCTCCGCCCGCCAGGAAGAAGCGCGAGCCGTATCTCGACAACGTGAAGTTCGTCCTGATCGCCCTGGTGGTGACCGGGCACTCGCTGGTGCCCACCCTGGCCACGCACTCGGCCAAGTCGGCCTACCTGTTCATCTACACCTTCCACATGCCGGCGTTCGTGCTGATCAGCGGTTATCTCGGCCGGAACTTCTGGAACTCCAACGCCAAGATCAACAAGCTGGTCGACACCATGCTGGTGCCGTACGTGGTCGTGGAGATCGGCTACGCGCTGCTCCGCTTCGGGCTGGGCCAGAAATGGACCCTGACGATCATCGACCCGGCCTGGCTGAACTGGTACCTGCTGGCGCTGGTGCTCTGGCGGATCTCCACGCCCATCTGGAACCGGATGCGGCAGCCGCTGCTGGTCGCGGTGATCATCTACATGGTCGCCGGCTTCTCGGAGATCTCCGGCGACTTCAGCATCGACCGCTTCTTCGGCCTGCTCCCCTTCTACGTGCTCGGCCTGGTGCTCAAGCCCGAGCACTTCGACCTGCTCAAGCCGGTGTGGGTCAGGATCCTGGGCGGGCTCACGCTGGCCGGGGGCGCCGCAGTGGCGATCTTCATCGCCCCGCACGTCAACCTCAAGCCGATCTACTTCCGCTACAGCTTCAAGTCCATGGACATGAGCTGGTGGATCGGGCTCGGCGTGCGCGGCGCGCTGCTGGTCGCGGCGCTGGCCATGTCGGTCGCGCTGCTGGCGGTGGTGCCGCGGCGGGAGACCTGGTTCTCCGACCTCGGCACCCGCACGCTCTACGCCTACCTGCTCCACGGCGTCGTGGTGCTCATCGCCAAGGACCAGGGGTGGCTGAGCTTCCCCTGGCTGTACGGCCCGCTGGGGGTGATGGCGATCGCGTCGAGCTCGCTGGCGCTGGCCATCGTGCTGTCCCTGCCGGAGACCCGCACGCTCTTCAAGTGGCTGCTCGAACCCCGCCTGGTCTGGCTCTACCGCCGGCCGTCGGCGGCCTCCCCCGCCAGAGCGCCGGAGCCCGCCGGCACCACGCCGGAGCCCGCCGGCAGGGAGAGTTCAGCGGCAGTTACCCGGTAATTAACGCAACACATCCGGTGATGACGGAACCGGCACTCAGCATCGGGATATGCGGGTATGTGTCGGGACTATCGTTCATCGCCCCGAAGACGCCCGGATCATGCATCGGCAGATCCGGGCGCTCCTCGACGCGGGGCACGAGATCACCTATGTCGCGCCCTTCACCGACTGCAACGTCACCCCCGACCCCCGGGTCCGGGCGATCGACGTCCCCCGCGCGGTGGGCCGCCGGCGCAGACGCGCCCTCAAGGCCGCCCGCGGGGCCCTCAAGCGCGGCGTCGAGGGGGCCGATCTGCTGGTCGTCCATGACATCGAGCTGCTGTTCCGGCTGCCCAGGAGCCGCCCCGTCACGGTCTGGGACGTCCACGAGGACACCGCCGCCGCCCTGGAGACCAAGCCATACCTCCCCGGGCACCTGCGCCGGACCCTGCCGCCGCTGATCCGCCGGGTCGAGGCCCGCGCGGAGAGCCGCCTGCACCTCATCCTGGCCGAGGAGTCCTACCGGGAGCGCTTCTCCCGCCCCCACCCGGTGGTGCCCAACACCACCTACGTGCCCCCACGACCGCCCGCGCCGCCCGGCCGGAACCGGGTGGTCTACGTGGGCCACCTGTCCCGGGCCAGGGGCGCGGTGGAGCTGATCGAGCTGGCCCGGCGGCTGCACCCGCACGGGATCAGGACGGACCTGGTGGGCGCCGCCGACGCCGAGATCAGGCCGCTGCTGCGGGACGCGCAGCGGGAGGGCCTGCTCGACTGGTACGGATACGTGCCCAACCGGCACGCGCTGCGGATGGCCGAGGGGGCGATCGCCGGGCTGTCGCTCCTGCACGACGTGCCCAACTACCGGCGGTCGATGCCGACCAAGGTCGTCGAGTACATGTCCCGCGGGCTCCCGGTGATCACCACACCGCTGCCGACCGCCTCCTCGCTGGTCGAGCGGGCCGGCTGCGGCGTCGTCACGCCCTTCGGGGACGTGGACGCGGCGCTGCGCGCCGTACTGGCGCTGCGCGACGACCCCGAGGGGGCCGCGGCGATGGGCGCGCACGGTCACCGGGAGGCGCTGAGCCGCTACCACTGGCCCGACCAGGCGGGCGAGTTCGTGGGGCTGCTGGAGGGGTGGGCGGCGGCGAGCGCCGCCCCCGCGCGCGTCCACCGCCGTCCCCTCGTGGTCTGACCCTCCGCGCGGTCACCGGGGCCGCTCCAGGTCGAAGGCGACGTCGGCCACCCGCACCGTCGCGACCCGGGGGTCCTCGATCAGCTCGCGCGGCGACGAGATCGTGACCAGGGAGTCGACGTAGGCGTAGGCCGTGCCCGCGCCGGCCGCCTTCCGCAGCCGGGCCAGGTCCAGCCCGAAGCGCCTGAGGTTGGGCTCGTCGTGCTCGCGCAGCATGCCCACCCAGCCCCGGAAGCCCTCCAGCGTCTCCGGGGGCGAGTCGCTGGTCCCACCGAACTCGATCCGGTCCGGATCGGGCAGGGGCAGTTCGGTACGGCTGCGCCACAGGTGGTCGACGAGCACGTTGCGGGCGATGCTGAGCAGCCACGCGACGGGCGGCTCCCCACGCCGGCCGAGCAGCGCCCTGGTGGCCTTGACGAAGGTCTCCTGGGCTAGGTCCTCGGCGAGATGGGGATCGCGCGTGCGGCGCAGGAGGTAACCGCAGACCAGCGGCCAGTGCTCCCGGTAGAGCTGCTCAATGCGGGCGCCGATGGCCGCCTCCGCGTCGGGGGTTGATTCATCACGGACCAGGAGACGGATCCGGCAGAGGATTGGTCACACACCGGTGACGTGAGGGCCGGGGATTGGTGTACTGGAGGCATGGCACGCCATCTGATCCAGGGACGCGAGATCGCCATGCCGGTGCGGATCCGGGACGCCACGGTCTGCAGCGCCTCCTACCTGGTCCGGGCCGACGCCGCCCGGGCCGTGATCGCCTACTCCAGGCTGGACGTCGCCGAGGTGCTGCCCGGCAGGGCCCTGTGCACGCTGGTGTTCGTCGACTACGCCGACGGCGACCTCGACGCCTACCGGGAGTTCGGCGTGGCCTTCCTGGTCCGGCCCCCCGACGGGGGCCCGACGCCGCCCCGGGGGCTGCGCGCGGGGCTGGCCGAGCTGCGCAGCGCCGGCGCCGGGGCGTTCGTCCACTGGCTCCCGGTCGACCAGGGCTTCACCCTGGAGGCGGGCCGCGCCATCTGGGGCTTCCCCAAGGAACTGGCCGACATCGACCTGCGCCTGACCTCCCCCTACAAGCGGTGCATCCTGCGCAAGGACGGCCGCCTGGTGTTGGACCTGCTGATCAGACCCGGCGCCCCGGTCCCCGCGGGCGGGACGATGGCCCCCGCCGACGCCTACAGCCATCTGGAGGGCGTCACCCGCCGCATCCCCTGGTCGATGACCCCCCGGGGGGTCCGCGTGCGTCCCGGCGGCGCGCTGATCCGCCTGGGCAACCACCCCGTCGCCAAGGAGCTGAGCGAGCTCGGGCTGCCCAAACGCGCCCTGATGACCAGCACGGTCTCCCACCTCACCATGACCTTCGGCGAGGCGAAGGAGCTCTGAGCCGCCGGTCTCCGCAGGAGGGGCCGCGGGTTCCGCGCCTCCGGCCCACGCGCCGGGCGCCGGTCCCGGCGGGCGGGCGGCGGCGCTCAGCCGTCGTGCTCCAGCAGCGGCAGCTCGGCCCTGGTGGGCAGCCCCTGCCATTCGCTGGTGCTGGACACCGCGAAAGCCGTCAGCAGGGCGCCCCGGCGCAGCCGGTCGGCGGGGTGCAGTCCCTCCAGCAGCGCGCTGAGATAGCCCGCGGCGAAGGCGTCCGCCGAACCGGTGGGGTCGACCACGGGCGCGGCCAGGCTCGGGGCGTCGTGGCGGACGCCGTTCACCCGGACACTCGCGCCCCGGGTGCCCCGGATCACGATGACCTCCCGGTCCCCGGTGAGCGCCGGCTTGACCAGGTCCAGCTCGCTCTGCCGGACGAACAGCACGTCGGCCGAGCAGGCCAGCGCACTGAGGACCTCCTCGGCCTCCCGCAGATCCGGCCAGAGCTGGTCGCGGTAGTTGACGGACACCGAGACGGTGACCCCCGCCATCCGCGCGGCCCGGACCGCGGCGTGCATGGCCTCGCGCGCGTCCAGGGCGGCGGTGATCCCGCTGACGTGCAGGATCCGGGAGGCCGCGATCCGGTCGATGGGGACGTTCCCCTGGGTGAGCCGGGTCCCCGTCCGGTAGTAGGTGACCCGGGCCGCCTGCCCGGGCCTGGACTCCTTCAGGAGCATCGCGGTCGGGGAGGCGTCGTCCACCCGGGCGTCCGCGACGTCGACGCCCTCCCCGCGCAGCGCCGTGAGGATCCGCACGCCGAGTTCGTCGCCCCCCACCTTGCCCAGCCAGGCGGCCGTGTGGCCGAGCCTGGCCAGCCCGACCGCGACGGTGAACTCCGCCCCGGCCACGTCCAGCCTGGCCTCGTGCTCGTGCCGGATCCGGCCGCTGGTGACGACGGCGAACGCCTCGCCGAGGGTGTAGACGTCCACGCCGGAACCCTTTCGCGGCGCCGTGCGACGCCGATGGAGCCATCGTTCGTATCCGGCCGGAGACCCGTTCGGGAAGGGCCGGAACCCGAACTCTAGCGACATGTCCCGTACGGCCTCCGCCGAGGACCGGAACAGAGATCCGGTGGTGACATTCCCGGTGGCCGGGCGGCTCGGAGCGGGCCCGCCGGACGGGCCCGCCGGACGGTCGGACGGGTCTGTTAAACGGCGCCGGCCCGGGTACCGGCCCTCAAGGGGCTAAAAATGCCACGACTATAAAGGGGGAATCGGATGACCGAGATACCCGACATCAGGCTGGACAACGGCGTCGAGATCCCGCAGTTGGGCTTCGGGACCTACCAGATCGAGCCGGACAAGACGGAGGAGGCGGTCCGCACCGCGCTCGACGTCGGCTACCGGCACATCGACACCGCCGAGATGTACGGCAACGAGAAGCAGGTCGGCGCGGCGGTCCGGGCGTCCGGCCTCGACCGGGGCGACGTCTTCGTCACGAGCAAGCTGAGCAACGGCTTCCACGCCTACGACGACGTGCCGAGGGCGTTCGACCGGTCGCTGGAGGATCTGGGCTCCGACTACCTGGACCTGTTCCTCATCCACTGGCCGCTGCCCGACGTCGGCGACTACGTCGAGACCTGGAGGGCGATGGAGGAGATCCACCGCTCCGGCCGCGCCAAGGCCGTCGGCGTCTCCAACTTCCAGCCGCACCACCTGCGCAGGCTGCTGGAGGAGACCGGGACCGTGCCCGCGGTCAACCAGATCGAGGCGCACCCGTACCTCACCCAGGACGACGTCCGGGCCTTCAACGCCGAGCACGGCATCGCCACCGAGGCGTGGTCGCCGATCGCGCAGGGCAAGGTGCTCGGCGACCCGGTCATCACGCGGATCGCCGCGCGGCACGGCAGGACGCCCGCCCAGGTGACGCTGCGCTGGCACCTCCAGCGCGGCGACATCGTCTTCCCGAAGTCGGTCCACCGCGCCCGGATGGAGGAGAACCTCGACATCTTCGGCTTCGAACTGAGCGAGGACGAGATGGAGGAGATCTCGCGGCTGAACCGCGACGAGCGGGTCGGACCGGACCCGGACACCTTCAACTGGATCCCGTGAGCGACCGGATCCCGCGAGCGGCCCGGTCCGGGACACACCCGGCCGGGCCGTACCGAGGTCAGACGATCGGCGGACGGCCCAGGCGGAGCATGCGCCAGGCGGTCTTCCAGCCCATGGGGCGGCGCTCCCCGGCGGGCTCGCGCAGGCCCTCGGTGAAGCCCTTGAACCAGGCGCGCAGGGCGGCGCCGGAGCGCTCGCGGATCAGGGTGAGGGCGACCCAGTTGAGGAGGTAGAACACGGCCAGGGGCCAGGGGAGGTTGCGACGGGCCAGCCAGACGCGGTTGCGCGCGTTGAGGCGGTAGAAGTCGGCGTGCCGGGTCGGCGGGACCTGCGGGTGGTACATGACGGTCTGGGCGTCGTATTCGATGCGGTAGCCCTCGCCGAGCAGCCGCCAGGCCAGGTCGGTCTCCTCGTGGGCGTAGAAGAAACGCTCGGGGAGGCCGCCGACCTGGAGGAAGGCGGAGCGGCGGATGGCGCAGGCGCCGCCCAGGAAGGTGGTGACCGGAGAGGAGCGCTCCGGGTCCCCCGCGCGCAGGCGGGGGACATGGCGGCGCTGGCCGGTGCCGCCGTCGGGGTCCATCACCCGGAAGGAGACGACGGCCAGGTCGTGCTCGGTGGAGAAGCGCTCACGCAGGTGGGAGACGACGTCCATCGCGCCGTACCAGCCGTCGTCGTCCAGGAAGAGCACCACGTCGCCCGAGCACTCCTCGACGCCGCGGTTGCGGCCCGCCGGGATGCCCGTGTTGTGGCTGAGCCGGACGATCTTGATCGAGGCGGACGAGCCCGGGGGCACGCCGACCGACAGCTCGGGGACGTCCGCGCCGTTGCCGACGATGACCACCTCGACGTCGCCGTCGGTCTGGTGCAGCGCGGACTCGACAGCCCGGCCCAGCTCGGGGACCCGGTTGCCCATGGTGAGGATGACGCACGAGATCTTCAACGGGTCATCGCCCTGACGCGTCGAGAGCACGTACGGAGCATACTTTCATGATCACCGAGTCTGCTGGGTCGGGCACATATGGCGTGACTGGACGTTTCTGATTTACCGGAAAGCAAGCGTATCGGAACCGTCGGCGAACACCCACCAAACAGCGGGGTGTCCGCACCTACGACGTACCGGGACGCTGTCCGGTTCCTCATGAAAGCCGCCTGGAGGCCAGGATGCTGACCAGGTGCAGCGCCATCTGCAGCACGGCGACCACGACGCAGGCCACCATGAGCACCCGGGTGGCGGCCAGGCCGCCGCTGAGCAGGTCCCACACCGCGGCGACCACCACGATGAGGGACAGCTCGACGGCCTGGACGAGCCGGTGGAACTTCAGGGCGGCGGCGGCCTTGCGGGCCAGGCCCAGGCCCCGCGACCGGAACTGCTCGGCCGAGCTCTCGGTGGCCGCGACCAGGCCGGACCTGGCGCGGGCCACGTCGACCAGGTCGGTCTCCGCCTTGATCAGGATGGCGCCGAGCGCGGCGGCGAAGCCCATCACGGTGTACCAGTCGGGGAGGGTCTGCGACGCCCGGAAGCCCAGCCCGATGAGCAGGGCGGCCTCGGCGAAGTAGTGGCCGACCCGGTCCAGGTAGACGCCGGTGATGGAGGTCCGCTTGGTCCACCGCGCCAGCTCGCCGTCGGAGCAGTCGAGCAGCAGGTAGAGCTGGATCAGCAGGGCGGCGCCGACCGCGGCCCACAGACCGGGCAGCGCGAGGACCACGCCGGCCAGCAGCCCGGACAGGATCATCAGCCAGGTGGTCTGGTTGGGGGTGATCGGCGTCTTGGCCAGGAACCAGGTGACGTAGATCGACAGCTTGCGCATGTAGAGCGCGCCGGCCCAGTGCTCGCCGCTGTTGCGGTCCATGGTCGAGTGCGGCTGGGCCACCGCACGGAACTCAGCGACCGACGGCCCGGACATAGTCCTCCACCCGCTCCCGAATCTCCGGCTCCGACAGGCGCAGGTGCTCCAGGATCGTGTAGCGCCCCGGACGGGTCGACGGCGCCAGCATGACCGCCTGGGTGAACTGGTCGGCGCTCAGGCCCAGGTCGACGGGGGTGACCGGCAGCTCGTGCGTGCGCAGGCAGTCGACGACCTGGTCCAGCCTCCGCGCGTCCTCGCGGAGGAAGAAGCAGAAGGCGGCCCCTACCCCGGCGAGCTCGCCGTGGTTGGAGGTGCCGGGAAAAAGCTGATCCACGGCATGAAGGATCTCATGGTCTCCGCCACTGGAGGGACGGGACGACCCGGCGATCACCATCGACATCCCCGAGAGGATGAGCGCCTCGGCCAGCACGGTCAGGAAGGCGTCGGACTCGATCGAGTCGCTCCTGCCGATCACCGCCTCCGCCGCGGTGCGGGCCATCGCGCAGGCCACGCCGTCGATCGGCTCGCCGCGCTCGGCGTTGCCGAGCTGCCAGTCCTCGATCGCCGACAGGTTGCTCACCACGTCGCCGACCCCGGAGCGGACCAGCGACGGGGGCGCGTCGTGGACGAAGTCGAGATCCACCATGATGGCCAGCGGCATGGGCACGCCGAAGGAGCCCTTGCCGCCGTCGTGCGTCAGCGACGCCACCGGCGAGCAGATCCCGTCGTGCGACAGGTTGGTCGCCACCGCCACCATGGGGATGCCGGCGAGCGAGGCGGCGTATTTGGTCGCGTCGATGGTCTTGCCGCCGCCGATCCCGACAAGGGCCTCGTAGGCGCCCTTGCGCAGGTCGGCGCCGAGCGAGACCGCCGCGTCCACCGAGCCGTCGGCCACCCGGAAGACCTGGGCCTCGCCGAGCGAGGGGGCGATCACCGAGGCGATCCGGTCGCCCTGGCCCGCGCCCACCGCCACCGCCACCCGCCCGGAGGTCGCCACCCGGCTGTCGGCCAGCAGTGAGCCGAGCTGGGCGATCGCGCCCCGCCGAACCTCCATGGTCAGCGGGGCGGGCAGCATCCTGGCTAGTATCGGCACGCGATCTCCCGCGCCTTCGCGAGGTCGTCGTGGTTGTCGACCTCGACCCACGAGACCTCACCGATCGGGGCGACCGCGATCTTCTCACCGCGGGCGACCAGCTCCTGGTAGCCGTCCTCGTAGTAGAGCTGCGGGTCGCGCTCGAAGGTGGCCTGCAGGGCGTCGGCGAGGCGCTCGCCGATGCCCGGGCGGATCAGCGTCGCGCCGATGTATTCGCCGGCGGCGTCGGCCGGGTCCATCAGCTTGGTGATCAGCTTGAGGTGGCCGTCGCCGTCGAGGGTGACCTTCATCTCCTCGTCGGCGAGCTTCTTGACGTCGTCGACCGCGAGCAGGATGTCGCTGGTGGCCGGCGCCGACAGCAGCGTGTGCTCCACGGAGACCGGGTGCACGGTGTCGCCGTTGACCAGCAGCACGCCCTGGTCGAAGTAGTCGCGCGCGCACCACAGGGAGTAGGCGTTGTTCCACTCCTCGGCCTTGTCGTTGTGCACGAGGGTGAGCTTCACACCGTGCCGCCGCTCCAGCTCGGCCTTCCGCTCGTGTACGGCCTGCGCCTGGTAGCCGACGACGACCACGACGTCACGGAGGTCCGCCGCCGCGAGGTTCCGCAGCGAGATGTCCATGATCGTGGTCTCGCCGTCGACCGGCACCAGCGCCTTGGGCAGCGTGTCCGTGTACGGCCGCAGGCGTCGTCCGGCCCCGGCGGCCAGCACCATTCCCAGCAACGTGCACTCCTCATCCAAGTGAGCCCCTCGGCGGGCACTCCTGGCCCCAAAGGTTAGTTGGCTTTGGGCCCTGATCGTGTAATCCGGGGTTTGCCAGGCGTTCTCAATCGTGAGCGCCCAGATCGTCGGCGTCCACCCCCGAGCGCGGCGCGACCGCCCAGCAGGTGACGCTCTCCCACCCGAAGAACCCCCACAGGTAGAGCGCGAGCAGCGCGAAGACCAGCGTGACCTGCCCGGCGAGGGCGCCCAGCGCGATCAGCAGCATGCGGCCGTCCCAGCCCAGGCCGGCGGTGGCCAGCCAGGGCGGCGGGTAGACCCGCTGGCGCACCCGGTAGACCACGTCGTAGTGGTGGAAGGCCATCGCGCCGAGCAGCAGGAAGATCAGCCACGGCGGCACGTCGTGCGCGAACCCGACCGAGGCCACGAACCCGTATTCGGTCAGGCGCAGGATCGGCGGGACCAGCCAGTCGAGCCTGCCGTCGTGCGGGTGGGAGCTGCCGGGACCGGCCAGCAGCAGCGCCACCGCCGGGGCGAAGACCGCCAGTCCGTCGGCGCCGGCCACGCCCACCATCAGCAGCACCCCGGTCACGAACATCCCGACGAGCGCGGGCGGCAGCGGCGGGAGCTGCCCGGCCACCAGCGTGCCCATCGCCCGTGACAGCGCCCCGTCGTCCCGGTAGGCCGTCACGGTGCTGTGCGGCACCGGTGTCATGTGGACCGAAACCATGGGCGTACCCGTCTCCTCGCTCGCTCCGCGCGAGGCCCGCCGGACCCCGCCTCCCGATCCGCCTCGCACCGCGCCGGTCGCGGCGCCCACGTGTCCGGTCATCGGCTGAGGGACCTGCCGACCCGGCCGGCGAGCGTGTAGAGGGCGGCGACGCCGCCCCAGGCCAGCAGCGCGACGAAGGTCACCCGGGCGTTGAACACCGCGGCGGTCACCGCGATCAGCGCCATCCGCTCCCCGATGGGGAGCACGATGATCTTCTTCAGCCAGCGGGTGGGAGCGCTCCGCTCCAGGCGGCGCGAGAGCCTCACGACCACGTTCCCCCGGCCGGCCGCGGGCTCCCGCCGCTCCCGCAGGTATCGCTCGGCGGCGGCTATCCCGTCGGCGACCTCGGTCTTGCGCTCCAGCGCCGCCGGCCGCGAGGCCGGCCGCATGGACGCGTCGGCCGGGACGGTCAGCTCCGCGGCCGTCCCGGCGGGGGCCGGCCTCAACCGGTCGGCGTCGGCGCGGGCCCCCGCGTAGGAGAAGTCGATCATGTGACGGAGCATCTGCAGGATCATCGCCGAGACCGCCAGCGCCCAGATGCCGTGCGGGCCGCCGTGGGAGTCGTCCAGCCCCGTCGCGTAGCCGATGGCGAGGCCCACGTAGACGGCGTACTCCTTGACCCGGTCGAAGGTGGCGTCCAGCCACGCGCCGAGCGGGGAGAACGCGCGGGTGTAGCGGGCGAGCTGGCCGTCGACGCAGTCGAGCACGAACGACAGGTAGAGGAGGACGGCCCCGGCGATCTGCCCCTCGCGGGTGCCCGCGGTGAACCAGACCGCGGCGAGCAGGGCCAGGCCGACGGAGATCCCGGTGACCGCGTTCGGCGTCAGGTGCAGGTCGGCCGCCGCCTTGACCAGGTGCGTGGACCAGGAGCTCACGAAGTGGGTGGTGAAGAAGCCGTCGCCGGACTTGACCGCGGCCTCCAGCCGGGCGGTGTCCTCGTCCACCTCCTCCAGCCGCCGCACGGCCGAGTCGGCGGCCGCCTGCCCGGCCACCCGGTCGCAGTGCAGCGCCCCGACGTCGCGGGCGCGCACCGGGACGCCGGAGCGGACCAGGCCGACCAGGAGGAGGTCGCCGACCTCGCCGCCCCCCATCGGGCCGAACCCGCCGGCCTCGGCCAGCTCGGCCAGCGTCCGCGCGGTCTCGGCGAGGCCGGCGAGATCGGCCACGCCCACCTGGAGCACGCCCCTGAAGGTGCCGCCGGCGTCGGCGACGCCGTGGAAGGAGGTGCCCGCGGCGACCACCCGGCCGCCCTCGACCCGGACCGGCGGGCGCAGCGGCCCGGGGCCCTCGCCGCCGGTGGCCACCAGCGCGCCCGTGTCACGCGCGGGGTGCTCCAGGAGCATGGCCAGCGCCTCGGTGTGGGCCACCAGGTCGCCCGCGACCACGGCCACCGGGCCGGCGGCCCCGCGGGCCACCTCCGCGACCCTGCGCAGGTCGTCGGCGAGCCCTCGCGAGCCCTCCGAGCCGATCATGTAGGTGCCGCCGGGGGCGTGGATGACGCCGCTGGAGCGGCCGACCACGTGCACGTCCCCCACCGGCAGCCGGGCGAGCTGGCCGGTCAGCCGGTCGAGCAGCGTGCCGTCGGCGCAGCGCAGGGCCGCCGCCTCCGTGGTGGCGAGCACCACGGCGGCCGTCTGGGAGAGGCCGGGGGGCGCGGGGACGTGAGGATCATGCAAACCGGGCTCCTTCGTATCCGACGGGGTCACCGTACGAATCGGGGAGTGCGCACTTAGCGTAGCGAGATCTTGACTGGATAGCACGGGAGCGCGACCTGCGATCGGGTACGCACCCATTACGCTCGCCGTATCCAGCCCCGTCGAAGGAAGCAGAACTTGGCCGCTCTCGAACCACGTCTCCGCACCGTCGGGGTCGTCCTTGCCGGCGGAGTCGGCCAGCGCGTCGGTCTCAACACTCCCAAGCAGCTCGTCAAAATCGCCGGGAAGACGATCCTGGAGCACACCCTCGCCCTGTTCAACGGCGCGCCGGAGGTCGACGAGATCATCGTCATGATGACCCCGGGCTTCACCGACGAGGTGGAGCGGATCGTCGCCCGCAACGGCTTCGGGAAGGTCAGCAAGGTCCTGGAGGGCGGCGCGAGCCGTCCCGAGACCACCTGGCGGGCGCTGCGGGCCCTGGGCGCGCAGGAGTGCGACGTGCTCCTGCACGACGCCGTGCGGCCGCTGCTGGAACCGCGGATCATCACCGAGTGCGTGGAGGCCCTGAAGACCTACTCGGCCGTCGACGTGGCGATCCCGAGCTCCGACACGATCCTGGTGGCCGCCCCGGGGCCGCGCGGGGAGATCGTCCGTGACATCCCGGACCGCTCCAGGCTGCGGCGCGGCCAGACGCCGCAGTGCTTCCGGCTCTCGGTGATCCGCGAGGCCTACGAGCGGGCCTTCGCCGACCCCGGCTTCGACCGGCAGCCGCCCACCGACGACTGCGGCGTGGTGCTGCGCTACCTGCCCGACGTGCCGATCTACGTCGTGCCGGGCAGCGAGCACAACATGAAGGTCACCCACCCGGTCGACGTGTTCATCGCCGACAAGCTCTTCCAGCTGGCCGCGGGCAGCGCCCCGGAGCGCTCCGCCTACGCCTACCGGGAGGCCATGGAGGGCAGGACCATGGTGGTCTTCGGCGGCAGCTACGGCATCGGCGCCGACGTGGTCGACCTGGCCCGGCGCCACGGCGCCGAGGTCTTCTCCTTCTCCCGGTCGCTGAACGGGGTGCGCGTGGAGGACGCCCAGGCGGTGAGCGACGCGCTCGACCACGCGGCCAAGGAGACCGGCAGGATCGACTACGTGGTCAACACCGCCGGCGTGCTGCACATGGGCAAGCTCGGCGAGGTCAACGACGCCACGATCGCCGAGACCGTGGGCGTGAACTACCTCGGCCCCGTCAACATCGCCAGGGCCGCCATCGGCCACCTCCGCGACACCCGGGGCCACCTGCTGCTGTACACCTCCTCCTCCTACACGCGGGGCCGGGCCGACTACAGCCTCTACTCCTCGACGAAGGCCGCCGTGGTGAACCTGACCCAGGCCCTCGCCGACGAGTGGGCCGAGTACGGCGTCCGGGTCAACTGCGTCAACCCGGAACGGACCAGCACCCCGATGCGGATCCGGGCCTTCGGTGAGGAACCGGCGCACACCCTGCTCTCGCCGCGCGCCGTGGCGCAGACCTCCATGGACGTGCTCATCTCCGACCTCACCGGGCACGTGATCGACGTCCGCCTCGACGGAACCTGACACAGCGCGTCTACCAGGGCAAACACCACCACTCGGGTTAGCGTCGGAAGATGAAGCGTGATCCTCGCGCCCTGATGGCGTGCGCCGCCGTACTCGGCCCGTACCCACCGCTCGTCGTCACCGCCCTGTGGCCCCTGCCGTGGCCGTTCCTGGCGCTGTGCGCGCTGTCGTACGCGACCGAGATCGCCGTCAGGCGGCGGGCCCGCCGCCTGACGGACCTGCTGAACAGGGTGCACCTGGGCCTCACACTGCGGTTCGCCTTCCGCGAGATGGCCGTGGTCCTCCTGGTCGCGCGTACGGCGGGCACCGACTCGCCCTGGTTGGCGGCCCTGGTCCTGGGGCTGACCGCCCTGCACGGCGTACGGGCCCTGCAGACCGGGCTGGCGATCGCCTACACCCGCGTCCTCAGCCAGCTGCCGGTGCTGACCCGCAACATCGACGGCGTGCCGGAGATCCCGGCGCCCCCGGCCGACATCCTGGTCGGCCACCGGAGCATGCGGACGCTCTACCTCGACGCGCTCCCCGTCGGGGGCGCCGCCCTGGGCGCGGTCCTCGGCACCGACCGCCTGGGCGCGGCCGGGGCGGCGCTCGCGCTGGGCCTCGGGGGCGCGGGCGTGCTCGGCGTCCTGCCCCACCTGCGCCGGGTCCGGCCGCTGCGCAACCGGCGCGCCGTGCTGAAGGCGGCCGGCAGGCGCCTGGCCCGATACCGGCCGGAGGTGATCCTCTACTTCTCCGGGCCGAACGACTCCGCCTACCAGGTCAGCATGTGGCTGCGCCCGCTGGAGCGGATCGACCGGCGGGTCGTGGTGGTCCTGCGGGAGCGGGGGATGCTCCGGACGCTGGGAGAGACCTCGCTGCCGGTGGTCTGCATCCCGTCGGCGGCCGACCTGATGAGCTTCCGGGCGCTCGGTTCGGCCCGGGTGTGCCTGTATCCGTCCAACGTCGGCAAGAACATCCACATGCTGCGCATCCAGGGGATGCGCAGCGTCTTCGTGGGTCACGGGGACAGCGACAAGGAGGCGTCGTTCAACCCGTTCACCAAGGTCTACGACGAGGTCTGGGTGGCCGGGCGGGCCGGGCGCGACCGCTACCTCCGCGCCCGGGTGGGCGTGCGCGACGAGGACATCCACGAGGTGGGCCGCCCGCAGCTCACCGGCGTCCGCACCGCCGGGCCCGGCCTGCCGTACCGTACCGTGCTCTACGCCCCCACCTGGGAGGGGTGGACCGACGACCTGTTCCACACCTCGATCGTCACGATGGGGCCGGCGATCGTCCGGGCCCTGCTCGCCCGCTCCCCCGCGCTCCGGGTGATCTACAAGCCGCATCCGCTGACCGGCCACCGCAACCCCGCCGCCGACCGCGCCCACCGGGAGATCCTCGCGATCCTGGAGAGGGCGGAGCTGTCGCGGTCGATCGCCCGCCACCCCGCCGGCACGGCCCGCGCCGAGCCGATCAGGCACCAGGCCGTCACCGGGCCCCGGCCGCCCCTCTACGAATGCTTCAACCAGGCCGACCTGATGATCGCCGACATCTCCAGCGTGGTGGCGGACTTCATCGCCAGCGGCAAGCCGTACATGGTGACCAACGTGGCGGGGCTGCCGGAGCGGACCTTCCGCGAGCGGTATCCCAGCGCGGAGGCCGGCTATCTGCTCACCGAGGGCCTGAGTGAGCTGCCCGCCGTCCTGGCGGGCCTGGAGCACGCCGAGGAGGACGCCCTGGCGGCCGCCAGGCGCGCGCTGAAGACCTATCTGCTCGGTTCGGGCCCGGACGCCATGGCCCGCTTCAACGGGGCGGTGAACGGCGCCTACGGCCGCGCCGTGCACGGCGGCGGAGACGGCTGAGGCCGTCTCCGCCCGCGCGGATCAGCCCCGCGTCCTCACGGGCCTGCTCAGGCTCTTCGGACTCGTCAGGAAGCCCCAGCCCCATGACATGTGCATGGTGACGTAGGCCAGGGGCAGCCGGAGGAGCGAGGCGGCGGGCAGGCCGCTGCCGGTCACCGCCGAGCCGGCCAGGATCGCCGCCAGGTAGGCGCCGGGGACCAGCAGGCCCGGCCAGAAGAACGGGGAGACGACCAGACCGGCGAGAATGGCCAGCACCGCCGCCGGGGGCGCCAGGTAGCGCAGGTTGATCGTGCCCTCGTGGGTGCGGGCGACGACCCTCCGCCAGCGGCCGTAGTGGAAGTATTGCTTGGCGAGGGCCTTGACCGTGGGCCTGGGCCGGTAGGAGACGCGCATCCGGGGCTGGAACCAGACCAGGCCGCCGGTCTCGCGGATGCGGTGGTTCATCTCCCAGTCCTGCGCCCGCTGGAAGTGCTCGTCGTAGCCGCCGACCCGGTCCAGCGCCTCACGGCGGAAGACGCCGAGGTAGACCGTGTCGGCCGGGCCCGCGGTGCCGCCGGTGTGGAACCGGGCCCCGCCGACGCCGATCTTGGAGGTCATGGCCCGGGCCACGGCCTTCTCGAACGGTGTGACGCCCTCGGCGGCCATGACGCCGCCGACGTTGTCGGCGCCGGTCTCCTCAAGCGTCTCGACCGCGACCTGGAGATAGTCCTCCGGGAGCATGGCGTGGCCGTCCACGCGGGCGATGATCCCGCTGCGGGAGGCGCCGATGGCGGCGTTGAGGGCGTTGGGGGTGCGTCCGGTCGGGTTCGGGACCACGGTCACCCGGGGGTCCTCGGCCGCGATCGCGTCGGCGACCTCCTGGGTCCGGTCCTTGGAGGGGCCGATGGCGAGCACGACCTCGATCGGTCCCGCGTATCGCTGCGCGAGGACCTGGCGCACCGCCTCCCGCAGATGGCGCTCCTCGTTCAGCACCGGGATGACGATGGAGATGGGGGGCCAGACACGTGTCTCGGGAGACGACGCCGGCGCGGGCGAGTCGGGGAACTGCTTCATGGCGTCGCTCACGCTACTGTACGGACGGGTACCTCATCGACCCAGCCGAGCCTAGGGGGCCACGCATGCGCGACCCGGAAGAGGACGACTCGGGTGTGCAGGTGGGCGGTGACGCCTACGGCACCGTCCGGGTCAATCCGCGGCGTGAGCGCAGGTCCGTGCGGGGAGCCCGCTCCCGGCGCCGCGGCCTGTTCGTCGCCGGCGCGCTCTCGTGTCTGGTCCTGAGCAGCTCCGGGGTGACGTGGGCGCTGACGAACTACGCCGAGCGGAAGATCGAGGCGGTCGACGCGGGGGTGCCCGGCTCGCAGTCCACCGGTGCGATGAACATCCTGGTGGTCGGCGTGGACCGGCGCGACAACCTCTCCCGGCAGAAGCAGAACCAGCTCAAACTCGGCCGCGAGAGCGGCGAGCGGACCGACACCATGATGGTGCTCCATCTTTCGGAGGACCACACCAGGGCGACCGTGGTCAGCCTCCCCCGCGACACCTGGACGACGATCCCCGGCAAGGGCGACCACAAGATCAACGCCGCCTACCAGCTCGGCGGCCCGAAGCTCGCCGTGCGGACCGTGCAGAACGCCACCGGGCTGACCATCCACCACTACGTCGAGGTCAACGTGCTCGGCTTCATCGAGGTGGTCGACGCGCTGGGGGGCGTCTCGGTGTGCACCCCGGTCGCGATCAACGACCCGAAGACCGCGCTCACGCTCCAGCCGGGCACCTACTCCCTCGACGGCGTCAAGGCCCTCGCCTACGCCCGCACCCGGGCCACCGCCCGCTCCGACCTCGACCGCATCGACCGCCAGCAGCAGGTGATCTCCGCCATGCTGCACCAGGCGCTCAGCGGCGACACGCTCACCAACCCGGTCAGGCTCGCCTCCTTCGTCGACACCGCCCTCGGCACGCTCCGGGTGGACGACGCCCTCCGCAAGGACCTGCTCGGCCTGGCCAACCAGCTCAAGGACGTCTCCACCGACGACGTGGCCTTCGCCACGGTCCCGCTCGCCGACGTCGACTACAGGACGCCGACCAACGAGTCCGCCGTGCTCTGGGACAAGGACGCGGCCAAAGACCTGTTCCGCCGGATCGCCGCCGACGAGCCGCTCGTCAAGCCCGCCAAGCCCGCCAAGCCCGCCGAGTCCACGGCGAGCCCGGCCGCGACGCCGAGCGCGACGCCGTCCCCCTCGGCCACCGCGCTGACCGTGCCGCCCTCGCGGATCGCGGTCAAGGTGCTCAACGGCACCCCGATCACCGGCCTCGGCGCGCGGACCCGGACGGACCTGCTGAAAGCCGGGTTCCTGGTCCCCGAGGAGGCCGGCGACACCAAGGACAGGGACCACGACAAGACGGTCATCCGATATGGCCCGGGCCGCGAAGACTCGGCGCGGACCCTGGCCGCCGCGCTGTCCGGCGCGGAGACGCGCCTGGTGGAGAACCTCGGCGACCGGATCGAGGTGATCGTCGGCCGGAAGTATCCGGGGGCCAAGAAGGTCACCGTCGACGATGCCGTCAAGCCGTCCGCGACCCCCTCCGCCACCCCCGCCCCCACGGCCAGGACCGCCACCCAGAACATCTGCAAGAAATGAGCCGGGGGCATCACCCGGAACGACCGCAAAAATGAGCTGTGCGCATAAAAGCCTCCCACCAGGGCAGTAAGCCCCCACGGAGGTGATGATCGTGATGCCGGCATTCGATGTTCAGAGTTGGAACAACGGTCCCTGCGTGGTGGTGCGGGCGGCGGGCGAGCTCGACATGGCGGTCGCCCCCAGGCTCCGCGCGGAGGTGGACCGAGCCCTGGAGACCCCCGGTCACCCGTGCCTGGTGATGGACCTGACCGAAGTGCCGTTCTGCGACTCGGTGGGACTGGGCATCCTGGTGGGCGCGCTCACCAGGATCAAGGACACCCACGGCCGTCTCATCCTGGTGGTGAGCCCCGGAATGATCACCCATCTGTTGACGATCACCAATCTCAACCGGCACTTCGAGACGTGCGGGAGCCTGCGCGAGGCCCTCGACGCCGCCGCCTGACCTCTCGGGCCGGCCCGTCCCGCGCACGAGGGGGGCGACTGTGAGAGTGGGTGGCGCGGCCCGCTACCTGCGGACGCGGTAGCAGAGGTGGGTGACCCGGCTGCCCTCGACGACGGTCGGCCCCTCCAGCTCGATGGGCGCGCTCGCCAGGTTGTCGAAGAACCGGATGCCCCTGCCGAGCAGGACGGGCACCAGGTTCACCCAGATCTCATCCAGCAGCCCCGCGTTGAGATACTGCTGGGTGAGGGTGGCGGTGGCGACACCGACCATCTTCTCGCCCGCGACGGCCCGCGCCTGCGCCAGCGCGCTCTCGATCCCGTCGCCGACGAACGTGAAGGGCGCGCCCTCGCGTGGCCAGCCGTCCGGGACGCTGTGGCTGACCACGAACACGGGCACGCCCATGGGGTGGTTGCCGCCCCAGCCCCGGGAGTAGTCGAACAGGCGCCGGCCGCAGATCAGCGCACCGATGTTGGCGAGCCCCTCGCGCAGGCGGCCCGCGCTCGCCTCGGAGGTGCGGAAGGTCCAGCGGGGGTCGGCGGTCGGTACGGTGACCTCGCCGTTGCCGTACCACCCGAACAGGTGCTCCACCCCGTCGGAGGGGTCGGCGACGAAGCCGTCCAGCGACATCGACATGTCGGCGACTACCTTGGCCACAGGGTGACTCCGTTCTCGTGCTGCGCTCCGCGCGTGCCCGTTCCACGTGAGATCCGGCCGCCGGGACACGCCGGTCCGGTGGATCTCGCCGGCCCCGTGGCGCCGCCTCGCCGTGGCGGCGGCCCACCGTGGTTCCGGCCCCGTCTCCGCCTCCCGGTGTGCCGTCACTCCAGAGCCCCGGGGGACGGCACGCCAGGCCCGGTGTCACGCATTAACCCATGCCTGCGCCACCCGCCGCCACGGGATCACCTGATCCCCGGAGAATCATGACCCTTACCGGTGATCTCGCTGGTGCGCCGGCCGTCGAAACGGTGGTCCCGCCCTCCATCACGCCGGGAAGCCGTCGGGCACCCCGCCACCCGCCCGAACACCTCGCGTCCCATGCCCATGAGCCAGTGCCCTGCTGACAGGTCCTACGAGATCTGCTCCTGTCGCTCACGTCCCGTGTCGAAGAAGGCGTTGAGATACTCCTCCGGTTCGAGATCACTGTCTCGGAGAAGGGAGAAGATCTCCGTGCCCGACTCGATCACGTCGGACGGCAGCCCTTGTCCCGTCTCTGACGGAACAGCGACGGGACAGGGTGGTTCCTGAGATCACCGCCCGGCTTCCACAGCCGGGCGGTTCTCCGTCGCCGAACAGCGCTTCGCCGGCTCAAGCCCTGTTTCAGGAGCCGGCGGGCCAGACCATGCGCTGGATCTGGTTGGTGCCCTCGGAGATCTGGGTGATCTCCGATATGTGAACGGCGTCCTCCTTGACCGCCGTCACGCCGGTTTCATCGGCCGGGTCCCTCGAACTCGCCGGCGTTGCCCGCTCGGCCCGGTAGGAGCAGGGCGGTGACAACCACAGCCACGGACAGCACCGCGCCGATGATGAAGGCCAGCCGCATGCCGTCGAGGTTGGCGAGCGCCTCCGTGACCCCTGCGGATCTCAGGGAATCGGCTCGCGCGCTCATCACGGTGACCACGAGTGCGGTGCCGATCGCCGCGGAGACCTGCTGCAGCGTGCTCAGGATCGAGCTGCCATGGGAGTAGAGCGCGGGCGGAACCGCTCCGAGCCCGAGGGTGAACACCGGGGTGAAGGTCGCGGCCAGGCTCACCATCAACAGCGCGTGCAGACCGAGGAGCTGCCAGAACGGCATGGTCATCGTGACCTGGGTGAAGCCGGCGAGCGCGAGCATGATTCCGATCGCGCCGGGGATGACCAGGACCCGGCCGCCGAACCGGTCGAACAGGCGGCCGACGGTCGGACCGAGCAGCCCCATCGCGAGGCCGCCCGGCATCACGAGGAGGCCGGTCTGCAAGGGGCTGAGCGCGCGGACGTTCTGCAGGTACAGCGGCAGCAAGATCATCGAGCCGAGCATCGCCATGAAGGACACCGACATCAGGATCAGCGCGACCGTGTAGGTGCGGTGGCGCAGGGTACGCAGGTCCATCAGCGGCACGCCGCGCTTCTGCAACCGCAGCTGGCGGGCGACGAAGACGGCGATGGCGATCAGGCCGGCCGCCACGAACGCGGTGGCCACGCGGACGTCACCGCCCTCGAACCGGCTGAGCCCGTAGACCAGGCCGCCGAAGCCTGCGGCGGCGGTCACCACGCTCAACCAGTCGATGGTGCTGAACCGGGGCTCTCCGACGTTCTTGAGTTGCTTCAGGCCACGCCATGTGATCACGGCGGCGATGGGGAGCACCACGGCGAACAGCAGCCGCCAGGATCCGAATTGCAGGATCAGTCCCGATACCGTCGGGCCCATCGCGGGCGCGACCGAGATGGCCAGGGTGACGTTGCCCATCACCCGGCCCCGGTCCGACTCGGGCACCACCTGCATCAGCGTGGTCATCAGCAGTGGCATCATCACGGCCGTCCCGGACGCCTGGATGATGCGGGCGCCCAGCAGCACCTCGAACGACGGCGCGACGGCGGCCAACGCCGTGCCGAGCAGGAATAGACCCATCGCGGTGGTGTACGCGCGACGGGTGGACACCCGCTGCAGGAACCACCCGGTGATCGGGATGACAGCGGCCATGGTCAGCATGAAGGCGGTCGAGAGCCACTGCGCGGTCTGCTCTGTGATGTGCAGCGCGCCCATGAGGCTCGGGATCGCATTGATCATGATCGTCTCGTTGAGGATGACCACGAACGTGGCGAGCACCAGCAGCCGGATCACGGCCGGGGTGCGACCCGGAACGACGGTCGCGGTTTTGGCGGGTGAGTCGAGCTGTGGGCTGGGCACGGCACCTCAATCAGGGCAGTCGGGCATGACGTGTTCATGGCTGGCGTCCCAGCCTTGGGTCTCACAAGAAGTTGTGGGCATGCAAAGACTGACCTGCACCACCGACAAAACTCATCGACCGCGCCCAACCTTCTGGCAGATGATGCGAGATGTCACCTGGTTTTCACCCGCGGCGGACGATCTCCAGATCGCGCGAAGGGGCACTCGTATCGCTCCATGGCCTGGGTGGACACCTCGCACACCACACGCCCCGAGGGCCGGGCCACCACGGTAGCGGGCAATACAGGCCGGAAACGGTCCTCGATGCCGGGTGACAGCTTGCACCCGCGGTCGAACGACCTGATGATCCTCCGCGGTGAGAAACGGCTGTCGATCAGCCAGGTCGGCGGCCGCCTCAGGAGGGGACCGGCGCGTGTCCGAGGAGGGAGGGGATCTCCGTGCCCGGCTCGATCACGCCGTACACCAGCAGGTACGCCCGCGCCGGTTCCGGATACTCGAAAGATCACCGCCCGGCTTCCACAGCCGGGCGGTTCTCCGTCGCCGAACAGGGCTTCCCCGGCCCAAGCCCTACTTCAGGAGCTGGCGGGCCATGACCATGCGCTGGATCTGGTTGGTGCCCTCGTAGATCTGGGTGATCTTGGCGTCGCGCATCATGCGCTCCACCGGGTAGTCGCTGGTGTAGCCGTAGCCGCCGAGGAGCTGGACGGCGTCGGTGGTGATCTCCATGGCGGCGTCGGAGGCGGCGCACTTGGCGGCGCTGGAGAAGAACGTGAGGTCCTTCTGCGGCTCGCCGTGCATGGCCAGCTCGGACTTGGCGGCCGCGGCGTAGGTGAGCTGCCGGGCGGCCTCCAGCTTCATCGCCATGTCGGCGACCATGAACTGGACTCCCTGGAAGTCGGCGATGGCCTTGCCGAACTGCTTGCGCTCCTTGACGTAGCCGACCGCGTAGTCCAGCGCGCCCTGGGCGATGCCGAGCGCCTGGGCGGCGATCGTGATGCGCGTGTGGTCCAGGGTGGCCAGGGCGGTCTTGAAACCGGTGCCCGGCTCGCCGATCATCCGCGAGGCGGGGATGCGCACGTCCTCCAGGATGACCTGGCGGGTCGGCGAGCCCTTGATGCCGAGCTTGCGCTCCTTGGGGCCGAAGCTGACGCCCTCGTCGCCCTTCTCCACGACGAACGCGGAGATGCCCCTGGCCCCGGCTCCGGGCTCGGTCACGGCCATCACCGTGTAGTACTCCGACACCCCGGCATTGGTGATCCACATCTTGGCGCCGTTGAGCACGTAGTGATCGCCGTCGGCCACGGCGCGGGTCTTCATCGCGGCGGCGTCGCTGCCCGCCTCGGCCTCGGACAGGGCGTAGGAGAACATCGCCTCACCCCGGGCGACCGGCGCGAGGTAGCGCTGCTTGACCTCCTCGGACGCCGACAGCAGCAGCGGGACGGTCCCCAGCTTGTTGACCGCCGGGATCAGCGAGGACGACGCGCAGGCCCGCGCCACCTCCTCGATGACGATGACGGTGGCGAGGGCGTCGGCCCCCGCCCCGCCGTACTCCTCCGGGACGTGCACGGCGTGCAGGTCGGCGGCGACGAGCGCCTTGTAGACATCCCAGGGGAACTCCCCCGTCTCGTCGGCCTCGGCGGCGCGAGGGGCGATCTTCTCGTCGGCAAGGGCGCGGACGGTCTCCCGGAGCATCTCGTGCTCTTCGGGCAGCGCGTAGAGAGGGAAGCTCATGGGCAAATAGTAGGACGTCCAACAAAGTCTGGACCGATCCATCGCATGTGATATGTGTCCCTACCCGTTTGTGCAGGTGGCGAGCGGCGGGAGGGATACCGATACTCTGACGGCACATAATCGGGCAGAACCGAAAGGAACACCTGTGGCCTACCGCCTGACGATGGTGGGAACCGGATACCTGGGTGCGACGACGTCCGCGTGCATGGCGGAGCTGGGCTTCGAAGTCCTCGGCGTCGACGTCGACGCGGAGAAGATCGCCCGGTTGCAGGCCGGGGATCTGCCCATCTACGAGCCCGGCCTGCAAGAGGTCCTCAGGCGCAACCTCGCCAACGGGCGACTGCGCTTCACCACCTCCTACGAGGAGGCCGCCGCCTTCGGCGACGTGCACTTCCTCTGCCTCGGCACCCCGCAGAAACCCGGCGAGTACGGAGCCGACGTCTCCTACCTGGACACCGCGATCGAGTCGCTGGCCCCCCACCTGAAACGCGAGTGCCTGGTCCTGGGCAAGTCCACCGTCCCCGTGGGCACCGCCCAGCGCCTGGCCGACAAGCTGGCCCGGCTGGCCCCCATCGGCCCGGGCGCCGAGCTGGCCTGGAACCCCGAGTTCCTCCGCGAGGGCTTCGCCGTGAAGGACACCCTGCACCCCGACCGGATCGTGCTGGGTGTGGCCTCCGACAGGGCCGAGAAGATCATGCGCGAGGTGTACGCCCCCATGCTGGAGCAGGGCACCCCGATCGTGATCACCGACTACCCGACCGCCGAGCTGGTCAAGGTCGCCGCCAACGCCTTCCTGGCCACCAAGATCTCATTCATCAACGCGATGGCCGAGGTCTGCGAGGCCTCGCACGCCGATGTCAAGCAGTTGTCGCTGGCGCTCTCCTTCGACGACCGCATCGGCGGCAAGTTCCTCAACCCGGGCCTGGGCTTCGGCGGCGGCTGCCTGCCCAAGGACATCCGCGCCTTCATGGCCCGCGCCGGGGAGCTGGGCGCCGACCAGGCGCTCACCTTCCTGCGCGAGGTGGACGCGATCAACATGCGCCGCCGGGCCCGCATGGTCGACCTGGCCCGCGAGCTGGCCGGCGGCTCCTTCCGCGGGTGCACGGTCGCCGTGCTCGGCGCCGCCTTCAAGCCCAACTCCGACGACATCCGCGACTCGCCCGCCCTCGACGTCGCCGTCAAGATCAGCGAGCAGGGCGGCCGGGTCACCGTCTACGACCCCGTCGCCCAGGAGAACGCCCGTCGGGCCCATCCCGAGCTCTCCTACGGCGACTCCGCCCTGGAGGCCGCCCGGGACGCCCACGTGGTACTGCTGCTGACCGAGTGGCAGGAGTTCGTCGAGCTCGACCCGGAGGCGCTCGGCGCCGTCGTCGCCGCCCGCAAGATCGTCGATGGCCGCAACGCCCTCGACGCCGAGACCTGGCGCGCCTCGGGCTGGCACTACCGCGCCCTCGGCCGCCCCTGACCGGGACGGGCCGGCGGTCCACCCGTCCTTTCACCGGGCCTCTCCACCGTGGGCTCGGCGCCTCAGCCGCGCGCTCCGCGCGTCATGGGAGCGCATGTTGACCGGGGTTCCGTACGGCGTGCACGCGCGTGCCGTGCGGACCCCGGTGCCATACGGGCCTCATCCGCCACACAGGCCCGCGCCGCGCGGGCTCCGGCGCCGTGCGCGCATGCCGTACGGGCCATGCCGTGCGCCCCTGCTGTACGGCCCGGCCACCCGGCGCCGTCCCCATCGGGGCCGGAAGATCCGGTAGGGCGGCTGAAGGGCCTCGCCGGGATTACCGACGCACGGCGGGGGCGTTCACCCGCGCCGCGATCCCCGGCAACGGACCCCACGGACATGGTGTGTGGACGGCCCCGGGTGTCCGCGGCGACGAAGACCGCCGCTCTGCGGGTCTCATGCCGCCCGCACCGGGCGGCGTGCCGGCGGCAGTGGACCTAGCGGGACCCCCCTGAGCTCACGCCCGGCTTGGCGGGCGGGTGCTCGTCGCCCGCTCCCACGCTCGCGAAGACGGCCAGCACGGCCACGGTGAGCCCGAGGACGGCGCGTATCGCATTCCTCATGATTCTCGACCTCCAAGACTTCGGAGGTTCATCCCTTCCCCGGGAAGGGGCGTCTATCCCCGGTGTGCCGCGCCGCGCCCCCGCCCGGAGCAGGACGGCCGGACGGGATCACGAGGGAGCGAGGTGGACGGCAGCGCCGTTTCCCGCTCCGGGGCCATGCCGCCGAGGCGCCCGACCGGTGACCGCGGCGCCGCGCAACCGGGCCCGCGGCCGGGCGGTTCAGGCGCCGAGACCGGCGGCCTCGGCGCGGAGCCTGGCGCCCTTGGCGTGGGCCTGCTCCTTGAGGGACACCTGGAACTCCTCCATCCGGGTCCGCAGGTTCTCGTCGGCGGCGGCGAGGATGCGTACGGCCAGCAGGCCCGCGTTGCGGGCGCCGCCGACGGCGACGGTCGCGACCGGGACCCCGGCGGGCATCTGGACGATCGACAGCAGGGAGTCCATGCCGTCGAGATACTTCAGCGGCACGGGGACGCCGATCACCGGCAGCGGGGTCACCGAGGCGAGCATGCCGGGCAGGTGAGCGGCTCCCCCGGCCCCCGCGATGATCACCTTCAGACCGCGCCCGGCCGCCTGCGCGCCGTAGGCGATCATCTCCTCGGGCATGCGGTGCGCCGAGACCACGTCCGCCTCGAACGCGACCCCGAACTCGGCCAGCGCCTCGGCGGCGAGCCTCATCACCGGCCAGTCGGAGTCGCTGCCCATGACGATGCCGACGGTGGTCATGCCTTCTCCTCGCCTCGCGGCGCACGGGCCGCATCCGCAGTGGTGTCGTGCCGGTGGATCCGCCCGCTCACGTGTATACGCCCTCGGTGAGGTAGACGGCGGCGTGCCGGGCCCGGGCCCGGACCTCCTCCAGGTCGGTGCCCAGGGCGGTGACGTGGCCGATCTTACGGCCGGGCCGTACTTCCTTGCCGTAGAAGTGGACCTTGATCCCCGGGTCGTGCGCCATCACGTGCTCGTAGCGGGAGAAGATGTCGGGGTCGTCGCCGCCCAGGAGGTTGGCCATCACCACGACCGGCGCGGTCTGCGCGGGCGAGCCGAGCGGCAGGTCGAGCACGGCGCGCAGGTGCTGCTCGAACTGGGAGGTGCGGGAGCCGTCGATGGTCCAGTGCCCGCTGTTGTGGGGGCGCATGGCCAGCTCGTTGACCACCAGCCCGGAGGCGGTGGCGAACATCTCCACGGCCAGCAGCCCGCTGACGCCCAGCTCGTTGGCTATCGTCAGGGCGATCCGCTGGGCTGCCGCGGCCTGCTCGGGGTCGAGCCCCGGCGCGGGGGCGAGCACCTCGACGCAGATGCCGTCGCGCTGGACGGTCTCCACGACCGGGTAGCTGACCCCCTGCCCGTGCGGCGACCGGGCGACCAGGACGGCCAGCTCCCGCTCGAAGGGCACGAACGCCTCGGCCATCAGCGGCACCCCGCTCGCCAGGACCTCCGCCGCGTCCGCCGCGGACCGGCAGACCCAGACGCCGCGCCCGTCGTAGCCGCCGCGCACGGCCTTGAGCACGACCGGCCAGCCGTTCTCCGCGGCGAACTCCTCGACGTCGCCGGCCGTGGCGATCCGCCGCCAGGGCGGGCAGGGGGCGCCGATCGCGGTCAGCCGCTCGCGCATCACGGCCTTGTCCTGGGCGTGCACGAGCGCGTCGGCACCGGGATGTACGGCGGGGCCGTCCGCGGCCAGCGCGCGGATGTGCTCGGTGGGCACGTGCTCGTGGTCGAAGGTGACCGCGTCGCACCCCTTGGCGAAGTCGCGCAGGTCCGCCAGGTTGCGGTAGTCGCCCAGGCGCACGTCGGCGATCACCCGGGCGGCGCTCTCGTCCGGCGAGTTGGCCAGCACCCGCAGCTCCACCCCGAGGGCGATGGCCGCCTGCTGGGTCATGCGGGCCAGCTGGCCCGCTCCGATCATGCCGACGACGGGTCCGATGGGACCGGCCAAAGAAGGGCTGCTCACGGCGGTTGAGTTTACCGGCCCCCCGGAAGGCGGAGGTCAGCCGGTGGTGAGGTCGGCGAGGGAGCTGCGCGCGGCGACGGTGGACAGCTTGGCTCCGCCGCTCACCTCCGTGGCCAGGAGCACGATCTCGGTGCCGGTCAGCCCGGCGGCCCGGCCCTTCCCGGTGAACCCGCGCAACACCTCCTCGCCGTAGATCGGGTGCCTCAGCGAGGAACGGCCCGGCCCGGCCCGCTGCCGGTGTTCGATCTCCAGGGCGTGGATGACGAGCGCGCCCCCGCCGGGCAGCAGCAGCGCCCGCTCCGGGCCGACGAGCAGCCGGACGTCGGAGGCGAGCCGGTCGGGCCGTACCTTCCGGGGCCGCTGGACCAGCTCGTCGAACAGCTCCCTGGCGGCGTCCTTCCTGGGGAAGGTCACCCCGCTCACCCCGGCGGGGTCGGTCAGGTAGGTCAGATAGCGCTGCGGCGCCAGGCGCGCCTCGACCCCGATGCCGGGATCGTCGGCGGGCACCGCGCCCCCGGCCGGCTCGCGCGGCTCGCCCCGCACCGGGATGGGGCCGGCGGCGAGCCTCCAGTCGTCGCCCCCGTGGACGAACAGGAAGTAGGCCGGGACGGGCCTGCGGGCCAGCGCGACGAACCAGCGGTCGGCGCCGGCCGTGGCCGGCAGGAAGAACTCCGCGTCGGTGTATCTCTTCCTGGCGGGAGCTGGGCGGCCGTTCCGGGTCGCCTCGCAGGCACGGCCGCCCAGCGTATTCTCCGCCCAGGTGGTGAGCTCCTCGATCGCCGGGCAGTCCCGCTCTCGCCAGGCCCGGTCGAGCCGGTCCAGCAGCTCGAAGGCCCGGGCGGCCTCGGCGGGCTCGACCGCGCGGGCGGATGCCTCGGGCGGCGGCCCCGCCTCACGGGGTGTGCTCCCCCCGCCGGCCGTCGCGCCGCAGCCGGCCGTCATGCACAGGCCGAGGAGCAGGAGGAGCAGGCGGCGGGGCAAGGAGTGGTCCCGTGGTCGTGGCCGTCGCGGGCGGCGATCCGTCTGACCGATCGCAGGGGATCGACTCCCCCCGAAGTCTCCCTGCGATCTACCGGATCAGAGTAACGTCAGATGCCCGGATTTATCCGGCTAACGCGTGGTATTTGTTGAAATATTCTTAGCTGACTGCTATGCACAACAGCCGGTCAACGGCGGGCGGAAGGCGGGGCTACACCGGTAGCCTGGCAGGAGAATGTCCAAGGTCCTCCCGAGTGGCGGATCCACAGCCAACCCTGGAAAGGACCGTGCAGGAAACGTGCAGTTTCTGCGACGTGCCTACGAGCGGTTCGCCGGCCTGGTCCGCGAGCTGTCGAAGTTCGGGACCATCGGAGCGATCGCCTTCGTCGTCGACACCGGCGGCTTCAACCTGCTCCAGTACGGCCTGCACTGGGGGACCCTGACCTCGAAGGTGATCGCCACGGTGGTCGCGACCACCTTCGCCTACTTCGGCAACCGCCACTGGACCTACCGGCACCGGGAGCAGAGCGGGCTCGCCCGGGAATACTTCCTGTTCTTCCTGCTCAACGGGGTCGCCCTGCTGATCGGGCTGCTGTGCATCGGCTTCACCCGCTACACCCTGGAGCTGACCGACCCGCTGAGCATCAACGTCGCCAACCTGATCGGCATCGGCCTGGGGACGCTGTTCCGGTTCTGGTCCTACAAGAAGTGGGTCTTCCTCTCGGCCACCGAAGACGTGCCGAAGGAGCTCCCCAACGAGCCCACGCGGACCCGCTGACCGCCCGCCCGCACCGGCCGCCAGGTCCCGTCGGCCTCCAGACCGCGCCGGTCCGCCAGGTCCTCCGGTCCGCCAGATCGCCGGCCCTCGGACCACGCCGGTCCACCGAGTCCCCCGGTCCGCCAGGTCACGCCGGTCCGCTGACCACCCGGGTCCTGCCGGTGTCGCCGACCTGCCGCAGGAACAGCGCGAAGGCCGCCGGGCGCGGCCGTACCAGCTCAAGGCGGCCGCCGTCGGCGGCGGCCAGCGCCCGCGCGAGGGTCAGCCCCAGCCCGGTGCCGCCCGCCCCGCTCACGTTGCGCTCGAAGACCCGGGGGGCGAGGTCATCGGGGATGCCCTGCCCCTCGTCGGCGATCTCGATCACGATGGACCTGTCCTTGTCGCTGGTGGTCAGCGTCACCGTGCCGTCGCCGTGCTCCAGCGAGTTCTCGAGGAGGGTGGAGATCACCTGGCTGATGCCGCCGCTGGTGCCCACCGCCTGAAGCCCGCGCGTGCCGGACAGCTTGAGCTGCCGCCCGACCCTGCGGAAGGCCGGGCCCCACTCGATGAACTGCTGGTCCAGCAGGTCGTCGAGCTCGACGACCTCGGCCTGGGCGTGCCGCTGCCGCCGGGCCGCGGCCAGCAGTTCGTCGATCACCGCGGTGAGCCGCTCGGCCTGCACGATGGCGGCCTCGCCCTCCTCCTTGACGACGCCGGGCTCGTGCGCGGCGGCCACGATCTCCTCCAGCCGCATGGTCAACCCGGTGAGCGGGGTGCGGAGCTGGTGCGAGGCGTCGGTCGCGAACTCCCGCTCCCTGGCCAGCAGGTCGGAGATCCGGGTCGCGCTGCGGTCCAGCACCTCGGCCACCCGGTCGAGCTCCTGGATGCCGTAGCGGTGCTTGCTCGGCCTCGCGTCCCCGGAACCGAGCCGCTCAGCGATCATCGCCAGGTCGCTGAGCGGGAGCGTCAGACGGCGTGACTGCACGATGGCGAGCCCCACCGCCACCGCGAGAGCCGCCGCGGCGAGCGCCAGGATGAGCAGCAGCCACGCCCGGACCTCGCGCTCCACCTCCGTCTTGTCCCGGCTGACCGCGACGTACACCCCGTTCTCCGACTGGGCGTCCTGGGTCATCTTGTGGCTCTCGGGGGGCTCGTCGCCCACCGTGATCACCTGGGGAGGTGTCCCTTTTGCATAGATTTGTATGTAACGGTCAGGGTATTTGCTCTTGAGCTGCTCGGGGTCGATGGGCTGATCCTGGATGCGGGCATACTCCACCTCCCCCAGCAGGCTTTTGGCCTGGGAGGAGAGTTCCTGGGTCGCTTCTTCCTCGATCAGCCGGTTGACCGCCACGCCCAGAGGGATGCCGAGCAGGAGCACCCCGATGACCGCGACGAGCAAGGTGGAGGAGAGTAGTCGACGACGCATCACCTACTCGCGTTCGAACCGGAAGCCGACCCCTCGGACCGTCGTGATGTAACGGGGCTTGGCGGCGTCGTCGCCCAGCTTGCGACGCAGCCACGAGATGTGCATGTCGAGGGTCTTGGTGGAACCCCACCAGTTGGTGTCCCACACCTCGCGCATGATCTGCTCGCGGGTCACCACCTTGCCGGCGTCGCGGACGAGGACGCGCAGCAGGTCGAATTCCTTGGTCGTCAGGTGCAGTTCCTTGTCGCCCATCCAGGCGCGACGTGAGTCGGCGTCGATGCGCACGCCCTGCACCACGGGTGTCTCGGAGGTGCCGCGCCGCAGGAGGGCGCGGACCCTGGCCAGGAGCTCCGCCAGGCGGAACGGTTTGGTGACGTAGTCGTCGGCCCCGGCGTCGAGGCCCACCACGGTGTCCACCTCGTCGACCCGGGCCGTGAGGATGAGCACGGGCGTGCCGTGGCCCTCCGCGCGGATGCGCCTGGCCACTTCGAGCCCGTCCATCTCAGGCAGGCCCAGGTCAAGAACTATCAAGTCGATGCCACCCGACAGAGCCCGTTCCAGGGCCTGCGGGCCGTCGGGGCTCACCTCAACTTGGTAGCCCTCGCGGCGTAGCGCACGCGCCAATGGCTCGGAGATCGAGGTGTCATCCTCGGCGAGAAGTACACAGGTCATGTTGCGATCGTAGGACCTTAGGGGATCGTTTCCCGGGCACAGCGCGCGGTTTGACTCGTCATTGACCTATCCATTGACCTGGGCAAACACTGATAAATCCCGGATAGTCGTCCCGCAACGGTTCAGGGCCGCGCGGTACTGCTCCCGCCTCGTAAGGGCCTGGAAAGGACAGGACCGCCAATGACCTCCCCGACAAAACAGAACACGCCCAGCCGTAAAGGACGCGGCGGGCGTGTTCGGGCGATCGGCTCAGGAAGCCGACGGCGGCTCGGCGTAGCGGGCCAGATAGAGCTGCTCGCCGAGGCTCTCGATGAGCCCCAGCTCGGTCTCCAGGTAGTCGATGTGGTGCTCCTCGTCCTGGAGGATCTCCTCGAAGAGGCGGGCCGAGGTGTGGTCGCCCTTCTCGCGCATCAGGATGATGGCGGGCCGCAGCCGGGTCACGACCTCGAGCTCGATGTTCAGGTCTGCGCGGAGCTGCTCCTGGACGGTCTGGCCGATGTGCAGGATGCCCAGCTTCTGGTAGTTGGGCAGACCCTCGAGGAAAAGGATGCGGTCCGTCAGCTTCTCGGCGTGGCGCATCTCGTCGATGGACTCTTCGCGGGTGTATTTCGCGAGTCTGGTGTATCCCCAGTTCTCCTGCATCTTGGCGTGCAGGAAGTACTGGTTGATGGCCGTCAGCTCGGCCGTGAGCTGTTCGTTGAGCAGTTCGATGATTTTCTTGTCGCCCTGCATGGCGGGCTCCTCGTGCTATGCGGTCGGCATCAGATCTTCAGACCGCTTCAGGATCGCACAGATCTTCCGCACGCATGAAGCGCAGTCGCCACCGGCACCGGTGATGTCGCGGACCTGGCGCGCGCTCCTCGCACCGCCCGCGATGCAGTCATGCACCTCGTTCTCGGTAACCGCGCGACAGACACATACATACATGGCGGGGGACAGGCCTCTCGTGGAGCGAAGTAGGTAAGGCACACCTAATGTAGCTCATTCGGTAAGGCTTGCCTATGTGCTGTGAGACACATAAGGCGCACTCCCCCGCCACGTAAGACACATGGGGCGTACTCCCCCGCCACGTCACCGACCACGCCGCGCCGCGCCGCCCGGCCCCGCCGGGTCATCCGGGGCCGGGCGACGTGACAGCGGCGTCAGTGACCTCTGGCCAGCCACTCCTGCAGATGCGGGGCCTCCGCGCCGATCGTGGTGGAGTCGCCGTGGCCGGTGTGCACGACGGTGTCCTCCGGCAGGGTCAGCAGCCGCCTCCGGATCGAGTCGATGATCGTCTCGAAGGAGGAGAAGGACCTGCCCGTCGCGCCGGGGCCGCCCTGGAACAGGGTGTCGCCGGTGAAGACCGCGCCGGCCCCGGGGGCGTGCAGGCAGACCGCGCCCGGCGCGTGGCCGGGCGTGTGCAGCACGGTGAGCTCCACGCCGCCCGCCGAGAGCACCTGGCCGTCCTTCAGCGGTGTGTACGGCATGTCGCCGTAGACCATCTCCCACAGCACCTGGTCGGCCGGGTGGAGCAGGATCGGCGCGCCCACCCGCGCGGCGAGATCGGCCGCGGCGTTGATGTGGTCGTTGTGCCCGTGGGTGCAGACGATCGCCGTGACCTCACGGCCGCCGATCCTCCCGACGATGGCGTCGGCGTCGTGCGCCGCGTCGATGACGACGACCTCGCTGTCGGAGCCGACCAGCCAGACGTTGTTGTCGACCTCCCACGTCCCGCCGTCCAGCGAGAACGTGCCCGAAGTGACGATCTTGTCGATCACAGGACCACCACCGAACGGAGCACCTCGCCGCGCTGCATCTTGGCGAAGGCCTCCTCCACGTCGCCGAGGCCGACCGTCTCGGAGACGAAGCCCTCCAGGTTCAGCCGCCCCTGGAGGTAGAGGTCGATGAGCATAGGGAAGTCACGGCTGGGCAGGCAGTCGCCGTACCAGGACGACTTCAGCGCCCCGCCGCGGCCGAAGACGTCCAGCAGCGGCAGCTCCACCGTCATCTCGGGGGTGGGCACGCCCACCAGGACCACGGTCCCGGCCAGGTCACGGGCGTAGAAGGCCTGCTTGTAGGTCTCCGGA
This sequence comes from Streptosporangium sp. NPDC048886, assembly GCF_055586905.1. Lineage (NCBI taxonomy): Bacteria > Bacillati > Actinomycetota > Actinomycetes > Streptosporangiales > Streptosporangiaceae > Streptosporangium > Streptosporangium sp. NPDC048886. The sequence goes on from NZ_JBVJHH010000002.1 coordinate 359,971, forward strand.
CGGCCGACCGCCTCGATCACCACGTCCGCGCCGTTGCCGTCGGTGATCTCCCTGATCGCCTCCACCGCGTCGGTGGTGCGGGAGTTGACCGTGTGCGTGGCGCCGAAGTCCTTGGCCCAGGCGAGCTTGCGGTCGTCCACGTCGACCGCGATGATCTTCGTGGCACCCGCCAGCCAGGAGCCGTGGACCGCCGCGCCGCCGACGCCGCCACAGCCGATGACGGCCACGCTGTCGCCGCGGGTCACACCGCCGGTGTTGATGGCCGCGCCGATGCCCGCCATCACGCCGCAGCCGAGCAGGCCCGCCACCGTCGCCGGCGCCGCCGGATTCACCTTGGTGCACTGCCCGGCGGCCACCAGGGTCTTCTCGATGAAGGCGCCGATGCCCAGGGCCGGGCTGAGCGGCGTGCCGTCCGCCAGGGTCATCCGCTGGGTGGCGTTGTGGGTGTTGAAGCAGTACCACGGACGGCCACGCCGGCAGGCGCGGCAGTCGCCGCAGACCGCCCGCCAGTTCAGGATCACGTAGTCGCCGGGGGCCACGTCGGTGACCCCCTCGCCGACGGCCTCGACCACTCCGGCGGCCTCGTGGCCGAGCAGGAACGGGAAGTCGTCGTTGATCCCGCCCTCGCGGTAGTGCAGGTCCGTGTGGCAGACGCCACAGGCCTGAACGGTCACCACCGCCTCGCCGGGACCGGGGTCGGGCACGTGGACCGTCTCCAGGGAGACGGGCTCACCCTTGCCACGCGCGACCACGCCTTGCACGGTGTACGGCATGTCCTGCACCTCATCTTCGAGCTCGGTTACCGGTGGAAAAGCGTCTTCACGGACGCGCCCCCACGTCCATGCCTATCAGGCCCTGCGGAGCACGTACGGCTGGACCACCCCGAGGCCGCGGGCGGGCCGGCGCCGGATGCGGTGCGCCTCGACGCCGGGCACCTCCGCGACGGCCTCGGCCAGCCCGCCGTCGACGACGATCGTGCCCGGCCGGGCGATGGCCGTCAGCCGGGCCGCCAGATTGACGGTGGTCCCGAAGACGTCGCCCATCACCGGCAGGACCGGGCCGTAGGCCAGGCCGATCCGCACCTCGGGCCCGTAGCGCCGGATGACCTCGACCAGCTCCAGCGCGATCACCGCGGCCTTGCCCGGGTCGGCCGCGGTGAACAGCACCTCGTCGCCGAGCGTCTTGACCAGCCGCCCCCCGTGCGCGGCGACCACGTCGGAGGCCCGCGACTCGAACCCCTCGACCAGCTCGGCCAGGGCCCGTTCGTCCAGCTCGCGGGAGACCTGGGTGAAGGAGACCAGGTCGGCGAAGCCCACCGCGAGGGTCAACCGGGTGGGCACGACCTCCTCGGTGAGGTCGGTGATGGCCAGCAGCCGGGTCCCCGCGGCGGCCAGCTGGGCGCGCCAGACATGGGCCAGCACCCGCTCGAAGTCCGGCAGCAGCCGGTGCGCGGTCTCCAGGACCGCGGCCAGGTCGGCGTCGGAGGGCGGCTGGTCCGGGTCGAGCATGGCGCCGACCATGATCTCGGCCTGCCACTGCGCCAGCCGGGCGGTCGTCTGGCCCAGCGCCCTGGCCATCCGGACGACCGTCTGGTCGTCCAGCAGCCCGCCCTCGATCATCGCCCCGACCCGCCGGAGCGCGGCCACGTCGGCGTCGGTGAAGGCCACCGCGTCGTCGGCGAGCGTGGCGAACCCCAGGGCCCGCCAGATCCGCTCGGCGAGATCCTGCGGCACGTCGGCGAGCTCGGCCACCTGGACCCGGGTGTAGCGGGGCGACGAGCCGACGAAGAGGCGTTCGATCTCCTCGGCCGTCGGACGTCTCGTCACTTCCCCTCCGCCCATCTTCCTGCTCCAATCCAGGAGGTTACGCCACCTGGTCCGCCGTCCCTCACGGGTCTCCGTCGGCCGCGTCGTCGAGCGCGCGGAACAGCTCGGCCCGCACCTCCTGGATGCGGGGGATGTCGCGCAGGGTGATGTGGCCCTGCTCGCCGGCCGACTCGACGTTGAGCGTCCCGGAGCCGAACATCCGTTCCACCAGCGTCTGGTCGGCGCTGACGGTGTTGACCTTGCTCATCGGGATGTCGTCGTTGGACTTGTTCAGCACGCCCGTGCTGATCGTCAGCCGGTGCGAGGTGAGCACGTAGGAGGTGTTCTTCCACTGCAGGTACGGCGCGAACGACCACACGGTCAGCAGCCCGACGGCGAGCACGGCCACCGCGATGCGCGCGTAGGAGTCGTACTCGAAGGCGGGCATGAGGAAAATCGCCACACTGGACCCGGCGATGATGAGGACCAGCGCGAGGAACGGGATGACGAGGCGCTTCCAGTGAGGGTGGAACGTGCGGATGCGCTGTTCCCCCTCCGTCAGGTGGTGATCAGGGAGACCCATGGGGCAAATCGTGGCACGCCTGGCCGCCCCGCGTCATGATGTGTGCGGTCTGACGTGCACGACGTCGCCGGCGCTCAGCGTGTGCTCCTCCCCCTTGGAGCGGACGAGCAGGTGGCCGGAGTGGTCGATGCCGGTGGCCAGCCCGGTGAGCACCCGCTCTCCGGGCAGCTCCACCCTGACCTCGCTGCCGACCGTCGCGCTGATCCCGAGGTAGGCGGCCCGCAGCCCGCACGCGTCGGCGTCGCCGTCGGCCTGCGACCACTCGCGGTAGTGGGCCTCGATCTCCCGCAGTACCGCCCGGATGATCGGGTCGCGGTCGACGCAGGCGGCCTCCTCGATGGCCAGCGAGGTGGCGGTCTCCACGGGCAGCTCGTCGGCGCGGACGCTCACGTTGAGCCCGACGCCCACGATCACCGCGCTGTCCACCCGCTCGGCGAGGACGCCGGCGAGCTTGCGCTCCCCGATCAGCAGGTCGTTGGGCCATTTCAGGCGGACGTCCACCTCGGCGACCCTGCGCACGGCCGAGGCGACGGCCAGGCCGACGAGCAGCGGCAGCCAGCCCTGTGCGGTGGGAGGCGGGTCGGGCCGCAGCAGCACCGAGAACGTCAGGCCGGAGCGCGGCGGCGCGCTCCAGACGCGGCCCAGCCTGCCGCGGCCGGCGAACTGCGCCTCGGCGATGACCACGGCTCCCTGCCGGGCACCGTCCCGGACGGCCTGCGCGAGGTCGGCGTTCGTCGAACCGGTCCTGCCGACGACGGTGATGTCGGACCACAGGCCGCCGGGGCGGACCAGGGCACGGGTGAGCGCCGCCTGGGACAGCGGCGGGCGGTCTAGATCGGTGAAGGGCGAGTCGAGCACTTAGCCATCTTCCCTCCCTTAGCGACCGCCTGTTACCGAATTACGGCAATGACCTGGGAATACTGTGACCGTAGGTGAGGAGTGGCCCGGAGGGCGGCTATCCGCACAGGTGGGGCGGGGGAAGATGGGACACGTGCGGAACGGGACGGAGCGTTCATGAATGGCGTCACGAGGCCGGGGCCGACCACGCGGACCCGGATCCGGCAGGTGTCGGCCGGGGCCGTCAGCGACCACCGTGACGACCTGGCCACCGAGGAGCCGCTGGAGATCCGGATCCAGGCCGGCACGGCCCGCCGTACGGTCGCCATCACCATGCGGACCCCGGGGCACGACTTCGAGCTGGCCGCGGGGTTCCTGCACGGCGAGGGGCTCGTCGCGGCGGAGGAGGTCTCCTCCATCGCCTACTGCACCGACGACGACGTGGCGCCCGAGGCGCGCTACAACACGGTGACGGTACGGCTGCGCGGCGGGCGGCTGCCCGACCTGCCCGCCCTCGACCGGCATTTCATGACGTCGAGCGCCTGCGGCGTCTGCGGCACCGCCAGCCTCGACGCCCTGCGCGGCCGCTGCTCCCCGCTGCCCGCCCAGGAGGACCTGCGGATCTCACCCGAGACCCTGTACGGCCTGCCGTACCGGCTGCGGGAGGGCCAGGGCGTGTTCGGCAAGACCGGGGGGCTGCACGCGGCCGGGCTGTTCACCGCCGGAGGGGAGCTCCTGGCGATCCGCGAGGACGTGGGGCGGCACAACGCGGTCGACAAGCTGGTGGGCTGGGCCCTGATGGGCGGGAGGCTGCCGCTGGGCGGGCACATCCTGATGGTCAGCGGGCGCAGCAGCTACGAGATCATGCAGAAGGCCCTGGCCGCGGGCGTGCCGGTCGTCTGCGCGGTCTCCGCCCCCTCCTCCCTGGCCGTCGACCTGGCCAGGGAGTTCGGGATGACGCTGGTCGGCTTCCTCCGCGAGGAGCGCTTCAACCTCTATTCGGCCCCGGAGCGGATCCTCCCCTGAGCCCCCGCCGCCGGCGGACGTCCGTGACACGGCGGCGCTGGCCCCGCCGGCCCGGAGCGCGGCGGCGAGGCCGGCGGGCCGTCCCGTCGCGGGGACCGCTCAGCCGTCGAGCCGTTTCGCCATGAAGACCACATCACGCGGTCCCGACCTGCGGCGTTCGGTGATCTCGTAGCCCAGGCGCAGGTAGAGCGCGATGTTCGGCTCCATCCGGGCGTTGGTGTACAGCCGCAGCGCCCCCAGGCCCGCCGTACGGGCCCGGTCCTCGGCGAAGGCCAGCAGGCGCCTGCCGAGCCCCCGGCCGTGCCGGCCGGGGGCGACCGCCACGTTGTCCACCAGCAGCACGCCGTCCTCGGGGACCAGCACGACCAGCCCGGCGATCCCCTCCTCCGGCCCTTCCTCCTCCAGCAGATGGACGTGGCCGGCCGCGACGTGCGCGGCGTAGTCGTCGTCCATCGGCTTGGGGCGGACGCCGATCAGGTCCGCCCACGGCTGGTAGGCCGCCGTCACGAGCTCCTCGACCGCCGGCACGTCATCGGGCCGGGCGAGACGGATCACCGGATCTCCTCGGGCGCGGGGCCCGCGTGGCCCGGCGGCGGGCCGGCCGTCATCCGGTGTTCTGCAGACCGGCGGCGACGCCGTTGACCGACAGCAGCAACAGCGTGGACAGCCGCTCGCGCTCCTCCTCCGACAGCCCGTCCTCGGCGCGGAGCGTCGACAGGGCACGGAGCTGGAGATGGGAGAGCGCGTCCACGTAGGGGTCGCGGAGCTGGACCGCGCGCGACAGCACCCGGCGGTTCTCCAGCAGGCGGCTGTGACCGGTGATCTCCAGGACCAGGCGGCGGGTGAGGTCGTACTCGTGCAGGACCTGCTGGACGAAGTCGTCCCGGCCGCCCAGCGCGAGGTAGCGGGCCGCGATGTCACGGTCGGTCTTGGCCAGCGACATCTCCACGTTGTCCAGCAGCGAGGCGAACAGCGGCCACTCGCGGTAGGCGGCGCGCAGCTCCTCCAGGCCGGACTCGGAGATCACCGCCTCCAGGCCGCTGCCCAGGCCGTACCAGCCGGGCAGGTTGACCCGGGTCTGGGCCCAGGCGAACACCCACGGGATGGCCCGCAGGTCGTCGAGGGAGCGGGGCGCCCCGAGGCCGCGCCTGGCGGGGCGGGAGCCCAGCCGGAGCGAACCGATCTCCTCCAACGGACTGACCAGGGAGAACCACTCGGGGAAGCCGGGCGCCTCGGTCAGCGACCGGTAGGCCTTCTCCGAGGCGGAGGCGACCTGCTCGGCGACCCCGCGGAAACGCCCGGCGGCCTCGGCCGTACGGGCCTCGATGGACGGGGTGGAGGCCAGCAGCACCGCCGAGGTGACCTGCTCCATGTGGCGGCGGGCGATGGCGGCGTGACCGTAGCGGGCGAAGATGACCTCGCCCTGCTCGGTCACCTTGAAACGGCCGCCGACCGAGCCCGGGGCCTGGGCGAGCACGGCCCGGTTGGCCGGTCCGCCGCCCCGGCCCAGCGCGCCGCCCCGGCCGTGGAACAGCGTCAGCCGCACGTCGTGCTCGGCGGCCCACGCGGCCAGCGCCTCCTGCGCCTCGTACAGCTTCAGGGTCGCGGCGGCCGGTCCGAGCTCCTTGGCCGAGTCGGAGTAGCCGAGCATGACCTCCAGGCGCCGGCCGGCGGCGGCCAGACGGGCCTGGATGCCGGGGATCTCCAGCATCCCCGACAGCACCGAGGGGGCGTTGGCCAGGTCGGCGCCCGACTCGAACAGCGGGACCACGTCGAGCTGCGGCGCCTTGTCGCCGAGCGCGTGCTCGGCCAGCGCGTAGACCGCGGCGATGTCGTCGGCCGAGCGGGTGAAGGAGACGACGTAACGGGAGCAGGCGGTCACGCCGTAGCGCTCCTGGATCCAGCCGATCGTGCGGATGGTGGCCAGCACCTCGTCGGTTCGCTCGGAGGTCCGCCCCTCGGCGAGCTCGGCCAGCGCGGCGGCGTGGACCTGCGAGTGCTGGCGCACCTCCAGCTCGGCCAGGTGGAAGCCGAATGTCTCCACCTGCCAGATCAGGTGCTGCAGCTCGCCGTACGCCTGCCGCCTCGCCCCGGCCGCGACCAGCGACGCCTGGGCGGTCCGCAGGTCGGCCAGGAGCTCCTCGGGCGAACGGTAGGCCAGGTCGAGGCCGCGCTGCCGGGTGGCCACGATCCGGGCGGCGACGAACAGCAGCCACTGCCGGTGCGGCTCCTGCGGGGAGCGGGTGGCCATCTCCGAGACCAGGTCGGGGTGGTCGTTCTCGGCGGCGGCGAGCGCGGCGCGCAGCTCCGCCGAGGCAGGGGTGTAGCCGGCGGTCAGCGTGAGGGTCCGGGCGATCCGGTGGGTGGCGTTCTCCAGGGCGATCAGCACGTGCTCGGCCTGGATGAGCACCGCGTCTCTGGTCACCTTGGCGGTGACGTTGGGATTGCCGTCGCGGTCGCCGCCGATCCAGCTCCCGTAGCGGATGAAGGGGCGGGCCAGCGGCTCGCGGGTGCCGGTGCCCTCGCCGAGCGCGGCGTCCAGCGAGCGGTAGACCATCGGCACCACCCGGAACAGGGTCTCGTCGAAGGCCGCCATGGCGGTGCGGACCTCGTCCAGCGGGTCGAGCTTGGTCGACCTGAGCTGGGAGGTCCGCCAGAGCAGGTCGATCTCCTCCAGCAGCCGCCGCCGGGTCTCGGCCCGCTCGGCGGCGCCCCGCTCGGGGCTGTTGTAGGCGGCGAGCCGGCCGCTGATGCGCTGGATCGCGGTGACCACCGCGCGCCTGCGGGCCTCGGTCGGGTGCGCGGTCAGCACCGGGTGCAGCCGCAGCCCCTCCACCAGCTCGCCGACGCGCTCGCCGCCGAGCTCCTGGACGGCCTGCGCCAGGGACTCGGGCAGCGGCTCCTCGCCGGTGTCGCGGATCCGGAGCGTGCGGATGCGGAAGTGCTCCTCGGCCAGGTTCGCCAGGTGGAAGTAACAGGTGAACGCCCGGGCGATCTGCACCGCACGGTCGACGGGCCACTCGGCGACCATCGCGGTGATCTCGTCGACCGAGACCTTCCCGCGACGGGCCGCGATGACGGCCTTGCGTAGACGTTCGACATCGGCGAGCAGATCATCGCCGCCGTACTCGGCGATCACCTGCCCCAGGAGCTCGCCGAGCAGCCGCACGTCCGCGCGCAGCGCGTCGGGCATCTCGGTGACGGCGGAAGAACGTTCTGCCTGCTGGTGCGCGATTGCGGACATGTTTGCCAGCGTAGCCAGTCCGTTTTCTCCGGCGGAGACTGGTCTCACCTATTGGACTAGACCACTCAGCTCGGCTGCGAGGTCGCCGCCAGGATCTCGGGATACCGCCGGAACCCGAGGTCACCGGCGATCCGGCGGCCGCCCCAGGAGATCAGCAGGCCGTACGGCAGGGCCAGCGCGCTGACCCAGGTGAGGCCGAGCAGGACCGGCAGCACGACCGGCAGCGCCAGCAGGCTGCTGCCGATCATCGCGCCGAAGGAGGCGGCGAAGGCGACGCCGCCCTGTCCGGGCGCGGCGCCGGTGAAGGCGTTGAGCCGCTCGGGCACCGTGTACGGCAGGAGCACGCTCGTCATGGCCCCCACCCCGAGCCCGACGCCGAGGACGCCCCACGCGGTGAGCGCGGCCGGGACGGCCCACCGGGGGTCTCCGGCGAGGACGGCGGCGACCACGGCCAGCACGGCCAGCGTCGGGGCCGCGATCGTCACGACGGCCAGGTGCCGCCCGGCGAGGTCGGCCCGCCAGTCCCGGCCGGTGCCGTAGATCATGGAGTTCATCCACAGCGAGCGGCCGTCGATGCCGAAGGAGTTGGCCGACTGCAGGCCGATCATCACCGCGCCGAGGCAGGCGGGGGCGATCGCCATGGCCATGCCGGTCGGCCCGGACCCGTCACCGCGGGTCAGGGAGAAGGACATGATGCCGGTGACCGCGATGGCGGCGAACCAGCCGACCCGGCCCCGGGGGTCACGGCGGGCGTACTTGAGCTCCTTGGTGGCGACCGCGGCGAGCGGCCCGTCGGGCAGGACGCGCGCCAGCAGGCCCCTGGAGTTGCGGACCGAGGCGGCCTCGGTGGAGGCGTCGGTCGTCACCAGCGCCCGGCGGAGCGCCGCGATCCAGAGCCGGCCGATCACGACGACCAGGACCGCGAGGAGGACCAGCTCACCGGCCGCCACGGCGCCGCCGTCGGTGATGGCGTGCGCCGCCATGCCGGGCGGGGTCCAGCGGAGCACCGAGGCGACCTCGCGCAGCGTCCCGGCCGGGTCGCCCGTCAGGCCGCCGTTGAGCATCAGATTGGGGAGCTGCGCGGCCAGGATGAAGAAGATCACCGAGACGGCGAGCACGTCCCGGCCCCGGCGGGTGCGCAGGACGCCGGACAGGGAGGTGGTGACCAGCCGCGAGGTGACGATGCAGAGCGCGAACTGCAGCAGCACCGCGACGGCGCCCAGGAGCACCCCGCCGGCCCCGGTGGCCAGGCCCGCGACCGCCCCGGCCGTGACGACCAGCGTGGCGATCGGCCAGACCCCGGTGACCGAGGCGGCGAACATGCCGGCGGCGAGCTGGCCGGTCCGCAGCGGGAACAGCGACAGCCTGGACGGGTCGAGCGTGTCGTCCAGGCCGAACGCCAGCAGCGGGACGATCACCCAGCCCGTCAGGAAGACGGTGAACAGCACGATCGCGACGTCCGCCGCGATGTCGGCGGGCGCGGAGCGGAGCATGGTCATCCCGAGGAACCCGAGAGTCGCCACGGTGAGCGCGGCGATCACGGTGAAGACGAATCCGAGCAGCCGCTCGGTGCTGCCACGCAGGTTCCCGGCGACCAGCCGGAGCTTGAGCCGGACGAAGACCGAGGGCCCCACCCGGACGGGGGCGTCCGCGCCGCGTTCCGGGCCCGCCGCGCCCGCGCGGGGGCCGCCGGCGTGCGGACCGCCGCCCGCCGCGCTCATGCCGGGGCCGTCCATCCGCCCGTCACCGCCCGCCGCGCTCATGCCGAGGTCGCGCCCAGCCATGACAGGCCCTCCCCTCCGCCACCGCCGTCGTCGCCGCGGACGCCGACCAGCCCGAGGAACGCCTCGTTGAGGCTGCGCCCCGCGCGGACCCGGTCCAGCGGGCCCTGGGCGACGATCTGGCCGCGGTTCATCACCGAGACCCAGTCGCACAGACGCTCGACGAGCTCCATCACGTGGCTGGAGAAGACGACCGTCGAGCCGGAGGCGGTGTAGCGCCGGAGCACCTCGACCAGCGTGTTGGCGCTGACCGGGTCGACCCCCTCGAACGGCTCGTCCAGGAAGAGCACCCTGGGGTTGTGCAGCAGCGCGGCGGCCAGACCGATCTTCTTGCGCATGCCGGTCGAGTAGTCGACGACGAGCTTGTCGGCCGACTCCGCCAGGTCCATGACCCGCAGCAGCTCCTCGGCCCGCTGCTCCACCTCGGCCCTGGGGATGCCCCGGAGCTGGCCGTTGTAGGAGAGCAGCTCCCGGCCGGACAGCCGCTCGAACAGGCGCAGGCCCTCGGGGAGCACGCCGATGCGGCCCTTGACGGGGACCGGGTCGCGCCAGACGTCGAGGCCGTCGATGTGGACGGCGCCGCCGTCCGGGCGGAGCAGGCCGGTGACCATGCTGAGCGTGGTGGTCTTGCCCGCGCCGTTGGGACCGACCAGACCGGCGAAACTGCCACGCGGCACGATGAGGTCGACACCGCCCACGGCCACCTGCTGCCCGAATCTCTTGAAGAGCTGCTGCGTGCGTACCGCGTCGGCTATGTCGGTCATGGCACCTACTTTGGCAGAATTTCCGATTTTGAGAATCAGGTCTCCGGCCGGGCAACGAACGGCCGCCCCCGATAGTTCGCCGTGTCAGGAAACGGTTACCCTGCTGAGGATGGGCGGGTGCCGGGGCGCGACCGGCGCGCCGGACGGAGTGCGGTGCCGGAGACGGCGTGCCGCACCCGCCGGGATCACCCGGAGCGGGATCACCCGGAGACCGTGTGGAGCGGATAGGAGTGGAAGAACCCGATGAGCGCTGAGCCGGTGGCCGCCGGGATCGACATTCACACCACGGCCGGCAAACTCGCCGACCTGGAACGGCGCCTGGACGAGGCGGCCCACGCCGGCTCCGCGCGCGCGGTGGACAAGCAGCACGCCAAGGGCAAGATGACCGCCCGGGAGCGGGTGCTGGAGCTGCTGGACGACGACAGTTTCGTGGAGTTCGACGAGCTGGCCAGACACCGGTCCACGAGTTTCGGCCTGGAGCGCGAGCGCCCGTACGGCGACGGCGTGGTGACCGGCTACGGCACGGTCGACGGCCGTCCGGTGGCGGTGTTCGCCCAGGACTTCACGGTGTTCGGCGGATCGCTGGGCGAGGTCTTCGGCGAGAAGATCGTCAAGGTGATGGACCACGCGCTGAAGACCGGCTGCCCGGTGATCGGCATCAACGACTCCGGCGGGGCGCGCATCCAGGAGGGCGTCGTCTCCCTGGGCCTGTACGCCGAGATCTTCAAGCGGAACGTGCACGCCTCCGGGGTGATCCCGCAGATCTCACTGATCATGGGCCCGTGCGCGGGCGGCGCCGTCTACTCGCCCGCGCTCACCGACTTCGTGCTGATGGTGTCGGAGAAGTCGCACATGTTCATCACGGGCCCCGACGTCATCAAGACGGTCACCGGCGAGGAGGTGACGTTCGAGGAGCTCGGCGGCGCGCACACGCACAACTCCAGGTCGGGCGTGGCCCACTACGAGGCCGCCGACGAGGCCGACTGCCTGGAGTTCGCCAGGGCGCTGCTGTCCTACCTGCCCTCCAACAACCTGGACGAGGCTCCGGCCTTCGACGTGGACCCGGTCCTTTCCACCACCGACGAGGACCGCGAGCTCGACACGCTGATCCCGGATTCGGCGAACCAGCCCTACGACATGCACACCGTCATCGGGCACGTCCTGGACGACGCCGAATTCCTTGAGGTGCACGCGCAATTCGCGCCCAACATCGTCGTGGGTTTCGGCCGGGTCGAAGGGCGTTCCGTGGGGGTCGTGGCCAACCAGCCGCTGAGTTTCGCGGGCACGCTGGACATCGCCGCTTCGGAGAAAGCCGCGAGATTCGTCCGGACGTGCGACGCCTTTAACATTCCGGTGCTGACATTCGTGGACGTTCCCGGCTTCCTTCCGGGCACCGACCAGGAATGGAACGGAATCATCCGCCGCGGCGCCAAGCTGCTGTACGCCTACGCCGAGGCGACCGTGCCACTGGTCACGGTGATCACCCGCAAGGCGTACGGCGGGGCCTACGACGTCATGGGCTCCAAGCACCTGGGCGCGGACGTCAATCTGGCCTGGCCGACCGCGCAGATCGCGGTGATGGGCGCGCAGGGCGCGGTCAACATCCTCTACCGGCGGGAGCTGGCCGCGGCCGACGATCCCGACGCCCAGCGGGCCCGGCTCGTCACCGAGTACGAAGACACGCTCGCCAACCCGTATCTCGCGGCCGAACGTGGGTATGTGGACGCCGTGATCCGCCCGTCCGAGACCCGAGTCCAGATCGTCAGGGCACTGCGCGCCCTGCGCAACAAGCGCACGAGCCTGCCCCCGAAGAAGCATGGGAACATCCCGCTATGACGCACCTGAGGATCGTCCGCGGGGACGCGACGCAAGAGGAGATCGCCGCACTGGTGATCGCGCTCGCGTCACAGGCGGATCCGGCGGCGAAAGCCGTACGGAAGACCGAAACCTGGCGTAATCCCACACATCGCATGCGAAAACCTCTTCCGACCGGACAAGGCGCATGGAGATCAAGCGGACTGCCGAGATAGATCCCAAGAACGGGGTGTCAAGTTGCGCGAGAGTTGGGACTATCTAAGAAATGGGCGCATATAGTCAGCCGATCAGCTAGTTCCGAGGCCTGGAGGACGACATGACCATCCTGGACCTCAGCTCCCATCCCGTCGCCGCGAAGTACGCAGTCCTGGTGGACGTGGGGTATCTGTACGCGGCGGCGGGGGAAGTGCTTCTCGGCGCCAAGGAGCGCAAAGAATACCGCGTCGCGGCTGACGAGCTCATCCAGGCGCTGCAGAAACACGCCGAAGCCCGCATTCACGGCGAGCTGCTGAGGATCTACTGGTACGACGCCGCGCGCGACCGGGTGCCGACCGTGGACCAGCGCGTCATCGCCCAGCTCCCCTGGGTCAAGGTGCGCCTGGGCAACCTCAACGCGCGGGGCCAGCAGAAGGGCGTGGACGCGCAGATCAGGAGCGACCTGGAGGCGCTGGCCAGGCACCACGCGGTGAGCGACACGATCCTGCTGGCCGGGGACGAGGACATGGTCCCCGCCGTCGAGGCCGCCCAGGCCTACGGCGTCCGGATCCACCTGTGGGGCGTCGAGCCGCCCTACGGCACCAACCAGGCCGAGCGCCTCGTCTGGGAGTCCGACACCGTCGAGATCATCACCGCCGACTTCCTCCGCTCCTTCTTCAGCCGCACCCCCGTCCCCGTCCCCGTCCCCGCCGCCCCGGTGGCCCCCTCCCCCGCCCAGGTCTTCGCCGCCCGCACCCCCGCCGCGGTCAAGCCCAAGGCGCCCGTCGGCCAGATCGCCAAGCTCGGCCCCAGCCGCCCCCGGGTCGAGGAGGTCGGCGAGCACGTGGCCCAGAAGTGGATCCTCACCCGCGGCCGCGACAACATCCGCGACCTGCTCCCCGGCCCGATCCTCCCCACGGTCATCGACACCGAGCTCCTCATCGAGGCGGAGAAGGAGCTCGGCCACTCCCTGCGCCCCTACCCCGAGGCGAGGGTCTGGCTCCGCGACGGTTTCTGGGCCCGCGTCTACCGGGAATTCGAGATCGGAGTCGGCGTCTCCTCCAAGTGACAGGCCCCTGACGGTCACGTCCGATTCCCGCCGGTCGCCCGGACTGCGCTGCGGCTAACGTCGTCAGTGTGTCCGTGAGAGAGCTTGACTTCGACTCCTGTTACCGCGCGGTGACCGCGAGGGACGCCCGGTTCGACGGGCGGTTCTACACGGCGGTCACCTCCACGCACATCTACTGCCGGCCGATCTGCCCCGCCCGCACCCCCGCCTCCCGCAACGTGCGCTTCTACCGCCACGCGGCCTCCGCCGAGGCGGCCGGGTTCCGGCCCTGCAAGCGCTGCCGGCCCGAGCTCAGCCCCGGTGACCCCGGCTGGGACCACCGGGGCGACCTGATCGGCCGGGCGCTCCGGCTCATCGACGAGGGCGTGGCCGACGACGGCGGGATCGGGGAGCTGGCCAGGCGGCTGCACATCACCGAGCGGCACCTGCACCGGCTGTTCACCACCGAGATCGGCGTCGGGCCGCTGGCCGTCGCCAGGACCAAGCGGCTGCTGCTGGCCAAGCAGTTGCTGACCGAGACCGGGCTGTCGATCACCGACGTGGCGTTCGCCTCGGGGTTCGGGAGCGTGCGGCAGTTCAACGCGACCATGAAGGAGACCTACGGCTTCACCCCCGGCGAGCTGCGGATCACGGCGGGCCGGGCGGTCACCGACAACACGCTGACGCTCCGGCTGCACCGGCGCGAGCCGTACGAGGCGGAGCCGCTGATGCGCTTCCTCGGCGCGCGGGCGATCCCCGGGCTGGAGCACGTCGACGAGACGGGCTACCGCCGGGCCGTCCCGGGCGGCACGGTCACCCTCACCCCGGCGCCCGGCCACGTCCGGCTGGAGGTGCGCCTCGACGACACCCGCCACCTGGCCCGCATCGTCGCCCGCTGCCGCCGCCTCCTCGACCTCGACGCCGACCCCGAGGCCATCGCCGACGCCCTCGGCCAGACCTCCCTGGCCGGCCTGGTCGCCGCCCGCCCCGGCCTGCGGGTCCCCGGCGCCTGGGACGGCTTCGAGGTGGCCGTCCGCGCCGTGGTCGGCCAGCAGATCTCCGTCGCCGGCGCCCGCACCATCCTCGGCCGCATCGTCGGCCGGGCCGGCCGCCCCACCGGCGCCGAGGAGCTCACCCACCTGTTCCCCACCCCCGGCGAGCTCATCGGGGCCGACCTCGACGGGCTCGGGATGACCGGACGGCGGGTGGCCACGCTGAAGGCGCTCGCCGCGAGGGTGGCGGCCGGGGAGATCGACCTGGACGGGGCCCAGGAGCCCGGGGAGGCCGTGGCCCGGCTGCTGGAGGTGTCGGGCATCGGGCCGTGGACGGCCAGCTACATCGCGCTGCGGGCGCTGGGGGACCCGGACGCGTGGCCCGTGGGAGACCTCGGGCTGCGGCGGGCCATGACGGACCTGGGCATCCCGGAAGAGCACATCGAGCGGTGGCGGCCCTGGCGGGCCTACGCCGCGCTACACCTATGGAGTTCGTGATGATCGAGGCGCAGATCCTCCCCACCCCGACCGGCCCGCTGGCGCTGCTCTCGCACGAGGGGACCATCGTCGCGGCGGGCTTCACCGCCGACCCGTACGAGATGTCCGCCCGGCTCTCGCCCCGGCTGCAGGCGTCCGGCCTGCGCCAGGTGGCGGACCTGGGCCGTCCGGCGCAGGCCGTACGCGACTACCTGGACGGCGACCTGACGGCCCTCGACGACGTCGAGCTGACGCAGCCGGGGACGCCCAAGCGGCAGCGGCTCCTGACGGCCCTGCGCCAGGTCCCGCCCGGGGTCACGATCAGCTACGCCGAGCTCGCCGAGCGGGCGGGGATGCCGAGGACGGCGGCCAGGGCCGCCGGGGCGGCGTGCGCGCAGAACCTGATCGCGCCGTTCGTCCCCTGCCACCGCATCCTGCCCTCCACCGGCGGCTTCGGCGGCTACTACTACGGCACGCCGGTCAAGCGGTGGCTGCTCACCCACGAGAACGCGCTCGCCCAGACCAGCGTGCTGTAGGCGGCCGGCCGGCGGCCCGCGCGCCGGGCCGGCCCCCTCCCGGCGTCACCTGGTCCCGGTGACGGTGCTCTGCACCTCGCCCACCTCGACGTCGCGGGTGGCGCCGGCCTCGATCGGGTCGTAGGCGAAGGGCACCACGTTGTCCTGCACCTGGACGGGCCAGACCGAGGTGACGGTCAGCGTGTAGACCTCACGCGGCTGGTCGGCGGAGGCGCGCAGGTATCGGACACCGCAGGTGAACTTGCCGCCCTTGACGTACGGCTTGCCGCCCGGCCCGCAATCCTCCTTGACCTCGGCGCGGTCGGCGCTCGTGCCCGCGTCAATCTTGACGTCCTGCAGGGTGGCGGTCACGGTCGCGCTCATGAACCCCGGGATCGTGGCCGTCACCGACCGGGTGGGCGCGCCGATGCCGCCCAGCCATACCCAGGTCGGCAGGTTGACGTAGCTCCTGGCGTCCGGATTGAGCTGGATCTTCGGCTCGGGCACGGTCAGCGCGGCGCGGGCGATCTCGACGAGCTCGGCGATGGTGATCCCGCTGGGCGGGGTCGTGCCGGGCGGCACCCACACGAAGGGGTCGAGCCCGTTCCAGCAGGACACCCCGTCGGGATCGGCCCCGTTGTAGGCGGGCTTCCACCAGCGCCCCTCCTTGCCGGCCTTGTCCTTGAACTGCTTGAGGAACTCCTGGAACTTCTCCTCGGTGGCGCCCGGGGTGTAGCGGAACCACAGGTCCCGCAGCGCCTCCTGGTCCTTCAGCGTCTCGTCGGCGCCCTTGTCGGGTTCGTACCAGCAAGGGCGCTTGATCCGGTAGCCGTCGCTCTTGCCGCTGAGACCGGTCCCGGTGATGACGATCTTGGAGTTCTGCAGGCGGACCCCGGCGGTGCGGCCGTCCTGGAAGCCCTCGCCGCCGCCGCCCCCGGGGTCGGCGCCCACCGGGGCGAGCAGCAGCAGTCCCGCCAGGGCCACATTAACGATCATCGAAGACATCCCTTCGCGCGTTCGCTGGGAAGTTCCGCATGCCGGAGCAGTTTGATCCGCCAGACCCCGTCGTCGCCCTTCCGCACCCCGGCGACCTGGAAGTAGGGCTCCCTGGTCCAGTCGGGCTGCGCGCCGACCGCCTCGCCGGTCCCGGAGTCCACGAGCCGCATCCCCGACTCGTCCACGCACACGTCGAGCTGCGCCCCGGGGCCGGTGACCGAGCTGACGTTCAGCGCGTACAGGCGGGCGGTCCCGCGCACCGACCTGCGCTGGTCCAGGAACTCCTGAACCCACGAGTAGGCGTCCCGGCTGGCGCCGTCCTGGACCGTCTCCAGGTAGGCGGTGTCGCGGCCTCCGGTGACGACGGCCTTGAACGACCCGGCGAAGTAGTCGCGGAAGACGTTGATCATCCCGGTGGTGTCGGGGTCGGCCACGGCGGGCCACTCCACCACCACCTGGACGCCGGGCGCGACCTCGACCGTCTCCACCCGGGGGGTGGGCGCGGCCCGCGCCGAGGTGCTCGGGCCGCCCACCGGGAGGTCGACGGGGGTGAACGGCCGGGGGGCGGGCGAGGAACAGCCCACCACCGGCACGAGCAGAGCCAGCGCCACCACCGCACGCGCACCCACCACACGCACCCCTAACGCACGCGCACCCACCGCACGCACCCCTACCGCACACGCACCCACCGGCCCGCTCATGCCGACGGCGCCGAACGTATCCGCCACGAAGGCAGCAGCTCGTCGATGAGCGCCTCCGTCTCCGGCGCCATCCCGCCCCCGCCGTGGTGGGACGCCCGCCGGTGCAGGGCCTCGGCCACGGCCCGCAGCCGGCCGGGGTCGCCGGTGAGATGGGTGGCCCGCAGCAGGTCTCTCCAGAGTCCTTCGTCGTCGGCGGCCAGCAGCAGCCCGGCCCGCGCCGCCGCGACGGCCTGGGCCGCCTCGCCGTCGGCCAGCCGTATCTCGCAGAGCCGGTGAGCGGCGTCCGCGACGGCGGCGGTCACGTCGTACTCCAGGTCGTCGGCGGCCAGCCAGGCGTAACGGCCGCGCGGGCGGCCGTTCAGCAGCGGGCCGCGCACCAGGTTCAGGGCCTTCTCCAGCAGTACGGCGCGCAGGGCGGGATCGGCGTGCGAGCGGCGCACGGACTCGCGGAAGAGCATCCAGTCGGTCCTCACCTCGGGACCGAGCCGGAGCCGCCCCGACTCGTCGGCGTAGAGGTTGGGCCGCCCGGCGCTGTCGGTGCCCAGCCACGCGACGACCCTGGCGATCGTGGCGTCCCTGACCACCTGCTGCACGCCCCGCGGCCAGAGGATCCCGCCGAGCACCACCGGATGGACGCCGCCCGGGTGGGTCGCCAGGTAGACGACGAGCTCGACGGCGAGCACCGCCCTCCCCTCCTCCATCGGCGGCGGACCGGTGATCTCGGCCGGGCCGAGGATCCGTACCTCGATCGAGGGCGTCTGCGGGACCGGCTCCGGCCCGTCGGGCAGGAGCTCCCCGTCGAGCCGCCCGGCCGTGCGGAACAGGTCGACCAGCGCCCGGTAGTGGCGGCGGGGCAGCAGCTGCGCGGTCACCTCGAAGCCGAGCGCGTCCACCGTGGCCCGGCCGTCGTCGGTGATCTCCCAGTGCCAGGTGGCGTGCGGGACCTCTCCCGCCACGACGTATCCGGCGGCCGTGCGGACGCCCTTGCGGGCGAGGACCGCCAGGCGGTGGCCCTCCTCGGCACTCGGGGCGACCGCGGACAGCACGTAGTGCGGCGGCCAGATCGGATCGGCGGCGCGGCCGTGGACCCGGCCGGTGAGCACCTCGCCGCCGTGGCCCCGCTCCTCGGCCGTGGCCTCCAGCTCGGGCAGGATCTCGGCGAGACTGCCCGCGCAGCGGATCCGGTCGGGGGCGATCACGGCGAGCTCCTCCCCGAAACCGACGAGCGTGACGCGCATCCGGTCCGACCAGCGGTTGGTGGCCAGCTCCACCGCGAGCGCGGCGAGCGCGGCGGTGCTCTGGGCGCCGCTGAGGCTGATCAGCCCGTGAGCCGCCTCCAGGTCGACGAGCACCCGGCCCTCGCCGTTGGAGCCCAGCGAGACCAGGCCCGGATACGGCGCCGGCGCGCCGGCGAGCGCCTGCTCGTCGAGCATCCGTCCCTCGTGGGCCGGCAGCCGCCACACCTGCCCGCCGTCGTGGGCGGCCCAGGGCGCCGGGGCGTCGCGGTCGGGCGGGTGGATCCACAGGTCGAGGGTCCGCGAGGACAGGTGCGCGGCGTAGATCGTGGGCGGGACGCGGTCCTGGGCCGCCAGAGACCTGCCGAGCAGCCGCAGCCCGATGTCCAGCATCCGGCTGCCCGGAGCGTCGGCGCCCAGCCGCAGCGCCAGCTCGGCCTGGGCCGCGTCGTCCCTCGGCCGGACGATCCGGTGCCCGAACGCCCGGTACCACAGCTGCCGCCGGCGCCTGTGGCCGAGCGCCGCCAGCAGCCCGGCCGCCGCCAGGGAGGCCCCCGCCAGGTAGTCGAGCAGCTCCAGCCCGGAGTCCTGAGCGCCGGGGCCGGCGGCCACGGACGGGTCGTGCCCGGTGCCGCGCTCCGGGGCCTGCCGCCCGGCGCCGCCGGGGTCGGCCGCCGTGCGGGACTCCTGCCCGGCGCCGCGCTCGGTGGCGGGCTCCTGGGGGGAGCGCCGGGAGGTGTCCGCGGGGAGCCGGCCCGTCTCGGCGTTCTCCCCGCCGCCGGGGACGACGGAGGTGTCCGAGGGGCGGGAGACGTCCGGCCGCGCCTCCGCCGGCGGATCCGCCCGGTCGGGGGTGAGGGTCCGGGCGCGGCCGTCGAGCTCCACCGGCTTGCCCGGGTGCTCCTTGAGGGTGTCGTCGCGGGGCTGGTCGGCCGGGACGATGTGGATGTTCCGGGCGTCGTCCGGCATGTCCAGCACCCAGCCGGGCCTGATCAGGTCGGCCATGTGGAGGCGGCTGCCGTCGGGCTGCTCCTTGTGCTGGTTGAGCCGGTAGATCTCCGGATAGCGCCGCCCGTCGCCGAGGCACTTCTCGGCGATCTCCCACAGGCTCTCGTGGTGTCGGCCGTGCGGCGGCTGGACCACGTAGACCTTCTTGGCCTTCCCCACCGGCACCAGCGGCGCCCGCTCCTCGGCGACCGGTGCCGGCAGCGCCGACAGCGAGGCCGCCGCGGCGACGGCGGGGCGGGCGGCCGGCGGGCCGCCGGCCTTCGCGATCGGCACGACCACCGCCGAGACGGTGAACAGCACCAGCACGGCCGAGACCAGCCGGTTGGCCAGCGCCTGGGTGCTCCCGGAGAGCGGGACCCTGGCCGGCATGCCGACCCGCCGCAGCCCGGCGTAGACCTCGACGATCACGCAGACGGCCAGCTGCAGCCAGGCCAGCCAGACCAGCAGCACGAGGATCGCGACGATCGTGCCGGTGCCGACCTGGCTGGTCAGCAGGTCGAGGTCGAGCAGCTCGGGCGGGAGCGGCGGCCCGGCCAGCCGGAGCAGGGCGTAGGGGACCCCGCCGAGCAGCGCGACCAGCGCGGCCAGCGCGCCGAGTCCGGCGAGCAGGTCACCCGCGGTGCGCCTGGGCCTGATGCGCATGGGCTGTCGCGTGGGCATGAGTCTCCCTCCCCGTTCAGATTCGTCGTCCGTCACCCGCTCGGCCAGTGATTCGCCGCAATTGGTCTAGGGCGTCCGGGGCGGCCCTTCCCGCCCGCCGGGACCGCCGCGGCCGTGCCGGGCCATCAGACGTCCTCCCCCGTGTCGGGCCCGGCGGTGGCCTCGCCCTCCGCCTCGGAGCCGGAGAAGCCGAAGGCGGCGAGGAAGAACGCCTCCCACGGCACCGAGACCCGCACGGTGACCTCGGCCTGGCCGCCGCCGACCGTGCACCCGGCGAGCTGGACGTCGTCGGTGCGGTGCGCGGAGACGATCTCCTCGGCCTCGGCGCAGGCCGCGCCCCCCTCCAGCAGCCGGGCCTGGCCGGTGGCGCGCAGGTGCTCGACGTCGATCTGGTCGGCGGCCGCCCGGGCCGCCTGCTCGGCGATGTCGGCGGCCCGCAGCCGGGCGTTGATGGCGGCCCCGCCGTCGACCAGGAGCCCGGCCAGCAGGAAGACCGCCACGGAGAAGATCACTGTGAAGACCGACATCGACCCCCGGTCACCCGCGCGGCTCACTCGACCCTCCGGAACTGCTCCAGCGGGACCACCGAGTCGCCCTTCATCTGCTTGGCGGCGCCGAAGCCGAGGAAGCCGAGGTCCAGCGTGCAGGTCACCTCGGCCCGAACCTGGCCGCCCTCCTGCCAGTCCGTGCCGGCCAGGCTCACCTCGGGCTCGCACTCGCCCGACAGCGACTCCTCCGCGGTCCTGCCCGCGGCCTCCTCGGCCTCCGACAGTGTGCGCTCGACCGAGGCCGCCCTGGCCGCGTCCCTGGCCGCGCCGTTGACCTCGCCCTGGGCCTCCACCACCCTCCCCGCGCCGACCAGGAAGAGCAGGAACAGCAGGAAGACCGGGGCCAGCAGCACCGTCTCGGCCGTCAGCGACCCGCGTTCGCGGCCGTACCGGGCCTGCCCGCGGCCGTACCGCGCCGGTCCACAGCCGCGCCGCGCCGGTCCGCCGAGCCGTGCCGGGCCGCCGCCGCGCCGGGAGAGGGCCGGGAGTGTCACGGGCATCCCTCGCTCCCGTCGTCGGGGCGGAAGCACTCGACCGGGCCGCCGAAGCGCGAGGTGATGGTGAACGTCGTGGCCGGCAGCAGCGGGACGACCTGGACCGCGGTGGCGGTGATCTCGACGCCCCGCTGGTCGCCCTCCTCCCAGGCGGTGACGGTGGCGCCGTCGAGGAGCTTGGGGCCGACGGCCCTGAGCACCTCGACGGCCCGCTCCTCGGCGTCGCTCTCCCAGGAGTCGGTGTCGACCCGGGCGAGCCGGGCCCCTTCGCGGGCGGCCGCGTCGGCCACCTGGCGCCCGTGGAACCACAGGGCGAACTGCACGACGAGCAGGATGACGGCCAGCACCACCGGCATGATCATCGCCAGCTCGATGACGGCGGCGCCCCGCTGCCGGTCACGGCTCTCCGCCGCCACCCTGGTCACCTCCGCCGCCGCCACCGCCGAACTGGTTGGAGATCTCCGCCTGTTTCCCCTCGACCAGGGTCTTGATGAGCGTGGCGAGGCCCAGCGCGACCCCGGCGATGATGGCCGTGATGATGACCCACTCGACGGCCGAGGCCCCTCGGGTGGGGGCGTTGCGCGCCCTGTCGATCCGCGTGCTCAGGAAGGCGGCCGTATAGACGATCCACGGATGGCTCAGCATGGTCAGGACCCCAACATCTTCATAGCGGCCGGAAAACTCAGGAAGATCACGAAGCCCGCGCAGAGCAGGAGCTGGGCGACGAGCATCGACTGGGACCGCTCACCCGCCTGCCCCTCCACCTCGGCGAGCTCACGCCGCCGCAGGGTCGCGGCGCGGGCGGTCAGGGACGCGCGGACCTTGGCGCCGTCGTCGGCGACCAGGCCGAGCGCGGCGGACAGGTCACGCAGCTCGTCGACGTTGATCTCGTCGCCGAGCTGCCCGAGGGCCTGCCACGGGGTGATGCCGACGATCCTGGCGTTGCCGAGCGCCTCGCGGATCCGGTTCATCGCCCAGTTGGCCCCCTCGTCGTCGGCGCCGGGGCTGCCCACCGAGACCGCCATCATCAGCGCCTCCGGCACGCCGCGCCCACCCGCCAGGTTCATCGCGACCAGGTCCAGGAAGGCCCCGACGACATGCCGGAAGTCGCGGCGCATCCGGGCCGCGTCGCGTTTGATCTGCAGGTCCGGCAGGACGAAGAAGACCCCGGCGACGGCGAGGGCGGCCCACAGCGGGATGGTGAGCGAGACGCCCCACTCCATCAGCACCAGCCAGCCGATCAGCAGCGGGAAGGCCAGCAGCCCCGAGGCGGCCAGCAGCATCTTGGTGGCCAGGAACCCCTCGAAGGACCTGCCGAGCAGGGCCAGGTCCGCCTTCGCCGAGCGGGCCTCCCACCCCCGGGCCGCGTAGAAGCGCGCCAGCCGCACGCCGAGGCCCCGACGGAAGGCGCTGACCTCCTCGTCGGGCAGGACGAGCTGCATACGCGGGACGTCGGTGCCCTCCCTGGCGGCGTCCAGCGCCAGCAGCCGCGTCACGAGCCCGGGCCGGGCGGGGAACAGCGCCCGGATGAGCAGGAAGAGGCCCAGCCCGAGCACCGAGCCGGCCAGCAGCGCCTCAGTCATCGCGCACCTCTCCTCCCGAGGGCAGGCCCAGCAGGCGGGCGGGTTTGTCGAAGCGGGCCAGGCGGCGCATCCAGGCGAAGCCGGCGCCGAAGAACCCGGCGACCACCACGAGCACGGCCTGGCCGAGGGTGTTGTCGTACTCCTCGACGTAGGAGGGGTTGAACACCACCAGCGCGACGGCGAAGGCCAGGGCCGTACCGACCACGATCTGCACGCTGCGCCGGGTGGAGCGGCGCTCGGCCTCGACCCGGCGGCGCATGTCGAGCTCCTCCCGGGCCGAGACGGCGAGCGCGCCGAGCACGTCGCGCAGGCCGGGGCCGCGCAGCTTGGAGTTGAGGATCAGCGCGGCCACGACCAGGTCGGCCGAGGGGTCGTCGAGCTCGTCGGCGAACAGCCGCAGCGCGTCGGGCAGCGGCATCCGGGTGTGCAGGCGGTCCACCAGCGCGCGCAGGTGCGGGCGGAGCATGGGCGCCGCGGCCCGGATCGACGACGGGATCGCCTGCTCCAGGCCCGCGGCTCCGGCGATGGTGTCGCGGAGCGACTCGGTCCAGGCGGCCAGTCCCTCCAGCCGCCGCATCGCCGTGCGCTCCTCGGCCGCGCCGCCGGACAGGCCCCGCCAGCCCAGGGCGAGGAGCACCGCCCCCACGGCCATGACCGGCCAGCCGGTCACCACGAGCACGAGCACGCCGGCGATGGCGCCCGCGGCCGACCGGGTGGACAGGGCCTTGAGCAGCCGGCGCCGGCCGGCCTTCTTGTCGGGGGCCGGCGGCCGGGGGCGCGTGCCGTACAGGGCCAGGCCGAGCAGGAACAGCCCGGCGCCGACGGCCGCCCCGGCCAGCAGGGCCAGCGGGTCGAGCAGTCCGGGCGGCAGGGGGATCACCTCCAGCCTCCCGGGTCGTAGCCGTGGCGGGTGAGCTCCTCCAGACAGGACAGGGGGGCGTGCGGCAGCACCCGGCCGTCGGGAGACTGCGCGAAGACCTCCGAGGAGAGCACCCTGCCGTCCACCCCGGCCACCTCGCGCACGCTCGACACGTAGCGGCGCAGCCGCCCGCCCGCCGCGTACTCGTTGCGCTTCTCGATGAAGACCACGAAGTCGATCGCGCCCGCGATGAGCATGTGGGTGGCATCGATCGGCAGGCGCTCGGCGGCCTGGAGCGCGTAGGTGGCGATGCGGTTGAAGACCTCCATCGAGGAGTTGGCGTGGATGGTGGACAGCGAGCCGTCGTTGCCCTGGGTCATCGCGTTGAGCATGGTGACGATCTCGTCGCCGAGCACCTCGCCGACGATCACCCGGGACGGGTTCATCCGCAGCGAGCGGCGGACCAGCTCCGCCATGCTGATCTCGCCCTGGCCCTCGGAGTTGGGCAGCCTCTGTTCGAAGGCCACCACGTTGGGATGGAGCTCGGGGAACTGGTCGAGGCCGAGCTCCAGCGCGCGCTCCACGGTGATCAGCCGCTCGGACGGCGGGATCTCGTTGGCCAGCGCGCGCAGCAGGGTCGTCTTCCCGGCGTTGGTGGAGCCGGAGATCATGATGTTCTTCCTGGCGGCCACGGCGGCCGACAGGAAGCGGCCGACCTCCGGGGTGAGCGTGCCGTTGCCCACGAGGTCGCTCAGGAAGACCTTGCCCAGCCGGGAGCGGCGGATGGAGACCGACGGGCGGACCGTCACGTCCATCACCGCCGAGAGCCGGGAGCCGTCCGGCAGGCGCAGGTCGAGCTGGGGGTTGGCGGTGTCGAACGGCCTGCTGGACAGGCCGCTGTAGGCGGCGAGGACCTGGATCAGCTCGACCAGCTCCTCGTCGGACTCGGCCACCGGCTCGCGCATGATCTCCTGGCCGTCGGCGTAGCCGACGAAGACCCGGTCGCAGCCGTTGATGTCGATGTTCTCGACCTCGGGGTCGTCCAGCAGCGGCTGCAGCCGGCCGACGCCGAACAGTGCCGCGTGGATCCCGGCGGCCAGCGCCTCCTCCTCCTCGGCCGTGGGAGGGGTCCTGCCGACGCCGATCTCGCCGCGCGCGAACTCCTCCAGGACCTGCGCGATCAGCGCGCGGGCGAACTGGCGCTCGTCCTCGCCGGTCATCGGCACCAGGCCGCTGGCCTGGTCCAGGCGGCGCTGGTGGGCCAGCCGGTCGCCGACCTCCTGCCGGAAGCGCTTCACCAGCGTGTGGTCGATGGTCATGCGGCCGGCTCCGGGGCGCGGACCTGGGCGGCCAGGCGGCCGGCGAGCTCCCGGGCGGTGCGGATCAGCAGGGAGCGGTCCAGGCGCCCGCCCCACTGGCCGCGCAGCAGCTCCGCGCCCTTGGGGTCGTGGGCGAGCCCGCTCACGAAGGCGGCCTCCCTGCCGGTGGCGGCGACGATCCGGCGGACCTCGTCGATCGTCGTGCGGTATTGCCGGGGGTCGGCGATCACCACCACCCCGACCTGCGGGTCGCGGGGCATCACCTGGAGGCGCTCACGCAGGTGGGCGACGTGGTCCAGGCTCGCCCTGGTGAACAGCACCACCATCGCGGCCTCTGCGGTCAGCTCGGCCGTCTCGGGGTGGCCGCCGAGGCGGCCGCAGTCGGCCAGCACGTCGGCGTGGGGCAGGGCGGCCAGCGCCCGGCCGAGCGGGCCCCACAGCCACCTCAGCCCGGCGGCCTGCTCCCCGTGGGTCAGCCCGGTCAGCACGTCGAGGCCGCCGACGATCTTCTGGGTGTGTTCGTAGACCTGGTCGGGGTGGAGGCCGCGGCGGGCGGTGGCGCCCAGGGTGAGCAGGCCCCGCCCGGGATTGAGCACGCCGCCGTCGGCGGCGGGCAGGCGGTAGGCGATGTCCCCGCCGGCGGGGTCGCACTCGGCCAGCAGCACCGGGCGCGGCCAGACCGCGCCGAGCGCGGTGGCCGCCGTGGTCACACCCGGCGCCCCCTTGTCCGCGGCCAGCACGATGAGCGCCACGTCAGCGCGCTCCCGGCAGCTCGGCCAGGGCGATCTCGCCGTTGGAGGCGTAGGCGGCGATCGTCGGCGACACCGCGGCGTCCACGATGATCGTCACCTGGCCGGACAGACCGCTCTTGCTCTGGCCTCCGACGCTGTGGACGAGCGCGGCCTGGGCGAGCACGCGGCTCTGGGCGCCGGCCCCGCCGCCCCGGCCCGGCACGTGGATGACCTGGACCCGGTCGCCCTGCGCCAGGTTGGCCGGGAGCTGGCCCGGTTTGAGCGCCAGGCCCACCCGCGCCTTGCCCGGGCCCAGCTCCGCGCTCGCCGAGACGACCATCTCCCTGGTCAGCAGGGTCCCGGGCAGCAGGGTGACGCGGGCGTAGTGCTCCGAGACGCGGACGCTGTCGGCATAGGCCACGTAGCCGATGCCGGTGTCGGCGATCTGGACCTCCCGCATGGCGGCCCGGGGGATGCGCTGGCCGGTGCCGACCTGCTGGACGATCTGGATCGCCGAGACCCGGTCCCCGCTGCGCAGGACCAGCAGGGTGGTGGCCAGCGCGCCGCCCAGGATGAGCAGCAGGGCCAGGGCCGCGAGTGCGGGCCTGCGCTCGCGCGGGGGGACGGGGAGCTTGCGCGACGCCGGTCCGGAAAGGGCGGCCGCCGGGCCTTGCCGCTCGGAGTTCACCGGGGGACGGCTCGTTGGCTTCTCACTGGTCCTCATGGGCAGGGGGACTCCCAGAGTGATCACAATATGGGGACTACGTGGTCGAATTTACGCCATTATGCGCACCGTGCCGATGAACTGCCGGACAAAAGCCAAGACCCATGCTCGTTTGATAGGAACGCCTCTGTCAACGCCGATCTGGAAGAAACTGACGGTTTGGCTAGGTGACAGCTGACTTATCAAGGTGATAAGGGATGGATTAACCCACGTAACAGGCTTCCCACTATTTACACCTTTCATTCCGGCAAATTTCTCGCCGTCTTCACTCCGCCGCCGCCGGATCGCGCGTCTCCCGCCATCCTGAACCCGTTCAAAATGTGCCATCCTTACGCCATGGCCAACTGGTTCAGGCGCGGCACACCGGGGTCAGGGCGGATCCGGCTCCTCCGGACGGCGATCGGACGGCTACGCCGTCGCGGGGCCGAGCGCATCGCCGGCGCGCCGGCGACGGGGCGGGTCGTCGCGGGGCTGCACCGCGCG
Organism: Streptosporangium sp. NPDC048886; assembly: GCF_055586905.1. Lineage (NCBI taxonomy): Bacteria > Bacillati > Actinomycetota > Actinomycetes > Streptosporangiales > Streptosporangiaceae > Streptosporangium > Streptosporangium sp. NPDC048886. The sequence continues at coordinate 386,394 of NZ_JBVJHH010000002.1, forward strand.
GCGGCCGGGCTGGCGGAGGTCACCTCCGAGGTCAGCGCATATGCCGGGCTGCTGGAAGAGAAGGCCGGCGAGCTCCACGCCCGGACCCGGGCCCGGCGGGACCCCACAGGTCCCGGCTGAGTTTTCCACAGCTCCGCGCGGTGAATCCCCAGCCTCTCCGGAGCGCTCAAATCGACAAACGCCCATTAAGAACGGCATAACCGGGCAACAGCGTCCGACAGTTGTCCACAGGCCGCCACGTTTTCCACATACCGGCCCGTGCCCCACGGCATTGCCGCAAACAGCTCCTCCCGGACCGTTCCCACTCTGTACCTTGGACCGGGGCCCGACCCGAGGAGAGCGGCGATGCGGATCATGCTCACCGTGCTCAGCGAGCACGCCGACCGCGATGTCGTGGTCGAGGGGGACGAGACGACCACGGTGGCGCGGCTCGCGGAGTCGCTGGCCGGGCAGGGCGGCGAGCGGCCGACCAACGTGGTGCGGCTGACACGGAGCAAGGCGCCTTACGGGCTGGGCCACGACTCCCCCGGCGCCGCCCCTCCGACGCTCTGGCGCGACGGCCGTCCCCTGGACCCCGACGCCCCCGCGCTCGGCCTGCTCCGCGACGGCGACCTCGTCACCCTCGACCGCGACCTGGCCGGGGCGACGATGGCCGAGGAGCCCGGCGGCATCGTGGAGGTCCGGGTGATCGGCGGGCCCGCCGCCGGATCCGTGCACCGCCTCAGCCTGGGCGTCCACACCGTGGGCTCCGACCCCGCCTGCGCGGTGGCCGTCCCCGACCCCCGGCTGTCCGGCGAGGCCGCCGTGATCAGGCTCACCCCCGACGCCATCACCGTGGAACCCGGGGCGGGGGCCGCGGCGCTGCTGGCCGGCGAGCCCCTCGAAGGCCCGGCGCCGTGGCCCGAGCACGCCCTGCTGACCTGCGGCTCGACCGTGCTGACCCTGAAGGCCGTGGAGCCGCCCGACGCGCATCTGGACGCCCAGCCCGACGGCGGGCTCGCCTACAACCGGCCGCCCCGGCTCCGCGCCCCGGACGGCGAGCGGCGCTTCGAGGTCCCGGCCGAGCCCAAGCGCGCCGAGACCATGCGGCTGCAGCTGCTGACCGCCTTCCTGCCCGCCGGGCTGGGGCTGGTGATGGCCTGGGCGTTCAAAATGTGGTACTTCCTGCTGTTCGCGCTGCTGACCCCACTGATCATGATCGGTCAGTGGTGGAGCGACCGGCGGCACGGCCGCAAGCAGTACCGCCAGCAGGTCAAGCAGTACAAGGAGCGGCTGAAGGCGTTCGAGGCCGCCGTGGAGGAGGCCCGCGCCGCCGACGAGACCCGCCGCCGGGCCGCCGCGCCCGACCCCGCCGAGGTGCTGCTCACCGCGACCGGCCCCCGGCGGCGGCTGTGGGAGCGCCGCGACCACGACCCCGACGCGCTCCGCCTCCGGGTCGGCCTCGCCGACCTCCCCGCCGCCCTGGAGTTCGTCCCCGAGCGCTCCGCCCCGCTCGACGGCCCGCTGCCCGAGCTCCCGACCTGCCACGCGGTCCCGGTGGCGCTGGTCATGCGCCGCCTGGGCGTGGCCGGCCTGACCGGGCCGCGGCAGGCGACGGCCGGCCTGGCCCGCTGGCTGGTCGGCCAGGCCGCCGCCCTGCACAGCCCGCGCGACCTGGCGATCGTGGTGCTGTCGGCGCACGGCGACGGCGACGAGCGCTGGAACTGGGTCCGCTGGCTGCCGCACAGCGCCCCGCACGGCGGCGAGGACTGCGTGGCGCTGGTCGGCGCCGACCCGGAGGCGGCCGCCCGCCGGGTGAGCGAGCTGACCAGGCTGATCGACGAGCGTCTCGGCGAGGAGGAGAGCCCGTCGGCCAAGCTCGGCCGCGTCCCGACCGGCTGGGGCGACCTCGGCGGCGGCCCGGGGGCGGCGGAGGCCGCCCCGGTCTACGACGAGCGCCCCTACGACGTGCTGGTCGTCCTGGACGGCGCCCAGGTCCTGCGCGCGCTGCCCGGCATGCCGCAGGTGCTCCGCCAGGGCCCCCGGGCGGGCGTCTACACCCTGGCCGTCGACGACGACCAGCGGCTGCTGCCCGAGGAGTGCGCCACCGTCGCCGCCGTGACGGACGGCGGCATGATACGGCTGCGCGGCGGCGGCCTGGACGACCTCGGCGAGATCCTGGCCGACCAGGTCTCGGTCACCTGGTGCGACCGGCTCGCCCGCTCCCTGGCCCCCATCCGCGACGTCAGCCGGGACGACTCGGCCCTGGCCCTGCCCGGCTCCGCGCGGCTGCTGGAGCTGCTGGAGCTGCCCTCGGTGTCGGGCGCGGCCCTCGCCGAGCGCTGGGGCCGGAGCACCGAGGCCGTGATCGGGGCCGGCCCCGACGGGCCGTTCTCGGTCGACCTGCGGGTGGACGGGCCGCACGCGCTCATCGCGGGCACCACGGGCGCGGGCAAGTCCGAGCTGCTGCAGACCCTGATCTGCTCGCTCGCGGTGGCCAACCGGCCCGACGAGATGACGTTCGTGCTGATCGACTACAAGGGCGGGGCCGCCTTCAAGGAGTGCGTACGGCTCCCGCACACGGTCGGCATGGTCAGCGACCTGGACGGCCACCTGACGCAGCGGGCCCTGACGTCCCTGGCCGCCGAGATCCGCCGCCGGGAGCGGCTGCTGCTGGCCGCCGGGGCCAAGGACATCGAGGACTACCACGCGATCCGCGACACGCGGGCGGCCCGCGCCTCCCGCGACCTGCTCGTGGCCGGCGGCAGGACACCGGCCGGGCCGCTGCGCGGGCGCGCCGGACCGCCGGCCGCGCTGCCCCGGCTGGTGCTGGTCATCGACGAGTTCGCGGCGATGGTGAGCGAGCTGCCCGACTTCATGACCGGGCTGGTGGACATCGCCAGGCGGGGCCGCTCGCTCGGCATCCACCTCATCCTGGCCACCCAGCGGCCCGGCGGCGTGGTCACCGCCGACATCCAGGCGAACACCTCGCTGCGGATCGCGCTGCGGGTGACCGACGCCGCCGAGTCCGCCGACGTCATCGGCCGGCCGGACGCCTCGCACATCCCCAAGTCGGCCCCCGGCCGGTGCTACGTGAAGTCGGGCGCGGGCGCGGCGACGGCCGTGCAGACGGCCCGGATCGGCGGCCGGAGCCCCGGGGGCTCCGCCGAGGTCAGGGCACGGGTGACGGAGGTGGGCTGGCGGGCCCTGGGGCAGCCGCTGCCGGCGCCCGGGCCGGCCCCCGAGGGCTCGCCGGTCACCGATCTGTCCATACTCGCCGACGCCCTGGCCGACGCCGCCCGCGTCGCCGGGGTGCCGCGGCAGCCCAGCCCCTGGCTCCCGCCGCTCGGCGACCTCGTGGTCGCCCCCGGCCTGTCCGACCCGCCCGGCGGCGCGCCGCCGTACCGGGCGGGGGCGGAGGAGGTGCCGCCGCTGCCGTTCGGGGTGACGGACCTGCCGTGGGCGCAGAACCGGCGGGCGCTGACGCTGGACCTCGCCCACGGGGGGCACCTGCTGCTGGCCGGCGCCTCGCGGAGCGGGCGCTCCACCGCGCTGCGCACGCTGGCCGGGGCGATCGCGGCCGGGGCGTCCCCGCAGGACGTGCACGTGCACGCGATCGACTGCGGTTCGGGGGCGCTGCTGCCGCTGATGGCGATGCCGCACTGCGGGGCGGTGGTGACCCGCGACCAGCTCGACCGGGTGGAGCGGCTGCTGGCCCGCCTGCGCGCCGAGGTCGGGCGGCGCCAGCAGCTGCTGGCCGAGGCCGGATACGCGTCGCTGGCCGAGCTGCGCGCCGCCGCCGGGGGTCCGCGGCTGCCCTGGCTGGTGCTGATGCTCGACCGGTGGGAGGGATACGTCGCCGCCTTCGAGGGCTACGACTACGGGCGGCTGATCGAGTCGCTGATGCAGCTGCTCCGGGAGGGCCCGGCGGTCGGGCTGCGCGCCGTGGTGACCGGCGACCGCTCGGCGCTGATCGGGCAGATCTCCACGGTCTTCGACGACCGGCTGATCCTGCGGCTGGCCGACCCGGCCGACTACGGCCTGGCCGGGCTGCCCGTCAAGGACCTGCCGGCCACGCTCGCCCCCGGCCGCGCCCTGTCCACCGGCGAGCACGGCCTCGCCGAGAGCCAGATCTCCCTGCTCTGCGACGACCCCTCCGGGCCGGCCCAGGTCGGCGCGCTCCAGGCGCTGGCCCGCGCGGTGCCCGCCCGCTTCGCCGGGGACGCGGCGGCGGGGCCCGGCGGGTGGCTCTGGGACTGTGAGCCGCCCCTGCGGGTGGACGCGCTGCCCATGCGGATCACCGCGGCGCAGGCGCTGGAGCTGGCGCCGTCCTTCGAGCCCCCCTCGCCCCTGTGGGCGCTGCTCGGCGCCGGAGGCGACTCGCTGGCCCCGCTCGGCGTCGACCTGCTCGCCCACGGACCCGGCGCGGTCGTCGCGGGCCCGTCCAGGTCCGGCCGTTCCTCGGCGCTGCTGACCGCCGCCCGCTCCCTGCTGGCGCGGGGCACGCCCGTGGCCCTGGTCACCCCCCGGCGCAGCCCGCTCAGCACGCTGGTGGACGCCCCGGGGGTGCTGGCCGTACTCGGCGCGGACGGCGACCTGCCCGAGGCCCTGGCGGGGCAGGAGCGGTATGTGGTGATCGTCGACGACGCCGAGCTGATCTCCGCCGACACCCCCCTGGGCACGGCCCTGGAGCAGGTGCTCCGGACCGGCCGCGACGGCGAGCACGGTCTGATCATCGCGGGCACCACCGGCGACCTGACCACCGCCTACCGCGGTTTCGTCGCCGAGGCCCGCAAGGCCCGCACGGGTCTGCTGCTGTCGGTCCAGAGCCCCGCCGACGGCGACCTGTTCACGATCCGGCTGCCCCGCGGCGCGGTCGGCGGCCCGCCCGGCCGGGGCCTGCTGGTCACCCTGGGGTCGGTGACCCCCGTCCAGACGGCCGTGACCTGAGGGGCCCGCACACGCCGAGACGCCACGGCCCAGGTGGGCCGGGGCGTCTCGGCGGTCCGGCTATCGGGTGGCGGACTCGATGTTGCCGCGGTAGGTGTTGATGACCCGGGACGCCTCGGCGAGCTCCTCGGACATGCGCTGGAAGGCGGCGCGGTAGTTCTGCCACGCCTCGGTGAACCGCTGGGCGCCGGGACCGGTCCAGGCGGTGCCGACCTTGCCGGCCTCCCGGTCGAGGGCGGCCATGGTGGCCCGCACCTGGTCTGCCTGCTGGGTGAACTGGGTGGCCATCTGCTGCATTTCCGCGGGATTGCCGCCGAGCAAGTTCTGGCTCATGCCAGTCTCCTTCGGGATCGGTGTCGGGGGGGCTCACCAAACGAAATCACGATAGGCGAGTGGATCACAGTGATACCGGGATTATGCCGAGCGGCTATGGACCTTCCCGGACGCCCGGAGAAGCTAACGTTCCTTTTCACCTTGATTTTCTGTGACGTGAGGAGTCATGGACAGTGCGTGAGATTGTGGTGACGGGCGGAGGCACCGGGATCGGCGCCGCCGTCGCGGCGGCGTTCGCCGCGCAGGGGGACCGGGTGACCATCACCGGACGGCGGGAACAGGTGCTCAAGGAGACGGCCGACCGGCTGGGCCTCTCCTACGTGGCGTTCAACGCGGCCAACCCGGTCGCGGTGGGCGAGGCCCTGGACCGGCTGCCGGCCCGGGTCGACGTGCTGGTCAACAACGCGGGCGGGAACACCAACCTGGACCGCGCGCCCGGCGACGATCTGATGGACGTGGCCGAGAGCTGGTGGGCCAACCTCAACGCCAACCTGATGTCGGCCGTGCTGGTCACGAGCGCGCTGACCCCCCGCCTGGCCGACCACGGCCGGATCGTCACGGTCGGCTCGATCGCGGCCCGGGGCACCGGTTCCGGCTCGTACGGCGCGGCCAAGGCCGCCGTGGAGGCGTGGACCGCCGATCTGGCCGCCGAGCTCGGCCCGCGCGGCGTCACCGCCAACGTGGTCTCCCCCGGCCTGATCGTGGACACCGAGTTCTTCCGCGGCCGCCTCACCGAGGAGGGGGTGCGGCGCCGGGTGGAGAGCACCAGGAACGGGCGCCCCGGCACGCCCGACGACGTCGCGGCCACGGTGAGCTTCCTGGCCTCCCCCGAGGCCCGGCACATCACCGGTCAGGTCGTCCACGTCAACGGCGGCGCGTACCTCGGCAGGTAGGACCCAGCCGTGCCCGGCGATCAGGGGGCGCTTACACTCCCATGAAGGCCCGCCGGCACCGGAAGGACGGCCCCGGCCCCGGCCGCTGTGTGGGCGTTTAAACTCCCTTGGAGGCCCGCCGGCCCCTTGTTCGCACATGTACGGAAGGGAACGACGTCGGTGCAGAAGGTCCTGATCGCCAATCGTGGTGAGATCGCCGTGCGGATCGCCCGCGCCTGCAAGGACGCCGGACTGGCCAGCGTCGCCGTCTACGCCGACCA